>JBKPAB010000001.1:0-5891 GCA_046726195.1 Actinomycetota bacterium
CCGTCGTACCACTCCGACTGTCGACGTCTACCTCTACGACATTCGCGAGGACCTGCGGCGCCGGGAACGCGGCGTTCTCAACGAGTACAACGAAAACGAGACCCGCATCATCGGCCGTCACCTACCACCGCGGCATTTCAAATTGTCCTACCTGGTCACCGCCTGGACTCAGCGACCCGAGGACGAGCACCGGCTGCTGTCGGCGCTGTTGGGTGCGTTCATCCGGTACGACGCGATGCCAGCCGATCTGCTGAGCGGGCCGCTCGCGGAGATTGGGTTGCCGGTACCACTGACCGTCGGATTGCCACCGCCGGAGGATCGCGGGTTTGCCGACGTGTGGTCAGCGCTAGGTGGTGAACTGAAGCCGTCCATTGATGTGGTGGTTAGCGCACCGATCAACACTGGCCAGCAGTTCGAGGTCGGACCACCGGTCATTGCGCCGCCGCGCTTCCACTTCGGCGGGTCCAGCGATGTTCCCGTGTCTGAGAACGTAGGACTCTCTGCCGTCGACAAGGAACCTGAGGAGTCCAAACCGTCGCAGCCCGCGGCCAAGTCCCAACGCACTGGGAAGTCGGGGCGTACGGGCCGGTCGAAGCGACCAGCAGCATCGGATCGAGCAAAAGAGCCAGAACAGCCCGCCACCCGGCCTGAGCCCTTCGACAAGCTCAGGACAGCGCCCTTCGAAGGCCCTGCGACAGGGCGCAGTGGCGTAGAGGAACGCGCTGGAGTTCCGGCCCAGACCATTCGGGGCGCGCATCTGGCCGACCCAGCTCGAGTGTCGATGCGCCGACAGCGGAAGATCACGAGGGCTTCATGATCACCGACGGTCCGCTGCGAGCCGATCGAGCCCGTGGCACGGCCAGGGACTCACTCGGCTACCTGTTGGGCCGGGCCGCCATCGTGGAACAGCGGGTACGCGAGCTCGTCGCGGAACGGCGGGCCGCGGATCCGGCTCCTGACGACCCATTCCGCGGCCTCTATCTCAACGACGACGCCGTCGACTTGCTGCTCGGCTCGGCCGCCGCAGAAGGTGTCACAGTTGATCATGAACAGCTCGCGATCTTGAACGCCGAGGCGGAGCAGGCCGAACGGTCCGGAAACGATATCCGACTCCGCAGGCTGGCCCGCGAGGCCGGGCTGGCCTCACTCGACGTCGAGTTGCTCATGATCGCTTTGCTGCCTGATCTTGATTCAAGATTTGAGCGGCTCTACGGCTATCTCAACGACGACGTCACCCGGCGCCGCGCCTCCGTGGGACTTGCCCTGCAGCTCGCCGGAGCCTCCGGGCTCAGCGCGGCGGCCAGATCTCGGCTGGAGCCGAGCCGGCCGCTGATCAGGCAGGGCTTGATCGTTGTCGAGGATCCCGAACGGCCCATGCTGACCCGTGGCCTGCGAGTGCCGGACCGGGTTGTCGCCCACCTGTTAGGCGACGACGCGCCGGATGCAGAACTGGCTGGATTGATCATCGAGGTGGCCGGTTATCAGACGGATCTGTCCAGTCAGCTGGCCCACGCGCTCGCCTCGGGCGTACGGCTGGTCCACCTGAAGGAGCGCATCGCCGGCAGCGGCGCCGCCACCGCGGTCGCGGCGCTGGCCGAGTTCGGCACTAGAGCCGTGGTAGTTGATCTTGGTCGGCTGGCCGCGGTACACGATCCCCGAGTCGTAGCAGCTCTCGCGGTTCGCGAGGCGCTACTGCGCGGAGCGGGTCTGGTGGCCGGACCGATCGAGCAGGTCGCCGAGCCTGATGCCGACGTCGTTCGCTGGCTTGCTGAGGCGGATGTCCCGCTGCTGCTTTTTGGCGCCTCAACCTGGGACCCGCAGTGGTCGAGGAGGAATCCGCTCGCTGTTGACGCGCCGCTGCTCACCGTCGGGCACCGCATTGAACTCTGGACCCGGGAGCTGGACGCCGCCGGTCATGACGCTGCTGCGGGGGTGGATGCCGAAGGGCTGGCCGGGCATCTTGCGCTCGGCCCGGCTCAGGTGCAGCGGGCGGTCCAAGCGGCGCGCACCTCGGCCCAGCTCCGTAACGGGCACATCACCGCCGACGATCTGCGTCGGGGCGTACAAGCTCAGAACGCTGCCGGTCTGGAACGGCTCGCCCGCCGCATCGAGCCGGAGGTGGATTGGGACGACCTGGTGCTGACGCCGAACGTACGCCGGGCTCTGGTGGAACTCGCGGCACGCGCCCGGCATCGGGACACGGTGCTCATGGAGTGGCGGATGCGCCGCGGCGGGGGTCGCGGCCGCGGGGTCACGGCGTTATTCGCGGGTGACTCGGGGACCGGAAAGACCATGTCGGCCGAGGTGATCGCCCGCGACCTCGGACTTGATCTTTACACGGTCAACCTTGCGACGGTGGTCGACAAGTACATCGGCGAAACCGAGAAGAACCTGGAGCGCATATTCGCCGAAGCCGGCGGCGTGAACGCGGTGCTCTTCTTCGACGAGGCGGATGCGATCTTCGGCAAACGCAGCGACGTGAAGGATGCTCATGATCGCTACGCCAATATCGAAAGCGCGTATCTGCTGCAGCGGCTGGAAACCTTCGACGGGCTAGCCGTGCTGGCGAGCAATCTGCGGGCCAACATCGACGAGGCGTTCACTCGGCGGCTGGACGCGATCATCGACTTCCCCTCGCCGACGCCGGAGTTGCGTCGCGCGCTGTGGGTCAGGTGCCTGGCGCCACCACTACCGCTGGCTGATGACATCGATCTGGACTTCTTGGCCGAGTCCTTCGAGATGGCCGGCGGGAACATCCGTTCGGCATCGACCACCGCGGCGTACCTGGCTGCAGCCGCTGGCACCCCGGTGTCGATGCAGCAGGTGATCGCTGCCGTCGAACAGGAATACCGCAAACTGGGCCGGCTGGTGCTGGAACGCGAGTTCGGCCATTACTACCCACTCACGCAATGACGTGCGAGAGTTGAAAACGGCTGAGGAGGTCAACCATGCATCACCATCTGAACGAGGAACGGCAGGATTCGTTGCGTCCCAAGGGATCCCGGATCGACAGCGACCGGGAAACCCATCCTGGCCGGGCCGTGCTGCATGGACGTGGCGACGTGCTCGACGCAGACGCGATCCTCGGGCTGCAGCGGACGGTCGGGAATGGCGCCGTGACCTCGATGCTGGAGGAGGAGCGATCCTCGGTGCACGACGTGATCAAGTCTGGCGGGCGGCCGCTGGAACCCGACGTACGCGAGGACATGGAAGCGCGCCTCGGCCATGACTTCTCCGACGTACGCGTGCACGACGATTCAGCAGCCGCCGCGTCGGCTTCGGCGGTCAATGCGCACGCGTACACGGTCGGCTCGAATGTGGTCTTCCAGCGCGACAAGTACGACCCGTCGACACCGGACGGCAAGACCACATTGGCCCATGAACTGACCCATGTCGTGCAGCAGCGCAGTGGACCCGTAGACGGCACTTCGGCGCCGGGCGGGATCAAGATCAGCAATCCGTCGGATCGCTACGAACGGGAGGCAGCCGCCAACGCCGATCGGGTGATGGCTGCGCCGCCGCCGGTGCAAACCGCGGCCGTTTCCTCCGGCGGACCTTCCCTGCAGAGGCACGCGGCCGAGGAGGAAGCGCCCGTCCAGGGGATGTTCGTGCAGCGTCAGGAGGAGGAAGAGGAGCCGGTCCAGGGTTTGTTCGTCCAACGCGCTGAAGGTGAGGAAGAGGAGGAACCGGTGCAGGGCCTCTTTGTGCAGCGCGAGGGTGAAGAAGAGAAAGAGGAAGAGGCTCCGGGGTAACGCGCTTTGATCTCACTCATCCCGTTTGCCGTCTTGAGATGGCTAGCGGGTGTCCTCGCAGCCGATTTGACCCTCGCCAGCCGTCTCAAGACGGGAACGCTACGAGTCAACTGGATTCTGAGAAGTCGGAGAGTGCCCAGCGGAGTGCGTACATGGCCGAGCGGCCCAACGGTCTGATCAAGGCGCGCTCGGTGATCGGCAGTACTGGCAAGAACAGTTCGGTACGGGCCCAGGCCGGCAAGATCGAGACGGCGCTGGCGGCCAGCAGGTAATAACCCGCCCGGGTGAGGCCGGTGAATGGTGGATTGACAAGGAGCACACTGCTCGCCTCCCGGGCAGGACCTGATCCGCTGAGCTCGGGCCGGTAGTTCTCGATGATCGCGGTGAGCTCGGTCACGGTTGTTGGTGGATCTATAACGCCCACCCGGGCGGCGACAAAGCCCATTTGGCGCACGTATTCGTCTGCTTCGGCTGGCGTGAGCGTCCCATTGCCGAATGTGTGAAAGGCCGTGAGGAAGCTGTCCACTTCGGCGACGTGGACCCACATAAGCAGGTGTGGGTCGTCAGCTGAGTAGAGGCGGCCGTCCGGGGTCGTGCCCGTCACGCGGCGATGGATCGCTCGTACCCGGGCGATCGCACGCTCGGCGTCGGGCACCGTGCCGTACGTGGTCAGGGCGACGTACCTGCTGGTGCGCTGGAATCGACCCCAGAAGTCGCGGCGGAATCCGGCATGCTCTCGGACCGCATGCAGCGCTACTGGGTGGAGCGCCTGCAGCAGCAGCGCTCGAATCGCTCCGATGAACATCGACGTATCACCGTGTACGCGCCAGATCGCATCCTGCTCACTAAACCAGCGCGTGCCCTCTCGCCAAATCTCGGCATGCTGCGCTTCGAAGTCACCCGCAACGCGATCCCGTACGGCGTTTGCGATGGAGGCGCGCGGGTTTGGGAGGGTCCCGATCACCACATAGCGGAGCGTATGCGCCTCCGGAAGGTGCAACTGCAGCAAGCCCTCGGGTGCCGTTCAGACCGTTGGTGGGCGCTTGCTGGCGTCGGGGACGAGGATCCACATCGCGAGGTAGATCACCAGCCCGGATCCGCCGAACACCGCCAGTAAGAGGAATATCACCCGGATCAGCGTCGCGTCGACGTTGAGGTACTCGGCAAGGCCGCCACATACGCCGGCCACCATGCGCTGGTTTCGACTGCGGTACAACTTGCGTGGTTCTTCCATGCGCCTGTCCTTTCTCGAGTTCGAAACCTACGTGAACGTGGGTTGCGAGCGCTCTGCACAGGCTGCAACCTGTACAGAGCGTAGGAAAGCTACGTGCACGTTGGTTTCGTACAGCCCAAGTTATGCCCCAACGGGCATACTGGGCTGCCCTGCGGAGTGCCTGACCGCGGGCTGCCGTACCCGGCCGACTCCGAGATCCTCAGATATATGGGCGGCGCACGTCAGACGGCCGACAATGCCAAGGCCCAGGCCACTGACGCGCTCAAGGGCGCCCGCTCAAAAGCTCGCCAACCTCGGCCGTCACCGAAGGTCGGTCCGCGGGCGGTCGTTGCCCTGCAGCGCGCCGCCGGGAACGCGGCGATGAGCGCGCTGATGGCCGGCCGGTTGCGATTCCCCGGTAAACAAGCCGTTGCCGATATCGATGGCGCGATGAGGGAGCTGCGGCGCGACGAGCCGGCGGTCGACAAGGTCGAGAAAGGACTTAAGGCTGCCAAGGCTGCTGGCGTACCGGTCGATCTTGAAGGAGTACGGCCCCCACCCTCGGCACTTGCGGTGACCACGACAGGTTTCGGTCCGGGCTCGGTTGCGGCCAAGAAGCCAGCGCCGCTCCCCAAGAAGGTGCCCGCAGTCAGCCCATTGGGTCGAGCAACTGCCAAGAAGGCGGCGCCAGCACTCAAAGCAAAAGCCGGCGCGGCGCCGTCGGCACCTGTCGGAGGGGCGCCAGCGGCGGCTCAAGCGGCTGCACCCTTGGCGGCGGACCAGCTGCTGCAGCCGCCAGTGCCGCCGAGTCGCCAACGACCCGAGGACGATCCGGCCTTTACGCAGGTCACCGGCAAGGTCAAAGCCACAGCTCGCGCGAAACGCGCCCACCCACCTGCTGCATTAAAGGCCAAGGAGGCCCAGGA
>JBKPAB010000002.1:0-3753 GCA_046726195.1 Actinomycetota bacterium
CCTGCGGAGGGTCGACCGGGAACGGGTAACGGATGTTGGTATATATCGGCCGCCCGTACCCGCCTTCGGCAGCTTTGGCTGAGGTGCCTGGAAGTACCCAATGCGAGGGCACCGGGATGGCATGCCAGGCCGAGTCGTCGAAGTCCGGGTGGGCGGCTTCCTCGTCAAGACCATGGGCGACCGGCGACCAGCGGAACTTCCACTCGCCGTTCAGGCTGAGCACTGGTGCGTCGGTTCGCAGCCAAGCACGCGGTCGGCTGCGATGGCCGCTCCCAGCGGAGAAGTCGTCCAGATAGCTCACTGATGGTGAGACTATCGGCTGACTCGCGTCCACCGGTCATGGCCGGTAACATGCGGGAGTTGTCTGGCGACAAGCGCCGGCAAGTGATCAGGTCCGGGACCACATTGCTGTCTCGGGAGCGAGAGGGTGCAAAAGTGGGTTCGGTCATCAAGAAGCGCCGCAAGCGGATGGCGAAGAAGAAACATCGCAAGCTGCTAAAGCGCACCCGAATCCAGCGCCGCCGCGCAGGCAAGTAGCCGCACCGGCTGGACACCTTGATGGCCGCGAAACGGGTAGTCCTAGTCACCGGAGTCTCGCGTGACCTCGGTACCCGTTTCGTCCGCACGCTCGCCGCTGAGGATCAGGTCGAGGTAATCGGCATCGATGTCGTCCGGCCTCGGCAGGACCTGGGCAGGACTGATTTTGTACGCGCCGACATCCGCAATCCGGTGATTTCAAGGGTTATCGCGACGCGTGGTGTCGACACCGTGGTGCATCTTGCCGTGGTCGCTAGTCCGGGTACGGCCGGCGGCCGGTCCTCGATGAAGGAGATCAACGTCATCGGCACGATGCAGCTCCTTGCCGCTTGCCAGAAGGCGGAGACGGTTCGAAAACTCATCGTGCAGAGTTCGATCTCGGTTTATGGGGCATCCCCGCGCGACCCGGCGAAGTTCACCGAGGACATGTCGGCCCGCGCCCAGCCGCGTACGGGCTTTGGCAAGGACTCGCTGGAGATCGAAAGCTACGTCCGTGGCCTGGCCCGGCGCCGTCCCGATGTGATTGTCACCACACTGCGGCTGGCAAATCTCATGGGCGCTGGTGTAGACAGCAACGTCACCCACTACCTCTCGCTTCCGGTGGTGCCGCGTGTCATGGGCTTCGATGCTCGGCTCCAGTTCCTGCATCCCAGCGACGCTGTTGCCGCCTTGCTGTTGGTCACGCACCATGACGTGCCTGGGACGTTCAATGTCGCTGCGGCCGATATCGTCACCCTCTCCCAGGCGCTTCGCAAGATGGGCCGGCCCGCGGTGGGTGTTCCGCACCTTGCGGCGCCGCTGGTGGCCTCGCTGTTCAGGCAGGCGCGGTTGCTGGACTTCTCAGCCGATCAGGTCGATGCGCTCACCTATGGTCGAGCCATGGACACATCCCGTTTCACAGGGGCGACAGGGTTTGTTCCCACGTTCAGCAGTCTGGCTGCGCTGGAGGAGTTCGTCAGCGTCGCTAAGCCTGGGTTGCTGGGCGCGGAGCGAGTGGATGGTGCGCTCGACGCTGCGAGTCGGGTGCTTAAAGGTGTGGCGGCGCATGGTGGCTGACGCGAAGATCATCCATCTCGGCAGCCACGGCCCAGCGGGTCGCGGCAGTGGCTCTTCTCCGTCGGCTTCGGCTCGCCGGCTGGCACCGCCGCAAGCGGCGCACCCGTCCCAGCCGAGTGAGGACGCTACGCCGAGCGCGGGCCGCTCAGGAATTCCGGGTGGTGGTGGCCCGGATCCCAATGCGGGGTCGAAGGACGTCCCTGGTGCGCCGGCCATTGGCGCTTTGCTGAGCGAGCTGGCTCGATCAGCCGCCCGATCGCTGGGCAGCCTGAAGTCGATTCCGATCACTCAGCTGCGCGAGATCGCCGCCAACCCGGTACACGTCCTGGCGTCGTTGGCGGAGGTGCTGGGAATCGAGTGGGACCAGTCGGTGGCGGAGACGCTGGCCTTCGTCCGTACCCGACTGCAGGGCGACTACTCGGTCGATGAGTTCGGATTCGATGCCGAGTTCACCACCAAGATTTATCTCCCGCTGCTACGACAGCTCGCCGAATCCTGGTTCCGGGTGGAGGTTCGAGGGGGGGAGAACCTACCCACCGATGGTTCGGCGCTACTCGTCTCGAATCACGCCGGGACATTACCGCTCGACGGAATGATCTTGCACACGGTCGTCTACGACGAGATCGGCCGGCATGTCCGGATGCTCGGCGCGGATCTGATCTTCAAGACCCCTTTCTCTCATGATCTTGCTCGCAAGACCGGCACCACGCTGGCTTGTCAGGAGGATGCCGAACGGCTACTCGGGTCTAACCAACTCGTCGCCGTCTTCCCTGAGGGGTTCAAGGGGCTCGGGAAGCCGTACGCCGATCGCTACAAGCTGCAGCGGTTCGGTCGGGGCGGGTTTGTCGCAGCAGCCATCCGCGCTCAGGTGCCGATCATTCCCATCGCGATTGTGGGATCGGAGGAGATTTATCCGCTGATCGCTAGAGTGCCCGCGGTCTCGCGGGCCCTCGGCCTGCCGTACTTCCCGATCACTCCGCTGTTTCCGTGGCTCGGACCGCTCGGCATGATTCCGCTCCCGAGCAAGTGGATCATCCAGTTCGGCGAGGCAATCACCACCGACGAACTCGGGCCGGGAGCCGCCGACGACCCCATGATCGTGTTCAACATCACCGACCAGGTACGTGAGACGATCCAGCAGACCTTGTACGCGCTGCTCATGCAGCGTCGCGGCGCCTTCTTCTAGCCTCGTGTTCTGGGCGTTGGCGGTGATCTTGCTGGCGTTCGCCGGCTTCACCGTGATCGTGGTCAGGCTGCGCCGTCCGGTACGCGCCACCGACGACTCGAACCAGACCGCGAGGCGACAGATCGATCTGGAGCAGCTCAGGGGTTTCGTGTACGTCGGTGCAGCTGCCGTGGCCCTACTTGCCGTGGCCGTCATCCTGCTGGGCCTTTTCGCAAACCGGAACGGCCGCGCCGAGGGCCTCGCCGTACTCGGGTTCTTCGGCTATACGGCCTACCTTGCCGCTGCCGCAGTGGTGCTTTATGTCATGAACCGAAAGAGCTGATTCCCGCACGCTACCCCCGCAGGATGCGCCGGACGGCGTAACCCGTCGCCACTGCTCCGGCGGTTGCGCCGGCTGCCCCGGCCCCGAACAGCCCAAGACGTGCGGCCTTCCGGCCGCTCCGATAGTCCTGAATCTGCCAATCCTGTTCCTCGGCGTGTGCGAGCAGCCTGCCGTCAGGGTTGATCGCGCACGGATGCCCCACCAGTGACAACATCGGAAGGTCGTTGTAGGAGTCTGAGTACGCGAAGCAGTGGGCAAGATCGAATCCGTGCTCGCGCGCCAACGCGCGTACGGCCCAAGCCTTGGCTGAGCCATGAAGTAGATCGCCTTTGAGCCGCCCGGTGTAGACACCGTCGATGTGCTCGGCTGTGGTACCCAGCGCGCCAGCCAGTCCGAGCCGCGCCGCGATAATGCCGGCCACCTCCACCGGCGCCGCGGTCACCAGCCAGACCTGCTGCCCGACGTCGAGGTGCATCTGAGCAAGCGCCCTGGTACCCGGCCAGACACGGTGAGCAATTGACTCCTCGTAGACCTCATTTGCGATCTCGGTCAGCTCGGCGACGGTATGCCCCTCGATGAAGCCCAAGGTGGCGCCCCGGGCATCCTCGATGTGGCCCGCCTTCTCCCGCCCCACCATGCGGAAGTAGATCTG
>JBKPAB010000003.1:0-3550 GCA_046726195.1 Actinomycetota bacterium
GAGGGGGAGCTGGCACGAAGCTGCGAGCGTCGGCAAATCGCGCGCCCGACGATCGGAGGAGCGATGAGCGAACATGCTTTTCGTTCGCGAAGAGTGACGACGACGTCGGATTCCAAGCGCGCGATGCGCGAGCAGCAAGCCCAGACAAACTAGCGTGGGCCCCTCCAAGTATGAGTTGCAGGGGCCCACTGGTTAGCCGGAGTTAAAGCGACGTCTCCAGCTGACCGGGCGACCCAATGGGTCCCAGCCGCCCGTCACCGGCGGCTGCGGCGAGTTACCTCACCGTACGGACCCTTGGCTCGGTCCCAGTCGCGCCCCCCCTTTCGGAAGTGCGTAAGAGATTTCTACAGCCTCTCAACGCGGCTCGCAACCCAATCCAGAAAAGAAAATCCAGCAACTTTCTTGTCCACCGGACTGTCCACAGAAGTGCTCCACTCATGCACCGAAATGATCAAATTCTCCACAGTCCAAGACCGCCCTCTGTGGACATTGGATGGAGCCACCTGAGCAGCCGGCTACCCGATGGAGGCGCATTAGTCTGTTGTCGTGCAACCGCCACCAGACATGAAGGACTGGACCTGGACGCTGACTCAACGGTGCGATCAATGCGGGCTGTCGGCGGGTGAGATCAAACCCGAAGAGTTCGCTGAGCGCGCCTTCGTCGCTGGGGAGGAATGGGTTCAGATCTTGCGCTCAAGCCCTGCGGTCACGGCACGTCCGCAGCCGTCTGTGTGGTCGCCCCTGGAGTACGGCGCGCATGTTCGTGACGTCTTCCGAATTTTCGATGCCCGGCTTGCCCAGATGCTCAATGAGGACACGCCGACTTTCAGCTACTGGAATCAGGACGAGACCGCCATCAAGGAGCGGTACAACGAACAAGACCCGGAGGTCGTCGCCGACGAAATCGAGACCGCCGCGCAGGCATTTGTTGCTCGGATACAGGCCCTCACGCCGGCTCAGTACGAACGCCGCGCGTTCAGATCGGATGGCAAAGAGTTCAGCGTCGTGACGCTGATTCAGTACTTCCTGCACGATGTGATCCATCATCTCTGGGACGTCACCGGCCAGCAGGATGCCACCGCGTCCCTCGCCTTGGAGTAGAGCGCCTCAGGCCAACCACATATTTGATTGCTCCACTCGCTGCGCTCGCTCCGCGCGGATCGCGCTTGGAAGGCCGCTGTCTTCCTCACTCCCTCGCCGCCAGCCCTCTGTACGCAACGTCGGATGTTAGCGGAGGCCGGCGGCTCGCTCGTTCGTCCAGACACCGGCGCGCGCGATCCTCAGCGAGATTCCTTGAGGCGATTCAGGTCGGTGCGACAACGTTTCTCAAGATCATCTAGCTCAGCCAGGGCCTCATCCAGGTCTCGCCGCTTCGCCAGGAGGGCCTCGCGACGCCTGCCGATATCGGCGATCAGGAACGCCAGCTGTCCCCGCTCGCCGGGCGTCTCGTCGTACATGTTGATCACGTGCGCTATCTCATCGAGTGTGAAGCCGAGGCGCTTGCCCCGCAGTATCAGCTGGAGCCGAACTCGATCACGATCGTGGAAGATCCGAGTCGTGCCTTGCCGCTCGGGCGAGAGAAGTCCGCGGTCCTCGTAAAACCGAATTGTGCGCAGTGTGGTGTCGAACTCGTCAGCGAGTTCGCCAATGCTCCAGGTTCGATCACTCATCAATGCGGTCCTCCGACCAAGAGTCTAGGCATGACGTTTACGTAAACGTCAAGCTATGCTGTCAGGGTCAGCGACGACGGAAAGAGCCTGATGACCGCTACGTTCTCGCTCGGCGAGGAGCACAACGACTTCCGTGGCGCGGTTGCTGACTTCGCTGCTCGAGATCTCGCGCCTCATGTGGAGCGCTGGAATGCCGCCCATGAGGCGCCTCTGGAAGCGATCAAGCTCATGGGGGATCTGGGCCTCTTCGGGCTCGGCGGACCCGAGGAGTACGGCGGCGCTGGCGACTTCACCAGCCTGTGCATCGCGATCGAGGAGATTGGCAAGGTTGACCAGTCCCTCGGGATCACCCTGGAGGCCGCCGTCGGCCTCGGCATCAACCCGATCACTCACTTCGGGACAGCAGCACAGAAAGCGCGTTGGCTGCCCGACCTACTCGCCGGACGCGCATTGGGCGCCTTCGGACTGACCGAGCCCGAAGCAGGATCCGATGCTGGCGCCACCCGGACCCGCGCCTCGCTGCGTGGTCATGAATGGGTGATCGACGGGAGCAAGCAATTCATCACCAATTCCGGTACCGCAATCACCTCGATATGCACGGTGACGGCGCGGACAGGCACGCGTGACGACGGCAAGCCGGAAGTTTCCGCGATCGTCGTGCCCACCGGGACACCGGGTTTCGAGGTGGGCCCGAGCTACGCCAAGCTCGGCTGGCATGCCTCCGACACCCATCCGTTGACCTTCACCGACGTGCACGTGCCCGGAGATCATCTGCTGGGTGAGCGGGGACAGGGATACCGGCAGTTCCTTTCGATCTTGGACGGCGGGCGGGTAGGCATCGCGGCTCTGGCGCTGGGCTGCATCCGGGCCTGCCTGGACTTGTCGACGCAGTACGCGATGCAGCGCACCTCCTTCGGTGTGCCGATCGGCCGCAAGCAGGGTGTCGCCTTCCAGATCGCTGATCTCGATGTGATGGCGGCAGCTGCGCACCAGCTCGTCTACGCCGCCGCAGCGATGCGTGATCATGGTGCCACTGCACGTGAGTTCAATCGGGCGGCGGCGATCGCGAAGTTGTACGCCACAGAATCCGCTGTCAGCGCTGCACGGATTGCAACACAGGTATTCGGCGGGTACGGCTTCATGGAGGAGTATCCCGTGGCGCGTTTCTACCGCGACGCGAAAGCGCTGGAGATCGGCGAGGGCACGTCGGAGGTGCAACGGCTCCTGATCGCCCGCCGTCTTGGGCTGCCGGTGGAGTAGTCGATCATGAACCAAATCAGGGCGGCGCGGGACCGCACCTTGGCTCCGACGGAGCGGGCGGCCGCCAAGTTGGCAAGCGCCAACAAGCTCTTCGTACGCGAGCGCATCAAGCTGCTTTTCGACGATTCCACCTTCGTCGAGGACGGCCAACTGGCCAATGCGATGGCCGACGATCTGCCGGCCGACGGGGTGGTGACTGGGCGCGGCCTGGTCCAGGGACGGCCTGCACTCGTCGTCGCCAACGACCCGAGCGTCAAAGCAGGCTCCTGGGGTGCCCGTACCGTGGAGAAGATCATCCGGATGACCGAAGTCGCGCTGCGTGATGAGTTGCCGATCTTCTGGTTCATCGACTCCGCAGGCGCGCGGATCACTGACCAGGTCGACCTGTTTCCTGGCCGCAGGGGTGCGGGCCGGATCTTCCACAACCAGGTCGCGCTGTCCGGCAAAGTACCTCAGATCTGCTGCCTCTTCGGCCCTAGCGCCGCCGGTGGCGCTTACATCCCGTCCTTCTGCGATGTCGTGATCATGGTCGAGGGGAATGCCTCCATGTACCTCGGTTCGCCCCGGATGGCGGAAATGGTGGTAGGGGAGAAGGTCTCGCTCGAGGAAATGGGCGGCGC
>JBKPAB010000004.1:0-14180 GCA_046726195.1 Actinomycetota bacterium
CTGCATTTTCCATTCCGACCGCGGCACCCAATACACCTCAACCGAATTCGCCGCAATACTCGCCGCATTGAACATGCGGCAATCCCTGGGCCGCACCGGATGTTGTTACGACAATGCTTTGGCCGAATCCTTTTTCGCGGCCCTGAAAAATGAGCGGGTGCACCGCACCGTCTATCCCACCCGGCGCAAAGCGAAACAAGATATTGCCCGCTATATTGAAATCTTCTATAATCGGCAACGGCTCCACTCAGCGTTAGGCTACCGAACCCCGCAGCAGGTCCGCATCGAATATCTAAACCAGCAAGCCGCAGCATGAAATAACAAAATTCAACCGTCCGGAAAACGCGGGGCAGATCACCAATCCGACGGCTGGCACAGGCCAGTCGAGCTCGGCCGCACCTGCGAGCACAAGTCCTCACACGCCGCTGTCACCGACGCCAAGCGCACCTTCGCCGACTGCCAAAGCATCCGCACCACAGCAGGGTCCAGCACCGGAACCGACGCCACGAAGCAAACCTCGCACGCGATCCCGGGCTCCATCACCGACGACTGCACCAACTGTCCGCGGTACGCCCACTGCGGCGGAGCTCAGTGGGGCGATCACCAGCTACTACGCGCTGATGCCGCGTAACACAGATGCAGCCTGGCCGCGGATGACGGCCTCGTACCAAACCAACCATGCCGGTGGGCGGCAGGCGTATCAGCGATTCTGGGATGCCATCAGCAAGATCACGGTTGCTGATGTGAGAGGCATCCCGCCAGACTCAGCGCAAGCCACCCTCACCTACTACTTCAACGACGGCCGTCTGGTACGCGAGCGCACCGCGTACGGACTGGTCAACGAGGGTGGCCGCCTCAAGATCAACAGCTCGACGGTGCTGAGCAGTGTGACGCTCTAGACGCGCCGCTCAATCTTGTTGGGCCACGTCGAGGAATGTCGGTTACCAACTGTTTCAGTCCCCGAGCTGTTCCGTAGCGGGCTGGAGTTGGTGCTCTGCGGCCGTGGGATTTGACATTCGCGGTCAGGCCGGCAATGGCCACAAGGCGATTGAGCTGATGCTAGAGCTGGATCCGGACGTTGCGTTGATGGACATCCGGATGCCCGTGATGGATGGCGTCGCGGCCACCCGCAAGCTGAGCAGGCACGGTGCCCGTTCGCGGGTGCTGATCTTGACCACATATAACGCGGACCGCTCATCGAGACTGGCGCGGCCGCTGAGCCACTGCTCGCACCTTCACCTGACCCGCCGGTTGGTCGAGCAGCACCTGCGCCGACCACCACCGTAAGGGTGGGTGCCCCGGCGCTGCAGGACCTGACGCAACGGAAACTCGAAGTACTCACCATGATCAGCCGCAGCTTGGCCAAATGATCAGATCGTCAGATCACTTGTGGTCAGATGGCCACGGTCAAGACACACGTCAACAGGATCTTGGCAAAGCTTGACCTGCGCGGCGGGGCGAGGCGGTTGTCCTGGCATCGAGCCCGGTCTGATTCGTCCAGGCGAGAGCGAAGGCTGAGCGGCTATGTCGCTTGTTGATCTTGCTGTGACTCTTGGTGCGTCGCTATGCGTACCGCAATTGCCGCGATCCGAGCCACGAGGGTGATGACTGCCATCAGGAATGAGGCGTTGCCCACCAGGGCAAGATCAAGAAGACAACGAAGAGCACGCTTGCCGCCAGGGAAACGACTGCGATCAGCCGCCAGCCGGGGTTGCCTCGCACCGCGAGAGCCATCGTCAACGGCGCCAGCACACCCATCGCAATGATGAACAGGAACGCGATGCTGTGCCCAGCCGTGCCGCGTGGCCGGACTACTGCCACTCAGCATCGGCACATCAACCCGCAACGCGGCCAAGATCAGCGCCACCCCAAGGCCATCAGTAGGACGATCGCTCCACCACTCGCCCGCCTCTGCGGCAGCTGATCGCGTACCGCGAGGCAACAACAACGATCCGCAGACTGGGAGTAACAAACGTCGCAACTTGCGCCGAAGCGTACGGCCCGCGTGCCAGAGAGCTAGGCCACGGCACCTGCTCTGCCACTGACGAACTCCCAGCCCAGCCGATGCAGGTAAGCAAGGCCGGCCAGGATGCCTGCGAGCACTCCAGCACAGCACAACGGCTTCGCTTTCGCAGGAGCGGACGTGGTGCTGCCTGCCACGAACCAAAGCTTTGGCGATGCCCGAGGCATCGTCAACGGCGATCATCAGCGCTGGTGTTGTAGATGCCGCACGACTTCACAGCGACGCTGCCCGCCGCAAGTGCAGGTGCCGCAACGTTCTTGGATGCGCTCTACGGTGGCCAATCCTTCAGGGGACTCCGCGAGCTGGGCCTGAACTTCCGTGGCTCGCCAGCCCTCTTTTGGGATTTCCCACGCCGTCAGGCCGGGGGTGGCAGGATGCCTGGGCAAGTCGATGTTGGCGCGAGGAGGCTCATTGATGGAACGGCTTTGGATCCGAGGGCTCAGACGTGCCGCCAGGCGTGCAAGTGCTCCCTTCGCGCGGCAGATCTCTTTGGCTTGCGTCGCCGCCGCGGTCGGAACGATGGTCGCCTCCCTTCTGCCCCTGCAATTGGATAGCTCAGGGGCGCAAGCCGTATGGGCCGCCGTGTCGGCAGTAGCTGCATACCTCGCCATCTGGACCGGACTCTTCGTTGGTCACCTGTGGAGGTATCGAGCTAGCGGATTCCGGGACCACGACTGGCTTGCGCGACACGATGACTCCGATCCGGGCGGTGCCCTCTTCCTGGAGCTCGGTCCCAGGTCAAGCGCCAATCCGAATCCCGGAGTTGACCTGGAGCTATGCGTAAAGAGTCATGGCAAGTGGGAGGTCGTCGATCACGACGAAGTGGTACTGATGCCAGACAAGGTGATTCGTTGCCGCTTCGATCTCAACCACGAGGTGTTTGCCGGCGGCTTCTATGACGTCCGCTGGTTCCGGGCCGACGACCGAGGGAAACACGTCGAAATCACCCGCGAGCGGTTCCAACTGCGGAATCACTCCATCGGCCGCCGGACAGGAGCTGTAGCGCGGAGCAATCCAAGATTGGCTCCCAAAGCGCTGCCCATCAGCGAGGAAGAGATCAAGCCGCGGAGGTTGGCTCCCGAAGCGGTGGCCAGCGGGGACGAGATCAGTCCACGGAGAGCGGTACGGGCCCACTAGCGTTCGGTCGGTGAGCTGGCACGCAAGGTTACACCGGCTTACCTCGATACACCGGCCCCAGGTGGCCCACCGTCAGGACTGCGGGGCCGCGCCGTTGATCTTAGTGATCACGCTCACTCGCATCGGATCGTTCGGATCCGCGCCAGGTAATGACGCCCAACAAGCGCCGCGGTGCGGCCGTTGGAGCCGTCGGGATGCAGAACAACCAGGTGTGCGACCAGTCTCACGTACAGCCACACGGCGCCGCAGAGAGACCTTTCATTGAGGCACCTGCGATTCAGCTCAGTACGCGCCTGTTCATCGGGCTGCAACAGCACCCGAGGCGTTGAAGCTATTAGCACAACGGCCACCAGGACAAGGAGGCCAGCGAGTGTGGGAATCACCCCGGAAGATGATCAACGTATGCGATGAGCAGTTCTGGGCGGTTCGCGACGGGACTTTCCGCAGATCCGTGCTCATACTCAGGTCGGCCTTTCTGACACGCGCACGTCCGAAGCGGCCGGTGCGTGCCACAGCTGATAGCCTGCCCAGCCGAGCCAGGCGCCAAGACTCAGACTGCCCAAGATCGCGATCGGCCAGGCGGCGGTCGAGACCAGCTGAGCTATCCCGAAACCCAGCAAGTGGGCCGGAGCGCCCACCGTGACCAACACGCCGGACCAGCGCGGCAGCGTTCCGGTTCTGATCATGGTACTGCCGAAGATGACGTAACCGATCATGAACAAGACGGCCGCCAACCCATTGATGATCACCACGGGGCGTACCGGTTGATGGAATCCAGCACCACCGGCGACTGTTTGGCTAACACCGGGGCGAGGAAACCGAAGTTCCCCGTTACCGCGATCAGATAAGTGCCCCAGTGAAAGCAGTCAGAAGCCAACCAGTCCCAGTTGTCCCATCCCACACCGCTGTGCCGCGTACGGGCCGGGAAGGCCAAGCAGCACTGCAACCAGGCAAGCGTTTACACCACATGCGCCGCGACCAACCGCTGCTGGCTGGCAACAATCGTCTTAGCCGTCTCACGGCTGGGATGCAGCAGCGTCGCGACCACTACGAAGTTGGACCGGCGCCCCTGAGGTAGAAAGCTGCCGCACCAGGACGCCCGCATGGTCGTCCTGGCTAGGGACAAAGATCGGCGTCCCACCGGAGACTGCGTGTTGATTCCGTTCAGTTGTGCATCCGCGCTTGCGCTGGTCCGTCGATCCGACACCCGTCTGACGCGTGGTTCATGCCCTCCCGCGCACAGCCTCTTCGGCCTGGCTGGAGAACTCGAAGTCAGCGTGTTCCCCGTATGAGGGGCTGAATGGCAGTCCGAAGGCGTCAGAGCGACCGGTGGAGGTACCAATCCGATATTCCGGAGCGAACCCGAATGCTGCGTTCTTCACAGTCGTTGGCAGGCCGTCTACGCCTCGGTTTGGCTCAAACCTGATCTCGGTCTTGTCGCCCACAGCGCCCGTCGGCGTTTCACCATCGGAGAAACTCACCGTGCCGCGCTCCGTCCCGAGGAATTCAGTTATGAGCTGGGCCAGCTCTCCGAAGGTTCCCCCCTCCTGGCCGGAGAGGATCCGCTCCAAGGCCTGTGTCTGCTCATCCGACGCAGCATCGTCGACTACGACCCCCACTTTCCAATTGCCTGCGGTCAGGTTGGAGGGCCAGTAGTTGTAAAACGCGAAGTTGATGTTGGACAAGTCGACGTCGTCCAAGCTGCCCTCGGCTATGTGAAACACGCCCATACCGGTGCATTCGGTACCGCCGTCCGGGTTGTTCGGCGGAGCGTCCACCGGACACGGACAAATCAGATCGCACGAGCAGCTCGCCACGTATGTTCCTGCGATGCGCCAAACCATCACTCCTCCCTCCTTGGCGGCCTTTCCTAGCCACCGATCGATGTCAGCGGGATCGACATCACGCCCAGCGAGATGCCCACCACGAGAAGCACGATGCCTACGACTTTGGCTGTGGCCCAGCCGAACGGCAGAACCTTTTCGATAAAGATCACTGCAGCCACGAGTGCCATCCAGACCAAATTCATAACCCCGACGGTGAGCAGGACCAACATGAGGCCCCAGCAACACCCGAGGCAAAACAGCCCGTGATGCAGGCCCATCTGCAGGCCACCACGGCGCCCGCTTCGCCAGTGCAGCATGAAATCCATGGGCGTGCGGCAATGCCGTAGGCACACTGTCTTGTATCGCGTGAGCTGATAGGCACCAGCAAGCAGCAGCGCGCCGCCTCCCACCACAGCAGACTCCCGCGGCGACAGGATGCCCATGAGCGCCGAGCTGCTCAAGTAGACCGCGAAGGCCAGCAAACCAACCAGCGTCCACGAAAGCAAATAGCCACCTACAAAGACTGCGGTTGCGCCTTTGCTTTGGTTCCGTACCGCCGAGAAGCGAGAGTAGATGACCACCATGGGAGCCACAGAGGGGAACATCATCGCGACCATCATCGTGACCCACATGCCCAGGAACAGTGGCAAGGTCATCGATGCAGCCGGTCCCGTCTCCGCCATGCCCATGTTGTCGGTCTGGCCCATACCCGGACCCAGGCTCGAGGTCATCGAGTCGCCGGAAGTGCGGAGCATGACCAGCCAAGCGAGGGCTGCGAAACTCAGCAGAACAATCAACACCACGGCTGCCGATGTGCGCAGCGCACCTACCGGCCAGAGCCTGCGGCCGGTGCCTGAGGCACGACCTTGCGTCACGGCTGATCTCCCGGGAGGTTCGACGCAACCTCCACGCCCCGCCGAGTCTCACTCTCCGCGTGAGGACGCGATGGAAGCGCGGACCCTCTCAGTACTACGCCGCCGGATCAGAGTCGTCAAGGGTGTCAGTAACTCAGCGGGCAGACCCGTCGCGGGCGGCCGTACTGCCCATTCGGCTCTACTGATACGCGATTAACCCCCTCGATGGTCGGGAGGTGTGGCACGCGGCACACCGCCAGGTACGCCAAAACGAAACGCCGTCCCCGTCCCCGCGGCTATCCTTTGGCAGCTTCGGCGGATTCCTGGCCACCCTGAGTCTCTGGTCTGGCGTGTGTCACCATCTGCACCACATGATGGGCATTCAATGCCGGGTTTGGTGGCATCCGGGATATAGGCACATCGCGTCCCGGATCAGCAACGCTCGGGGTTGCGCGCGATCAGACGCGTCCGCCAGTGTCGAGGCACGCCCAGTCCATGGCCGTCCTAGGCTCAAACCCCACGGGAGCCGCCTGAGATGGCAAACGTGTATCAAGGGTCGCTTCAGACCCCACACAAGTCTTCCAAGAGCAGACGAGTGTGAGCCGTCGCCCTATGGCAGGGCACCGCGAGGGCGCCGGGCACTTCGCGTTTAGAGCCACGCCAGGCGGCGACGGCGAATCCGATGCCGACCAGAAGTGCAGCAGCACCCCGGCGAGTGCGAGTACGGTCGCGTGCTCGGCGTAGTCGGGCCACCAGCCCCCGAGCGCCGGCCGATCTGTTCCGCCGACCTGCCGCGGGATTGCAATGGCTGCGGTGACTAGAAGGGCTGCGGCTGCCAACCCGGCGAGGATGAGCAGCGGGCGCGACACGCCGGCCCACCAGGATGGGAAGGTTCGAACCTCGCGCCAGTACGGGTAGGCGATCAGCGGCGCCACGCCGATTGCGGGGATGGGGGCGAATGTGGGCTCGAAGGGAAGGATGATCGCGCCAGCCACAATGGCCGCGCCAGCGTGTTCGACGATCAACAGTGTCCGGTCCGGCCGGTGTGCGAGGGCGAGCAGGACACCCGCGGCGAGCACGTCCACACTGCCAGCAACGGTGAGGAACCAGCGATTCAGTTCAGTACGTGGCTCCTGATCGGGCTGGAGCAGCACCTAGGGCGCCGACGCCATCAGCACTACGGCCACCACAAAGAAGGCCCCGCCAACGCGGCAAGCACCCGGAAGATGATCACCCGCACGCGGTGAGCAGTGCCAGGGGGGTTCACAACGGGATTCTCCGAAGATCCAGTCATGTTGGTGTCGGCTTGTCAGAAAGCACATCCGAAGCGACCGGCGGGTGCCACAGCCGATAGCCGGGCCAGGCGAGGCCGGCGCCGAGACTCACACTGCGCAATATCGCGATCGGCCACGCGACGGTCGAAACCAGCTGAGCCATCCCAAAGCCAAGCAATTTGGGCCGGAGCGCCCACCGCCACCAGCATGCCGGACCAGCGAGGCAGTGTCTCGGTCCTGATCATTGCGACGCCGAACAGGACATAACCGATCATGAACAAGATTGCCGCCAACCCATTGACGATCACCACCGGCAGGTACTGGCTAATCGAGTCGAGCACCGCCGGCGACTGTTTGGCCAAAACCGGGGCGAGGAAACCAAAGTTCCCGGTCACCGCAATCAGATACGTGCCGGAGAAAGCCGTCAAAAAACCAACCAAGCCCAGCCGCCCCATGTCGCCCGGTGAGCCGCATAAAGTCCGGGAAGGCCAAGCAGCACCAGCAGCCAAGCAAGGGTGTACACCACATGCGCAGTGACCAGCCTCGACTCGCTAGCAACGATCGTCGTGGCCGTCTCACGACTCGGGTGCAGCAAGGTCGCAACGACGATCAACACCCCAGCAGCCACCAGAGCGATCCCGCACCATCTCAACAGATGTCCCAACCGGCCAGCAGCCTCGGCGCCTGCCATGGTTACCGGACGTCACTAGAGGAGTCTCGAACCGGCATATAGCGTTTGGCGAATACGCCGGGACGTCGCCACAGCAGCCATGCAGCGACCAACACTGTCAGCACGACAGTGGCAAGCTGGGTCATGTCGCCGGCATCGGCGCCATCAAGTAAGGGATCGACCAGCGCGCCATCGTTGTTGCTGGCATCGAAGATCTGATGCAAGACCCCGACCGCCAACACACTGTCCAAGGCGGCCCGAAGCATGACACCCATCAGCAGCCGAACGACAATACCCAAGATCAGCAAGCCAGCGATGCCGATCAATACTGAGACTGCCGACACCTGATCATCGAGGAGCAGCAGCGGGACGTGCACACCCGCGAACGGCAGTTCCGTCAAAACGGCGGCCACGACGAAGTTGAAGCGGGCCTCCAAACGGGTTTGGAAAGAACCGGCCCACACCGTTTCCTCCCACAGATTGATCACCACCACGGCCAGCACGATCGAGCCGAGTTGTTTGATCAACACCAGCCCGAGATCCGCTGTTTGCAGTGAGCCTCCGTAGATCAAGCCCAGCAACAGGGCGATCACTGGCAGGCCAAACAGCACCACCACCCACCAGCCAATGCCGAATCGCCAACGAAACACCCGGGCAAACAGCGCGCGCACCCCGGCCCGTCCGTCGGTAATCGAGGTGACCCACAACGCCGTCGGCAGCAAGATCAACAGCGTCGCCGCTAGCGCGAAAACCTCCACCGGCAGATTGGCACCGGGAATGACGCCATGGAAAGCAAGAACTGGTATGCAGAACAGCAGCCAACTGAGGCCAAGCGCGATGACCAAGAATCCCGTCAGAGGCCGGCCGTGCCACCCAACCTTTCAACCCCGGCAATTGGAGGTCTCCATGTGGAGAAGGAGCGGGATAAAGCTGAGGCGGCGCGCCTATCGACGGCATGACAAGCTCCCTCCGGAAGGCTGGAACATCTAAGCCCGGTTGCGGAACCCCCCGGGCGGTAGTGTGACGGCGTCCAGGCTCGCCTAGGCGCCGGTTACATGCCGCTGACAGTCGTACGAGCAGCCATTCCTACCATCGTCTCTGCGGCAAAGCCCGTCAAGGCGGGGCCGTCAGGGTCCAGGAAAACCGCCTGGTGAACGCTCATCGCGAACACTGAAACACAAGATCAGATAGCGGCCTGCTCGTACGGCCGCCCGGCAATACGCTTTGGGAGGTGTCGGCCGCGGGTGGCGTAATCACGGGCCCGGTGGCTGGACAAGGCCAGCAGCACCATGATGCTGAGCCCGACGGTTGGCAGGCTGGTAGCCAAAGTGACTGCTTCCGCTCCGGTGGCATTGCCGACGAAAGCGGCGGTGGTGCTCAGCACACATGAGAGCATCAGCAGAATCCGGGCCCAGTTGCGACCGACGAAAACGGCCATCGCCAATCCGATATCGATCAATGCAACTACGGCGACCACGCTTCCCGCCACGATCAGAGCCGGACGCCCGCCCTCGACATCCACCTCAGGAACGTACTGGACGGGCAACAGCAACAACACCAAGGCAATCAGCAGGTAGCCCAATCCGCGGAAGAATCCCACACCCGCCCCGAAGACGATCTGCGCGGGTCGTTTGTCCCGGCTGTCGGTATATTCCACCTTGGCTACCTCGGGCACATCGACGCCGCGCACATCGATGATTGGCAGGTTGCCGTCGGTGATGATCAAATCGCCGCCGCCATTGCGGGAGTGGTAGCCGGTCGAGAAGTTCTCGATCACCTCCACTTCAACGTCGGGATTGGCTGCCTTGACGGTCTCGACGATGTGGTCGCGCTCGACATCGGTGTCCTCTTCGATCTTGTGGGTTACCTGGAGGGTGAACAAGGACAGCCCGACGCTCTTGTCATAAGTTCCCGCCGCGAGCCAGTCAACGGCATACCCGCCGGGCAGCATCCACCCTTCAGGACAACGCCAGAAACGCACGTGGTGCCGCTTGGACGGACTGTCGGCGACCTCTTTCTGGTAGGCGAAATCTTGCTGGCGATCAAATAGATGCAATGGGCTAACCGGCGCCTGAGAATAGCTGCGCCGCCTCAGCGTCGAGGTCAAGATCCGCATGCCGCTGGTAAGGCTCAGGTCGTCGGCACGGGTCCAGCCGGCTCGCGTCATAGCAGCATGAACCTGTGCCTCATGACCGCGCAGCGCAAGGTTCACCGGATCTCCGAGCAGACCGTCACTGGTGCGGGCGCGGCCGATGAAATAGCCCGGGACATAAAGGCGGGTCAAAATGCGATGCAGCCGGGGCAGCAACAGATAGGTGAGGAGCACCCAGAACACGATGAGGAGCAGCAGCGGCCAGCCGGGCTGAATGCTCGCACGAAAGACTAGGTAAGCCAGCCAGATCGTCGCCAAACCGGCGAAGGCGAACAGCACGCCGTCCACCGTGTCCATGACCGTTGGCTGCCGCTCGCGGCTGCGCCGGATCGCCATGAATTCATTGTCGCTGGCTTGCCTGCGCTGGGACATCCCCGAGGGCTGGACGTACCGCGGCTGAGCGATGCACGCTGCGGTCGGCTGAGGACGAGGGGTAGCGAACAAAGAGGGAGGGTATGGCGCGTGAGATGGTAGTGGAGGTAGCGACGTGGTTTGAAATTCGCTGAAAACTTCACTCCAGGCGAGCGTTCGACTCAGAATTCACACCTGAACCGCGTGATGACGAGGCGGCTAGGGTGAACTTTCCAGCGGGCGGGTCTGGAACCGCCTGACGCAACCCTCAGTGGGCTCCTGATCCGACATAGGCGTTGACCCCGAGCAACCGATCGATGGTGGTGAAGCGGTAACCCCGGTCAGCCAGTCGGTCGATGAGAGGCCCGATGGCCGCCACGCTTTGGTCCCTGAGACCGCCGCGCGCCTCGCGGCCGTCATGGAAGATTAAGATCGTGCCCGGCCGCGCGAGCTTGGCAGCCGAATCAGTCAGCTTGGCAGCCGCGGGTTGGAAAATCTCCAACGGATGCGCGAAGGTTCCTGACACTCCCTGAAGCCCGTGCTGCCGCAGCGTGCTCATTACCCATGGCCAGTGGCAAAGCCATGGCGGGCGATAAAGCGCAGGCGTCACGCCGGCGACCGTGTAGAAGACCTCCTGTGAGCGAGCGATCTCGATCTCCTGCCGCGGCTGCTTCACATAACAGGTGAAGGAGTGGCTGTAGCTGTGGTTGCCCAGCACGTGACCGCTCTGCACGACCCGCCGGGTCGTCGACGGGAAACGTTGCGCGCAGCGTCCGACCTGGAAGAAAGTCGCCTTCACGTCGTGTGCATGCAACGTGTCGAGCAGCCGGGAGGTGTAAGGCTCGTTGGGTCCGTCATCAAAACTCAGGGCGATGATCTTCTCATCGGTCTCGATCTCGTAAGGGAACGAGCCGAAGATCTGCGAGCGCGGCCGGAAGCCAGTCCAGTACGCCGCAGTCCCAAGCGTGGCGACGCCGAGCGCAGCAACCCGCGCCGCTGCTGCGAGTCGAGTCACGGGCCGTGCCAGAGGTTGGTCAGGCTGTCCAGAGCCGCGTCGGGAGCACCAGTGGCGAAGCCGAGCGAGGTGAGCCCGACCAGCGCAATACCAAGCACGGCCCGTCGGCGAGCCCAAACCGGGGCAAGGGGCCGCAGCCGCTCTTGACGAAACGCCGGCGCCATCCCGAAGGTCTGCCGCTGCGAGAGCCGATTTAGCCAGTACGCCAGCAGGTAGTAGACGAGGAAGCTCATGAAGAAGCTGTAGAGCAACCCGCACTGCAAGCGGCGTGGAGATGTGGTTACGACGTTGTGTCGCTCCCAGCTGACAAGCCCGCGTCGCCGCAGTCGTCTCAGCAGGTCGAGCTCGTCGCCGCCCTGAGTGAGCTTCAGGTCATAACCCGGGAATGCGCTACGGCGCACTGCGATGTTGGTCGCACTCACGTAAAAGACGAATCCAGTCAGCGCATAAACCGCGGCGACCAGCCCGAAGAGCAGAGTCGGATAGGCCTTCGCCCACCAGGAGGGGTTCTGATAGCGGCAGGGACCGGCGACTGCAACGACCCGGTCTGAGGCAGCAAACCGGGCGTCGATGATACGCAGCCAGTTTCGCGGCTGCGTGGTGTCGGCGTCAGTGGAGATGATGATCTCGCCGCTGGCGCAATCAACCCCACGCTGCCGCGCCGCGCAGACTCCCTGCTGGCGCTCCCTGACCACCCGTACGCCATACCCTGCGGCGATGGCAGCAGTGTCGTCAGTGCTGTTGTTGTCTACGACGATGATCTCGTACGTCCCGTCGTAATCCTGGTCCTGCAACGAGTCCAGCGCACGGCCCAGATAAGCCGCTTCGTTGTACGCCGGGACGACGACCGAGAACCGTACCTGGTCCCCCGGTTGTTCCAACCCCACTCCTTCACCCATCGCCGCCGCGACACGGTGGCGAGTCGACCCCTCGGTGCGAAGCCAGCAAAACACTCTAGGGGAAGCGACACCCCGCTGCCGGAGGTCTGATGAAACAGTGGAGATCCTCTCTGACAGTCCAAATGATCATGATCATTGGTCAGGTCAGATCCAGCTCCTGAACCACATTCGGGACAGCCACTTGGGGTACGGCAAGAGCTCGTCGGTGAGGATCGGATAGATATAGGCAAAGTTGGCCGCGACGAGGGCTACGAAGGCGCCGATGATGACCGCCCCCACCATGCGTCGATCGCCGGCACGGGCGTCGCCCAGTATCCATCCGGCACACAACGACACTGCCATGACCGAGAACGGGATGATCGCGATCGCGTAGAAAAAGAACAACGGACGTGAGTCGAAGGCAAACCACGGTAACCAGCTGCTCAACACACCGACGACCGGAATCCCGAACCGCCAGTCTCGGCCTCCCACCCACAAGATTGCCGCTGCCACCAACGCGAAGATCGCCACCCACCACAGTGCGGGAGTCCCAAGGCCGCTGATCACTCGAATGCAGTTGTCGGGTCCAAGGCAGCCGTCGGTTCCGGGCTTGATGTCATTGACAGCGTCAATCCCGATCGGGCGAGCCACGATCAGCCAGCCGGCAGGATCGGCGCGGTAGGTGTGCTGGGCATGGTTGATGAAGTCGCCGGTGTGGAAGTTCCAGATGTCGTATTGGTAATGCAGCCAAGAGGCGAGCTGCTCACCAAGCACCCTCACGGTGATGTTGTCCTGATGCTGTGCGCCCCACATGCGGCCGTAGCCTCCGGAGGTCGTCAGCCAGCTTGCCCACGTCCCCACATACACCAGCAGGCTGAGCACAACCAAGGAGAAGAAGGCGGGGATCCCATCCCGGAAGATTGCCGACCCCGCACGTGATCCGGCACCGGCAAGGCGTCGTGCTCCGACGTCCCATGCCAGCGAAAGCAGCGCGAACGCCGCAAGGGGGAACACCGCATTCCATTTGATGCCGATGGCCAAGCCGAAGCTCAGCCCCGCGGCAAGGCGCCAGGGACGCAACATCAGGGCCGGGCCGAACCGGCCGCCAAGATCTCCGAGCTCGCGGCGCTCAAGATAGCTGGCCAGGCGGTTGCGGAACCATTCGCGGTCAGCGACCAGGCAGGCCACTGCAGCCACTACAAAAAAGGCCATGAAGCCATCGAGCAACGCCGTACGTGACATCACAAATGCCAGACCGTCGAAGGTGAGCAGGATCCCGGCGAGGCCACCGATCAGTGTTGACTTGGACACGCGGCGGACCAGCCTGATCGTGACCATGATCAGGAGAGTCCCGAACACCAGGGAGGCGAACCGCCAGCCAAAGGAGTTCATCCCGAACAGATACTCGCCGCCCGCGATCAGCCACTTGCCGAGCGGCGGGTGCACCACGAAAGCCGCGGTGTCCTTCATGACATCAAGGTCGCCAGTGATGATCTTGGAGTTGGCGTTGCTCTGCCAGTCCCGTTCGTAGCCGAACTTCAGTAGCGAGTAGGCGTCTTTGGCGTAGTAGGTCTCATCGAAGACGAGCTTGTTGGGATATCCGAGGTTGACGAGACGGGTCACAAACGCGATCGCGCCGATGATCAGTGTGATGAGCCAGCCGTTGAGGCGATCGGTAGGCATCTCGGCCCGGAGCCGCTCGATGGTGCTGGGTGGATAAGGCGGCCATTCCGGCAGGACGCGTGGCGGCATGGAGCCACGATTGAGGGCGTCGGCCGGCACAACCAACCCCGTTTCAGACTCCATGACCGGGCGCGTCACTCGCCCATCGTAGGTGGACCCGGTCGACCGCCCGGGCTACAGGCCAGCTTCCGTAGCCCCGTTCGGGAACCTCCGGAGCCCGTTCGGAAACCTACGTTCACGTAGGTTGCTCACGGTCTGCACAGTTTGCAACCAGTGCAGACCACCAGCAACCTAGGTGAACGTAGGTTTCCGACGTG
>JBKPAB010000005.1:0-4458 GCA_046726195.1 Actinomycetota bacterium
GGGAATCCGGGTGATCACTGGTCCGAAGAACCCATTGCCGTTGACGTGAATCGTTGGGGTTCCCACGTCCTTGCCCACCTTCTCCATCCCCGCATGATGGCTTTCTCGAACGACGGTGTCATAGTCAGTCGACTCGGCGGCGTCCGCCAGCTCACGCGGCAGGCCTAGTTCGTCGAGCGATTCGGCAATCACTCTGGGCAGGTCCTGATAGCCCTGGTTGTGGATGCGAGTGCCCATGGCGGTGTAAAGAGGTGAGAGGACTTGCTCTCCCCTGAACTGCGCGGCCGCGACCGCCACCCGTACCGGACCCCAAGACGATTGCAACTTGTCCCGATAGTCATCGGAGACGTCGGTGTCCTCGTTCAGCACGGCCAGGCTCATGACATGGAAGTGCACCTCGATGTTGCGCACTTTTTCCGCTTCGAGGATCCAGCGCGAGGTGATCCAGCAGAAAGGGCACGCCGGATCGAACCAGAAGTCGGCTCGCAT
This sequence comes from Actinomycetota bacterium, assembly GCA_046726195.1. GTDB lineage: Bacteria > Actinomycetota > Actinomycetes > Propionibacteriales > Propionibacteriaceae > Microlunatus. Next base: position 490 of record JBKPAB010000005.1, read on the forward strand.
GCGGGCAGCGCCTGTCTGGGCGCTTTCATCTCCAGTGGTCATCGGGGTAGAAGTCACGAAATCTCCTCTAGCTGTCAAGATACCCGTCGCATAGCTCGTCTATGCAGGTGAAGCGAAAAACACCGGTGCAGATATTCCAGCCATGCGAATAGCACCTGCAACCACCTTGCGAGCTGTCTCGTAGAAAGGCACCGACCAGGACGACTGTTGGGCTCGCTTGGTCCGGCGCGTAGCGCGGTGCTGCTTCACCTGCGCAAGGAATCAGATATCCAGCTCCCACCAACCGCTGGCCCTTCTGGAAGGCCGTGATCACCAGCACGCGCGGCTACAGCGGCATTCGCGCGCAGTCGCAGGGTGGCTCCCCGGGCGCTCTGTGACGCCTGAGCGTGCCCGTGCTGCAACGCCGACTGTCTGCGGGCTGACACTCGTGCTCGCCCGCCGTCATCACTGATGGGCTGATGTCGTTGGCGTGGATCACGAGGAAGCGGATACGGCCAGTGGCGGAGCGGGATCGGGACGAGGTGTTCGTGGAGTACACCAAGAGCATCTGCCCGATGTACAAGGTCGTGGTCGACGCCCAGGTCAACATCCGCGACGACAAGGCGTTCCTGCGCAGACGCTGTCGCGAGCACGGCCAGTTCGAGGCGCTGGTCTACGGCGACGCGCCGGCCTACCTGGCCTCGGCGGGGTCCAACAAGCTGGGCACTATCCCGCCGCCCGTACAGCGGTCATATCCAGCCTTCCACCCGGACGCTGTTGCCCCGCTCGTCACGCTTGCCCACGGACTGTCAGATCGCGAGTCCCAGGTGACCCGGCTGTGCATGGAGGGACTCTCTACGAGATGGCGAACGCCCTCGCCTTATCGCCGCACACTGTCCAGACCATCTCAAATCGATCTTCGGAAAGACCGGCGTCCGAAGCCGCAGCGAGCGGGTCGGCCAGATCTTCCTGGAGCACTCGTGCCCCGCTGGGAAGACATCGCTGACGTTCCCGCCGGCTGGCTCGCCAAGGCATCAGCGATCCCTGCGGGCGTTGACTCCGGCCCCAGTCCCCGCGCCGCTATGCTGGCCTGACCCCTCAGAGTGCTGCACTTCTCCGCACAACAGCTCAGGGCGGGACCCGCGGTCGGGTGGAAATGCCTCCCGAGCAAGCCTATGCTTCGCAGCCGCCGCCATTTTCGTATCGAGGCCACGAATGTTGGCCCAATCGGCACTGCTTGCCGGGGCGGCGGCAACCAGGGCGCAGGTGGCCTCGTCGGACATGGGTGGAACGTCTCGTGCCAAAGGGCCACGCACCTGACATCTACACCGAGCGCAGGGACCATGCGGGGCCTGGATCGCCCCCACATGGTACAGATGCTGCTGGTCAGAACGTTGGGCCGAGCACCTTGCGGGCAGGGCGCTTGACGCAGATTAGTGTCACGCAAGGTCTCGAGAAATCTGGGGTTCAGGGATTCAAGATCGTCGGCGCTCCCCACATGACTCCCTACATGGGCTCGATCGGGCCTTAATTCTTGCTCATGGCAAGCGCGTCCCGTAGCCCGAAAAGGCGGTTTCACTAGGAAATATAGTCACACAGCCTCATTGTTGATCACGGTCTGTTTCTAATCTGTCGGTCGTATGTCTTGCATATCCGCTTGAGTGCAGTTGACGCTTAGTCGTCGAGCTGTACGTCCGAGTCGTTGCCGGTGCCGCCGATGAGCTCGCTGAGGGGGTGCGGGTCGGTGCCAGCGGCCTGCTGGAGCAGCCGGTAGAACAGCAGCTCTCGAGCTCGGGAGGTACGCCGGTTGAACCGGAAGGTGACTCGTCGAGGTAGTAGGGCAGGTGTTGACGGCTGATCCGGTGGTGCAGGGTGCCGGCCGTCCATCGTTTGAGCAGCGAAGAGACCAGGTGAGGTCCGGGCATCACCGCGTCAAGATCACTGGCGAGATAGCTCGGAGTGGGGTGGTGAGTGAAACCGTGGTCGCTGAGTCCGGTGAGCACGAGGGCGCCATCGGTGTGGATCTCGGTGCCGGGGGCGATGACCTCGCGGGCGAACTTCACCTGATCCGCGCCGTTGAGCCTGTCGGCCAGATCGAGCCGCACTCGGCCCAGCCGGCCACTGGGGAGCCGCTCGACGGCGATGGTGATCGGCGCCTTCTCCGATGCCACCAAGGCGCACGCTGAAGTCGCCGTGCGCGCCATGCAGGCCGGCAAGGACGGTGCTTATCGAGCTACCGCTGGCCATCACGCTCGAGGGGACGCCCACCGCATTGTCGCCGCCCAGCAGGCGAGCGGCTGCCGGGCGTTCGTGGACATGTTCTCCCGCTTCAGCCCAGCCAACCAGCACCTGCGCCAGGCAGTAGCCGATCAGCGATAGGGGCCACTGAAGGTGCTGGAGATCGAGGGCCGCACCGCGCTGCTGTGGGAGGGCTACGACCTCGGCCTGCAGACCCTGGCGCTGGACATGATGCACGCCGACTTCGACCTGGTCACCGGCCTGCTGGGCCAGCCCGAGACCCTCCAGGTCAGCGGCACCGAAGGCCCGGCTGGCCGCGGCGCGGCCGCTGTTGTCAACCTCGGCTGCCCGCACGCCGTCGCCCGCTGTGCCAGCTCGTCTCTGATGCCGCAGCCCTACGGGATGCGCAGCGGCTACCGTGCCACCTTCACCGGCGCGGTGCTCGAATACACCATGTGTGCCGGCCTCACCGGCCAAGGCCCCGGCACCCTGACCAAATGTACCGCCGATGGGGAGCATGCCATCGACCTGCCAGCCACCAGCCCCTACCCGGCGATGATCGTCCATGTGCTGGCCTGCCTCCACAGCCACGCCGACAACCTCATCGAAACCGTCAGCGCCCTCCCAGCGCTGGAACTCACCCTGAAGGCGCACCAGCGACTCACCCAGCCAGTGAGCTAGTAAGCCTTCAGCGCGGCCGGTTGCCGCGCATCGATTAGTGATCAACCGTCCCAACCGTTAGGACGCAGCCGTTAGCTCCCGGCCCTGCCGCGCTAACGCTGCCTTGAACACGGAGGCTTGCTCCGGGGACGACGAGCCAGGCCACAACACTTTCACCTAGCCCGTACGATGCCTCGATCAGGCGTTCGGCGGCACCGGTGCTGGATCGCGGGTGAACATCACACCTGCGATGTCTGCTTCGACCATGGTTTGGATGACAACGGCCATGGCCCCAGGAGTCTCTATCGCCATCCGGGCGCGATATGCGCTGGCGCTCGGGCTTGTCAAGGCTTGCGAGGCGTGTACCGCTGGCCTCAAAGCGGATGACGGCAAGATCATCGCCGACTCTGCGAAGAGCAATACACAAGGCCGACGCCTCAGCGGACATCACGACGGAGGACCTTGCGCGCGATCTTGAAGCCGTCGCCTCCGAGCCGGGAGTTCCAACAGAAAGGGACTTGCTTATGGAACCACTCCGGCGAGTGGGGCGCATTGAGGAGCGCCTCGGAATTGAGAGTTCGGGGCCGTATGGCGAGTACCTGAGCTACCCATAGGCTTCGGCTCTCCTAGTCAAGACCTGTGTCTCCCAACCAGTGACACGCTAGGCAGCTCTGAACAGCCACCATCGGTACCGTCCCTCGGGAATTGGGAGGCGATCATGCGGGTCTTCAATCTCTTGGAGCGGAGAGTCCATCCGGTCGATCGCGAGATCGCTCAGGCAGGCGCTCTGGCGAAGAGCCTGGATACGGGGAAAGTAGGTGCCCCTACATATCGTGCTGGCCCGGCTGACGTTACAGGCCCTTTGCAGAGACGTCAGCAAAAAGGTGCGTGTCTAGATCAGGGGTCCTACTAGTGCGTCGATTCGTTTCTTGAGTCCTTCGCGCAAGATCTGCCACTCGGCATGCGACACCCTGTCACTGGCGTAGTCGGCCACGACCTCGACGAGGTCCCGCCCTATGTCGGCCGCGCTCTTCTGGAGCGCCTCCCCAGGGCTCAGGTGCGCTTCTTCGATCTGTCTGAGCCGCTCCATGA
>JBKPAB010000006.1:0-48736 GCA_046726195.1 Actinomycetota bacterium
AATCCGATCAGTCCGACGACGGCGCAGCTGGCCACAGTGAGCGCAAAGATGATCAACAGGTCTCTCATGATCGGCGGTCCTCGCCAACCAGCTCGTCCTCGCGTGCCATCCGGTAGCCAGAGCGTCCAACCGTCAGCACCAGCGTTGGGTCGGAGGGGTCTCGCTCCAGCTTTTCCCGAAGCCGTCGTACGTGCACGGTGACAGTGGAGGTATCACCGAAGTCCCAGCCCCAAACGCGCCGCAACAGCTGCTCCTTGCTGAATGTCTGGCCAGCGTGGCCGGCGAGGAAAGCTAGCAGATCGAACTCCCGCATCGTCAGGGCGAGCAACCGGCCGGAGCGGCGGGCCTCCCGTGCCGCGGAGTCGATCGTCACCGGACCCAAGATCACTGTCGAATTCAGCAGCGGTGTGCCGGCAAGCCTCTCGGTCCGTCGCAGCAGAGCTTCCACTCGCAGTACCACTTCGCGTGGCGAGAAGGGCTTGACCACATAGTCATCGGCGCCGGTCTCCAGGCCAATGAGACGGTCTTCCTCCTCGCCGCGCGCGGACAGCACAATGACACAAGCATGATCTCCGCTGCGCCGCCGACGCCGCAGCACCTCCAAGCCGGAAAGGCCGGGCAGCATGATGTCCAGGATGACGACATCTGGGCTGATCCGCTGCCACAGCTGGACGGCCTCGCTCCCGTCGCCGCTCCACTCGACCTGATATCCGGCCCGGGTTAGATACGCCCTTAGCACCTCTGCCATCGTGACGTCGTCCTCGACGACTAGAACCCGCGCTGTCATGATCATCAGCCTAGGCAGCAGCGGTTGCGGCGGCTACCTCGCTAGCAAAACGCACCTGACGGCGTAAGCGAGCCGAAAGCGATCGACCCTGCCGAGCAGGGACCGTCGAACAATAGCGTCTTACCCGTGATCACCGACTGGTCCGAGGTCGATGTCATCCTGCCATGCCTCAACGAGGCGGAGGCTCTTTCCTGGGTACTTGCGCGGATGCCAGCGGACGCCCGGCCCCTCGTGGTCGACAACGGCTCGACTGACGACTCGGTTCAGATAGCTCGTGATCACGGTGCGCACGTGGTTTATGCGTTGCAGCGGGGATACGGTGCCGCCTGCCATGCGGGGCTATTGGCCGCAAGAGCCTCGGTGGTCGCGGTGATGGATGCCGATGGAAGCCTGGATCCGCAACAGTTGGATCGTGTCGTGGCGCCCGTTGTCGGCGGGATCGCCGATCTGGTGATCGGTCGTCGCCAACCGGTCAATGCCGCAGCCTTTTCGTGGTCGTTGCGAGTCGCCAACCGGGAGCTCTGTCGCCGCGTGCGCCGGCGCACCGGTCAGCACCTTTCAGACCTTGGCCCGATGCGAGCAGCCCGCCGTGAGGCGCTCCTGGCGCTGCAGCTGCGAGACCGCCGATCGGGTTACCCCGCCGAAACGGTGGTACGCGCCGCCGATGCCGGATGGCGGATCGTTGAGGTCAACGTTGACTACCTACCGCGCCGGGGACGCTCCAAGGTGACCGGGTCCCCGTTGGGCGCCTGGCGTGCGGTGCGCGACATGAACGCCGTGCTGCGCGCGCCCATCGATGCCGTCCCTGGTGTGCGATGAGTGATCATGCACGGACCATCATCGTGCTGGCGAAGGAACCCGTTCCGGGCCGGGTAAAGACCCGGCTGCAGCCCGCATTCAACGAAGACGAAGCAGCGCAGCTGGCTGCGGCTGCGATCGAGGACACCATCGCGGCAGTACGGAGCTGCTCCGCATCCCGCAGAATCCTTGCCTGGGAAGGCGGTCCACCACCGTGGCAGGGAGACTTCGAAATTGTAAATCAGCCGCCTGGAACGCTGAATCGACGGCTCGCGGCGGGACTAGCAGCGGCTCTCTTACAGCCGACTGGCGAGCCGGCTCTGCTGATCGGGATGGACACACCGCAGGTTACTGCCGAGCTCTTGGACAGCGACTGGGAAGGAGCCGATGCGGTCCTTGGGCTAAGCGAGGACGGGGGTTTTTGGGCGATTGGGCTGCGAGACGGATACGGATATTCAGCTGAGCTTTTCGACGGCGTGCCGATGTCCACCAGCAGCACCGGCTCGGCCCAGCTGGCCCGGCTTTCTGCGTACGGCCTGAGCGTCAAGCTGTTGCCGGTGCTGCGCGATATCGATCGGCCGGAGGACGCGGATCTGGTCGCCACGGAGTTCCCTGAACTGGTCTTCTCTCGTCGATACGCGAAGCTGACCAGCCGCCGGCACCTCTCCAATCGAGCCTGGTATTGATCATGAATGCAGCATCGCTGCGGCCCAGCCGACGCATGATCGCCGCCGCGTTGATCATCGTTCTGGTGAACCTGGGCATGATGATCACCCTTGCTCACCTGCACTGGTTCGGTCGTGTCATCGCGGTCGTCGGGCTGATCTTCGTCGGTCTGGTGATCATGGTGCGAAAGGAGGCCGCCGACACACCGATCTGGTTCGTCGTTCTCGTCACGCTCGCTGTCCAGCTTCCGCATCTGTTCTTTGAGCCGCGGACCAGCGATGACGCCTATCGCCACATCTGGGATGGACGCGTCCTGCTGGCTGGGATCGATCCGTACCGCTTCGTGCCACTGGATCCCGCCCTTGCCCATCTGCGCGACCCACTCCTCTTCCCAGCGGGCGAGCCACCGTTGATCAACCGGCCGGGAGTGCCGACCATTTATCCGCCGATTGCCCACCTCTGGTTTGCGGCTGTGGTTTTTGACACCGCCGGCCCTCGGGACTCTCGGTGTGCAGACCGCTGCGGCCGGTGCCGTCGTGTTGACCTCTTGGTTGCTGGCTCGTTTCTTGGGCGAGCGCAGCGGTTGGGCGCTGCTTTACGGTGCCTGCCCCGCAGTAGCGCTCGAGGCGGCGAACGGCGCCCATCTAGACGCCGTCGTGGCGTTGTGCATGTTCGGGCTCGGCTGGGCGGCCGTGCGCAGGCGTCACTGGCTGGCTGGAGTGTTCCTCGGACTGGCAAGCGGCATCAAACTGGTGCCGCTGCTGCTCATCCCGGCCTTCCTGCGGCATGGCCGCTGGCGGACTTCAGTCATGGGCTTCGGCGTGGTCGCGGCGTCGTATGTACCGCACCTGCTGGCGGTGGGGGTTTTGGTCTTCGGGTTTCTGCCGGGGTATTGGCGAGAAGAGGGCTACGACGGAGGGCGCCGGTTCGCACTGCTCAGCTGGCTGCCGAAACACTGGCGGATGCCCGTCGCCCTTGTGCTCGCAGCCTTATGTGCGGTGCTGGCCATCGTTCGCTCGTCGCGGGAGCCCGTCTTAGTGACCTGCTGTTGGCTATACGGCTGCGCATTCCTGATTGCCACGCCGATTTATGCCTGGTACGCACTGCCGTTTGTTGTCCTGGTGATCATGGCCGGTCGGCTTGAGTGGCTCTCGGTGTGGCCTGCCCTCTACGTGGCATTCGTCTTCGATAACGAAACCTGGGTGCAGGCTCTCGCATTCGGTACGGCGTTGGCGGTGGTCGCGATTGTCGGCTTCATACGGTGGAGCCGAACCCGGGGTCAGAGCGGCGCCTCGGAGACGCAGGCTCATCCTCACTACGTTCGCTCTGTCTAGTCGCTCGCTTCGCTCGATCCGGATTTCGCGACACTAACCTCGGGGGTATGCCGTCGCTGATGCCCACGGGACAGCCTGCCCCGAGTGACGGCTCGCTGCCAGAGCAGGCACGATCGGAGGTTGCACTGCGACCTCTCGGTATCTACATCCACGTACCGTTCTGCATAACCCGGTGCGGCTACTGCGACTTCAACACCTACACGGCCGATGAGATCGGCTCCGAGCCGGGAGCCAGCCGTGCCAGCTACGTTGACGCCGCGATTCAAGAAATCGAGTTGGCGGTTCGAGTGCTCGGCTCAGACGCTCCCACGATCTCCACGATCTTCGTCGGTGGTGGAACCCCAACCGTACTGCCACCGGATGATCTTGGTCGGCTGGTTACCGCCGTGCTCGACCGCCTCGGGCTGGCCGAGGATGCCGAGGTAACCACCGAATCCAACCCGGAATCCATCGATGCCGCAGGTCTGCACCGACTTCGAGAGCTGGGCTTCAGCCGGATCTCATTCGGCATGCAGTCCGCGGTGCCACACGTCCTCGCTACCCTCGACCGGATGCACTCACCCGGCCGCCCGCAGGAAGCGATCGGTGAGGCCAAGACAGCCGGATTCACCAACACCAGTCTCGACCTGATTTACGGCACGCCCGGTGAATCCGCGGCCGACTGGCAAGAGAGCCTGGACGCGGCACTCGCAGCATCGCCGGAGCACATCAGCGCCTATGCGCTGATCGTCGAAGACGGTACCCGGTTGGCGTCTCGGATCCGCCGCGGGGAGCTACCGGCCCCCGATGATGATGATCTTGCCGACAAGTACCTGATGGCCGAGGAACAGTTCAGCGCCGCGGGCTACTCCGCGTACGAAGTGAGCAACTGGACCACCACCGCGGCCGCCAGGTGCCGCCACAACCTCGGCTATTGGCGCAGTCACAATTGGTGGGGCATCGGTCCAGGCGCTCACAGTCACGTTGGCGGCGTGCGGTGGTGGAACGTCAAACACCCGCGGGCGTACGCAGCCAAGCTTGCCGCGGGAGTGTCGCCGGCGCAGGCGCGCGAGGTGCTTTCCGCGGAGCAACGGCGCGTTGAGCGCGTCATGCTCGAGCTTCGTCTTGCTGATGGCGTAAGCACGTCGCTGCTGAGCGCGGCCGAGCAAGATCGTGTTGCTGACCTTCTGGCCAGGCAGCTGGCAGTCGTCGACGACCACATGTTGATCTTGACAACACAGGGCAGGCTGCTCGCAGATGCCGTGCTCCGGGAGCTGTTGGACTGAAGTCAGACTCACGGGGGGCACAGTAAGCATGTGCCCTGAGCCTGTCGAAGGCGGTGCCCTGAGCTTGTCGAAGGGGCGCCCTTCCACAGGCTCAGCGCGCATGGCCCGACGACCACGCAGCACGATCTATTGATGCTGCCCGCGCATCGCGCGCATGGATCCGCCGACTTCGTCGTCGCTCGCAGAGGAAGAGCGCCTCTGCTCCCTCCTCCTCAGCACCGGCGGGCGCGCGATTTGCCGAGGCTCGCAGCATGAACTACGGCTTACGGGCGGGTCCGGCGGTAGCGCGTGGTACCAGAGTGATCGGTAGCAACACTTGGCGAGGCTGACTCTCCGGGTCGAGGAGCAACCGCCCCACGTGTTGTCCTTTTTCACGGATTGGTTGATGAACCGTCGTAAGGTTCGCCTCTCGCGCTGCGGAGATGTCATCGAAGCCGCACACAGACACGTCGACTGGCGCGCTGAGCCCGCGGCTTGCCAAGGCCTGCAGCGCGCCGATCGCCAGCACGTCGCTCAGACCCACAATTGCTGTCGGAATCCGATCACGATCAAGCAGCCACGTGGTGGCGGAGATACCAGACTCGATGGAGTTGTGACCACCGGAGACGATCATGACCTGACCGGCCATGGCCTTCCGCAATCCGGCGACGCGGGCTGCGTAATCTCCGAATGTGAGGTCCGCCTCCCCTAGGAGCTGCCCCGGAGTTCCGGCCGGTTGGTTGGTCTCGACAAGGACTGCGACGTCATGGTGACCCAGCGTCGCCAGGTGCTCACCTACCATGACACCGGCCGCGAAGTCGTCGATGGCGACCCAGCTCGATTCGGGATCACTGCTGATATCAGTCGTCACCAGTTGAATGCCGCGGGCCCTGGCAATTGTTGCCGCCGCGTGATCGGTGGGCAGGGACAGGATCGCAAGTGCGTCAATGTTGGCATGCCTGACGGCGCTCACCTCACTGGCGTCGGCCTCAGAGCGTGCTGGCGCGCCAGCTGTGCGGCTGGACAACGGCATGAGCACGATGCTGATGCCGTGTTGTTCGACAACCTCGCTGAGACCAGCCAAGAACTCGATGGCGAACGGATCGGAGAACGCGTACGAGAGCCGCTCGGCGAGCAGTACCCCGACCGCCTCGGCCCTGCCGATTCGGAGGGTCCGGCCGGCCGCGTCGGGGCCTGGATAGCCCAACTGCTCGGCGGTGGCAAAGATCCGTTGCCGCAACTGCGGCGACAGCTGGTCTGGACGGTTGTAGGCGTTCGAGACCGTTGCTGCCGAAACGCCGAGCGCAGCCGCGAGGGTCTTGACGGTCACGCGCCCCATCGGTTGCCTCGACTTACTCCACCTGCTGAATCGTTCTAGTCAGCCTAGCCGGTGGGCGCGTCGCAGCCGGGGCCGTCATCGACCCCATTACTCAGCGCCGCTTCTTGCCCTTCCTGATGTCCCAGGAATCGCTGCCCGGAGTCCAGTTCAAGATGCTGGCGCGCTCCATGAATTCGTCGCTGGTGATGTCGCCGCGTGCAAACCGCTCCGCGAGGATGCGTTTCGCCTCAGCCTCGGGTGAGCGATCAGCGGTCAATTGCGAGGGCCCAAACTGCCCGTTCCGAATAAGGAAGAACAACAGGGTGCCCAGCGCGAGCAGCAAGAACAGGAAGAACATGAGAGCTCCTAAGGATGGTACGAAGGGCGGCAATGCACCGCTGGCGAAGGTTGCGGAGGGCTCGCCGGCCCCCGAGGGAGGACCGTGGTGATGGTGGTGATGATGATGATGATGACCGAAGCCGCCCTCCAGCGGGATGAGTAGTGGGTTGGTCATGGATCCATTGTGCGGACCGCCGCGGCTTGCCCGCATCGGCTGAAAAGCGGCTCTTTGATTACGTTCGCTGACGTAGCCGAGATACGGCACACGGGCGATGTGCGTTTCGCGCAGCCGGTCTAGTGTCATGAAAACACCACACCGGCGATCGAGCTGATCGGCTGCCTCACGCGGAAGACAGATCGGAGGAATCATGCGGGCCCATGCCTGGCGTGCCCTCTTCGTCGACTCCGCGATCGCGCTGGCACTGGCGCTGACCAGCTGGACGGCGTCGTTCTACGCCTGGGAACGGCCGGAATACCACCGACCAGACTGGGGTCCTGGGCCACCGCCAGGCCGCATGGTCATCGGCGTCGATCCGTCTCCGTGGGTGCTGCCTGCAGTGCTCGTTCTGGCGCTCGGTGTCGCGACGAGGCGCGTGTGGCCGCGCGCTGCCTTCGTCGCAACGGCCGCAGGCGTCGGCAGCTATCTGGCGACCGGGGCAATGTTCGCTCCGATTTTCTTGGGGCCTGCACTTGGGGTGTACGCGATGGCGAGTGGCACGCGTATCTTCGCAGACCAGTCATCTGTCGGCGGTGCCACTGGGCCAGCCATGCCTCCGCTGCGCACCTGGGCCCCGCTGCTGATCTTGCTCGTGCCGATGATCATGGCCGGCTATTGGCGTGAGCCCTACCTTGGGCTGCTCAACCCAGCGTTTTACGCGGCTCTGTTAAGCGGGTTCGCAATCGCCGTCGCCCCGGCCATGATCGTTCTACTGGTGCGTACTCGCCGGGCGAGTGAGCGTGAGCTCCGCGAGCAGGAGCGCCGCCGCTACGCGTACGAGGAACGGCTGCGCATCGCCCGTGACGTGCACGACGTGGTCGGCCATAGCCTCGCCGTGATCACCATGCAAGCTGGCGTGGCGTTGCATCTAATTGACAAGGAGCGGAAGGACATGCCGCGTCCGGATCGGGTGGCTGAATCACTGGAGGCGATCAAAAGTACGAGCCGTGAGGCGCTGGCCGAGCTTCGCACAACCCTCGAAGTCTTTCGCGCGGACTCGGACGAGCCTCGCAGGCCACTGCCGGGCCTGGCTCGACTCGACGAGTTAGTGGATCGGTTGCGCTCAGCCGGCCGGAATGTGACCTTGATCCGCGAGGGGAGCGATGATCTTCATGCGGTGCCGGCCGCCGTCGATCAGGCGGCATTTCGGATCATCCAGGAATCGCTGACCAATGTGGTCCGGCATGCCGCCGCGGCTCAAGCCACCGTACGCGTTGAGCGGCATGCAGGTGTGTTGACCGTCGAAGTCAGCGACGATGGACCAGCCACCGAGGCGCCGCCGGACGGGAACGGCATCCGTGGCATGCGGGAGCGAGCCCGAGCGGTCGGCGGCACCGTACAAGTGTTGGTGCGGGAGCCGAGCGGACTCGTGGTACGAGCAGACTTGCCACTGGTGGAAGTGGGAGTTCCATGACGATCTCGGTGGCCGTTGCGGACGATCAGGCGTTAGTTCGGATGGGTCTCCGCGTCCTGATCGAGTCTGAAGATGATCTTGTGCTTGCTGGCGAGGCCGAGGATGGGCGCCAGGCCGTGGATCTGGTGCGACGTACCCGACCTGATGTGATCTTGATGGATATCCGAATGCCCGAGCTCGATGGGATTGCTGCTTTGCGGATGATCGTGGGAGATCCCGAACTCGCAGGTGTTCGGGTGATCATGCTGACGACGTTCGAGCTCGATGAATACGTCTTTGAGGCCCTGCAGGCCGGGGCGGCTGGCTTTCTGATCAAGGACGCCGAGCCTGCCGACATGCTGCGGGCAATCCGCGTGGTCGCCGCCGGTGAATCCTTGTTGTCGCCGTCGGTCACGCGGCGGGTGATCGAGTCGTTCTCATCTCGATTGCCATTGCGCAAGCAACATCCGCAGCTCACTGAGCTTACCGATCGGGAGCGCGAGGTGTTGGCGCTGATCGGCGAGGGACTGAGCAACGATGAGATCGCCGAACGATTGGTGGTCAGCCGAGCAACCGCTCGTACCCACGTCAGCCGAGCCATGAGCAAGCTTCGGGCCCGTGACCGAGCGCAGCTGGTGGTGATCGCCTACCAGTCCGGCCTCGTACGCTGAGAATTCGGAGTGTCAGTGGGCCCCAATAGTCTGAAAGCCATGGGGGAGAGGGGACATTACAGTGGTAGCCATGACAGCGGCCGCAACCGAGCCAGATCGCGCGCCGCCGTGCTGAGGAGGAGGGAGCCGACACGCTTTCCGTCGGCGAGCGACGACGAAGTAGGCGGCTACCAAGCGCGATCTGCGCGGAGCGAGCGTAGCGAGCGGAGCAATTCAATCGAGCTGCCCTACAGACGGCCGTTGACTCGGGAGTATCTGCGAGCAATTCCCGACGATGGGCATCGTTATGAGCTCATCGATGGGGTTTTGCTTGTGACGCCAGCTCCGAGTCCTCAGCACCAGGTCGCCCTCGCCAAGCTCTTCAGGCTGGTGGAAACATCCGCTCCAGATGACCTCTACGTCCTCTTTGCACCCCTCGATGTTGTGCTAGCCGACGACACAGTAGTCCAGCCGGATCTTCTGGTAGCACCCAAGGAAAGCTTCACCGATCGCGAGCTTCCGATTGCCCCACTGCTCGCGGTGGAGGTTCTCAGCCCTCAGACCCGACGGATTGACTTAGGCCTGAAGCGCTTGCGCTACGAGGCGGCCGGTTGTCCGTCTTACTGGGTTGTCGATCCTGATGTACCGAGTATCACAGCCTGGGAGTTACGGCGTGGGGCGTACGACATCGTCAGGGAAGCCAAAGCTGACGAAGCGCTTGAACTCTCCCTGCCCTTCCCAATAACGATCGTGCCAGCTCGACTGATCGACTAGTGCACGACAAACACTTCAGGCGAGCGGAAGCTCCGGCCGGGGCCACTGATTCATCTGGGCAGCTTGGGCCGCCAGCCGACTGCGCTGCTCGAAGATGAACTCTCGCCCGACCGGCTGTCCATGGCCAGGAACCGCGAGGGTGCTCGCCGTCATGAGCCCAAGCACTGCATCCAAGGTTGCCGGCCATTCATCGGGAACCGAGTCCGGGCCAAACGAGGGCGGTCCAGCAGATTCGATGAGATCGCCGACAAAAACCACCTCGGCATCGGGCACGACGACGACTAGGTCTCCGTCGGTGTGGCCTCTGCCGAGATGAGCGATCTCCACCCGCCGGTCGCCCAGGTCAAGCGCCGTCGCGACGGCTAGCTCCACATTCGGCTGTGCTAGCTCCACCGGATCCACGCCCAGCCGCTTTGCCTCTGCTGCTGCTTCTGCTGATGCGAGTCTGGAGCGCAACGACTCGTGGGCAATTCGTGGAATATCGACAAATGCACGCAGCCCAAAGGCGTGGTCGTAGTGCCAGTGAGTGATCACTACTGCGGCCAACGGTCTGTCGGTCACAGCCGTGAGGGAGCCGCGAAGCGCGCGGCCTTGCGCCGGGCTTGATCCGGTGTCCACCAACAGCGTCGCTTGCGAACCGACGATCAGTCCGAGGTTCACAGACTCGGGCTGGGCCACAGTGAGGTACACGCCTGATCGCAGCTCCCGCCAGGGCTCGAGTGCGAACGTCGTGACCGGTTCAGCAGCCGATGGCGGCTCGGTCATCACGCTAGACTGGCACTCTGTTTGTGCGAGTGCCAAACTTCCCCATTTCTCGCTTGACCGCACCCGCAAGCACATTCAGAAAGGAGACGTATGGACGACCGCAAATTGGAAGTGCTGCGCGCCATCGTCACCGACTATGTATCCAGCCAGGAGCCAGTGGGCTCCAAATCGCTGGTCGAACGCCATGATCTTGGCGTCTCGCCCGCGACCGTTCGCAATGATATGGCTGCGCTGGAGGAAGAGGGCTACATCATGCAGCCGCACACCAGTGCTGGCCGCATTCCAACCGACAAGGGCTACCGACTGTTCGTGGACCGCCTTGGCTCGCTCAAGCCGTTGTCGCCCGCAGAGCAACGCGCTATCCACACCTTCCTCTCCGGAGCGCTCGATCTCGATGACGTGCTGCTGCGTACGGTCAGGCTGCTGGCACAAGTCACTCAGCAGGTGGCGATCGTGCAGTATCCAACACTCAGCCACTCAGTTGTGCGCCATGTCGAGATCGTGTCGATGTCGGCGACTCGGCTGCTGCTAATCCTCATCACCTCCACGGGCAGAATCGAACAGCGCGCACTCGAGATGCCGGAGCACGAGGAGGAAACGCTGGCGGAGCTGCGGGCGCACCTGAACGCTGCGGCAGTTGGGAATACCTCTCCGCAAGCTGCAGTTCGGTTGAGCAAGCTGAGTGATGAGCTGCCCCCGGCCCTTGAGGTCATCGGGCGGGCAGCAATCGCAACATTGCTGGAGATGCTGAGCAGCGAGGCCTCAGGCAGGATGGTGGTTGGTGGTATGCCCAACCTGACCCGTTATGGCGCCGAGTTCGAGACGACCGTCAAGCCGGTGCTGGAGGCCCTGGAGGAGCAGGTGGTTTTGTTGAAGCTGCTCGGTGAGGCAAGCACGGCAGAGGAGGTCACAGTCCGGATTGGGCACGAGAATCCATATCGGGAGCTTCAGACCTCGTCCGTCGTCGCCAGCGGTTACGGTAGCCAGGTTGATACCTTCGCGACTCTCGGCGTGGTCGGGCCGACTCGCATGGACTATCCGTCGACAATGGCGTCGGTCCGCGCCGTTGCTCGCTACGTCGGCCGATTCCTGTCAGAAGGATGAGCACAACAGGTATGAGCGCTGACTACTACCAGATCCTCGGCGTACCGCGTAATGCGACACCTGAGCAGATCAAGAAGGCGTACCGTCAGCTTGCCATGAAGTTGCATCCTGACGTGGCTCAAGAACCGGATGCAGCTGAGCGTTTCAAGAGCGTCGCAGAGGCGTACGAGGTGCTGCAGGATCCCAAGAAGCGCGACCTCTACGACCGCGGCGGCGATCCGTTGGGGGGCGGCTTCGGCGGCTTCAACGGTGGCTTTGGCACGGGTGGCTTCGACTTCAGCAACCTGGTCGATGCCATGTTTGGCCAGCAGACCTCGCGCGGCCCTCGCTCGCGGGTGCGCCGCGGCCAGGATGCTTTGGTCCGTCTCGAACTGGAGCTTGCGGAGGCAGCCTTCGGCACCACCAAGCCACTGCGTGTGGACACGGCTGTCTTATGCCCGCGCTGCAATGGGTCGGGCGCAGCTGATGGTTCCCGACCGGTCAGGTGCGCGACATGCCACGGGCAAGGTGACGTCACACATATCCAGCGATCATTCATCGGTGATATCCGGACCACCCAGCCCTGCCCGACGTGTCATGGCTACGGCACGGTTATTGCCGACCCCTGTGTGGAGTGCTCCGGCGATGGTCGCGTCCGCTCGACCCGAACGATCAACGTCAAGATTCCGCCGGGGGTCAGCACCGGCAACCGCATACATCTGACCGCACAGGGTGAGGTTGGTCCAGGCGGTGGCCCGGCTGGTGACCTTTACGTCGAACTCCTAGTGGCTCCGCATGAGGTGTTTCGTCGGGAAGGTGATGATCTCGAGGTCGTAGTCAAAATCCCGATGACGGCTGCTGCGCTGGGTACCGAGGTCATGGTGGAGACGCTGGAGGCCGACCTGGAGGATTCGCCTGCGGAGTCCAGAGCCGTGCGCGTCACGGTACCCGCCGGAACCCAGTCCGGCACCCGAATCGCTATCGATGGCAAAGGCGTTCCGCGGTTGCGGGGGAGTGGGCGTGGCCAGCTCGGAGTCACACTGCTGGTCCAGACTCCGACACGCATCGACGATGAGCAGCGAGACCTGCTGCGTCAGCTTGCCGAGCTACGCGATGAAACTCGGCCAGAAGTCACGGTGCAAAAGCACGGCCGCGGCGTCTTCGGGCGGCTCCGGGACGCCTTCGCCGGCCAGTGAGGCCTACTGAGCCGAGCTGTCAAGCATGACAGATCCGCTGTTCTTGCTGGACGGCCTCGCCGATCCGCTGCCAATGGTCGGCGCCCGCCTCACGCTTGCCGGTGATGAGGGACGGCACGCCGCCGTGGTGCGGCGCATCCGTCCCGGCGAGATGATCATGATCGGAAATGGTCGGGGCAGTGGAGTACGCGGTGTGGTTGTCGACGTGGGCGCGGCGAATCTCACTGTTCAGGTAACCAACCACCTCACTTCGCCACCCGAGCCGCGCTGCTTTGTTGCAGCCCAGGCACTGGCGAAAGGTGATAGGTCGGAGCTCGCGGTTGAGATGATGACCGAGATGGGTGTTCACGAGATCGTGCCGTGGCAGGCCTCACGATCCATCGTGCGCTGGTCCCCCGAACGTACGGCGCGGTCGCTCGCCCGATGGCGGTCCACCGTACGCGAAGCAGCCAAGCAGTCTCGTCGACTCATCGTGCCTCAGGTCTCAGAGCCGGTCACGACACAACAGCTGGCACATCTGGCAGCGAGTGTTGATCTTGCTCTGCTGCTGCACAAGGAAGGCGCGGCATCGCTTGCCGAGGTTGATCTTCCCGCCACCGGAACGGTGTTGATCATCATCGGCCCCGAAGGCGGTATCTCCGCGGAGGAGCTGAGAGAGCTGACCCAGGCCGACGCGCAACCGGTCTCGATCAGCGACGGGGTGCTGCGAACCTCCACGGCCGGTGTTGTCGCCCTTGCCGGGCTAAAGCTACGGCGGAGACCTGTTGGTGCGCCCTGATCCCATGCACCCCGAGCCGTCAGCTCTGCACCCTCAACCCTTCGACCAGCTAAGGACGCCGCCTGTCGAAGAGCCCTTCGGTTTCATCCCGCTCACATCGTTGTCGGGTGGCCTCGGCCGCTCCGGACTGATCACCACCCCACACGGAGCCATCAGAACGCCGGCGTTCGTCGCGGTCGGCACAAAGGCGACGGTCAAGGCCGTGCTTCCCGAAAGCATGGCAGCCCTCGGCGTTCAGGCCATACTCGCAAACGCCTACCACCTTTACCTTCAGCCGGGCGCAGACGTGATCGAGGCTGCCGGGGGGATAGGCCGCTTCATGAACTGGCCGGGACCCACCTTCACCGATAGCGGCGGCTTTCAGGTGATGTCGCTCGGAGCCGGCTTCAAGAAGATACTCGCGATGAATACCGATGGCCTGGAGAACGACGATGTGATCGCGGAAGGCAAGACCAGGCTCGCGCACGTGGATGAGGAGGGCGTGACCTTCACCTCTCACCTGGACGGATCGCAGCATCGGTTCACCCCCGAGCTTTCCATGCAGATACAGCACCAAATGGGCGCGGACATCATCTTCGCGTTCGACGAGTGCACCACCTTGATGAACACGCGCGATTATCAGGAGCAGTCGGTCGCCAGGACACAGCGCTGGGCTGCCCGCTGTCTTGCCGAACACATCCGCCTGACCAGTGAACTCCAATTGCGGCCGTACCAGGCATTGTTTGCCGTGGTCCAGGGGGCGCAGTATGAGGATCTGCGGCGCCGGGCGGCTCGTGATCTTGTGTCGTTGATCATCGACGGGTCAGCGTTCGACGGCTACGGCATTGGGGGAGCGCTGGAGAAGCACAACCTGGGAACGATCGTGCGCTGGGTGTGTGAGGAGCTCCCCGACGACAAACCCCGTCATCTGCTGGGCATCTCCGAACCAGATGACGTGTTCACCGCGATCGAGAACGGCATCGACACCTTCGACTGCGTCTCACCGTCTCGCGTGGCACGTAATGCCGCGGTCTATACCGTCCATGGCAGGTTCAATGTGACCTCCGCCGCCTGTCGGCGGAGTTTCGTACCGATTGACGAGGACTGCGACTGCTATACCTGTATTCACTACACCCGCGCGTACCTGCATCACCTGTTCAAGGCCCGCGAGATGCTCGCCTCGACGCTCTGCACAATCCACAACGAGAGGTTCGTCGTACGGCTTGTTGACGACATCCGCGCCAGCATCGAGGCGGGAAGATTCTCCGAATTCAAGATCGACTTTGTGAATCGCTACTACGGGTCGTCACAGCCGTCAGGCCGCTAGCAAAATGCAGAGCGAGAGCGTCGCCCCTGCAGGAGAGCTACGACTGCAACGGCTTGCCGGTACGCGCGGCGTTGACGACGTGGCGGATGCTCTCTACGACCTGTGCCGGTTGTTCGAAGTGGATAGCGTGGCCGCTCGGCACGACGATCAAACGGCTGTTAGATGACAACCCAGCCATGGTCACTTGTGCCTCCTTCCAGAATGGCAAGTTATCGATGGTCTGCGCCGAAGCCAGGACGACGAGTGGTTTATCGCCAAGCGGCGCCGCCTCTCGAAGCAGCGAGTTGCTCTCCATGCGACCTTGACCCTCAGCCAGGGCGCTCTCGATCTGTTGCGGGCGTGCCTGCAGGACGCCGATTGTGGTCCGGCTCTCAGGCGAGAGGTTCTGGCTTCCCGGCTGCATGCTCGGCCACCCCGGCGCCCACAGCAGGCGCACCAGCCCAAACCTTGCCATCCACTTGATCATGTTTTGGAATTGCTGCTGCTCGGCGTCCTCGGCCGCGACCTGCTCCGGCGTCAAGTGATCGTCGACGGACTCGTGTCGCGCGTCGACGAGCACCATCCCCGCAACCTGGTTCGGGTGCTGGCTGGCGAAGAGTCGCGCCGTCTTACCAGAGATTGAGTGCGTAACGAGCACATACGGACCCTGGGTGCCAGCGTTTGTCAGCAGCTTGTGCAGCTCCTCGGAAAACTGTTGCGGGCTTCGCGGGCGCGGGCCAGATTCGCTCCAGCCGAGGCCGGCCCGATCGTACGCGCAGACGCGGGTTGTCGTGGCGATCTCGGGCTGGACTGCGCCCCAATCGAGGGAGAACGCGCCCAACCCGGCATCGAGCACGACGGTCGGGCTGCCCTCTCCGACGCAGTGCAGATGCAAGCGGTAGCCGCCAACATCCACCAGCTGCCCTGGAGGTGGATAACGCCTCGTGTCGCCAGCAGCCATGATCGCCTCATAGGCCGCGCCGCTCGTCGCCAGAAGGACGAGCAGCGCCAGAAGCCCAAGGAGGATACGTCCGGCCCAATGGGCAAAGCGGTTGGTGCGCCGCCGGGGTTGCGGGGATGCGGATGGTGTTTCGTGGGAAGAGGTCATTCCCTTCATTAGACAACGAACGGATCATCCGGTCGGCGTGCATCTCGTGGCTCGCGCGCGGCGAGCACCAGTAGCCAGACCATCAACCCGACCTCACCGATAAAGGTGACTGAGGCGAACTCGAAGGTGTACGTCGCCGATAGCAGGCTGCCGAGGCTGTCGATGAGATAGCCAGCGCCGGCGATCGCAACCAGGGCACCGATGAATCGCGGTACGAATCTTGATGTGAAGGCCAACCAGCCGATGAGCAGCAGGTGGAATCCGAACAGGCCCAGGCCGAGGCTCCAGAGGTCGTAGAACCGCTCGACTTCGGCGAGCACTTCGATATGCAGTTGGCGATCAGCTAGTCCCTCAGGTTGTTGATCAACGAGCAGACGGGCGGCCGCGCGGAGATGTGAGATCGCGACGGCAAAGATCGCAGCGTAGACCCCACGGCACCACGCGGCCACTAGGGCCACCACGTGCTGTACAGGATCAAAGATGACCCACAGCGCCCACGCGACGACTAAGTCGAGGACGGCAATGAGGAATAGGGCGATGATCGCAAGCCGGAAAGTGCCGAAAGCTCCGAGGATCTGGCTCGTGGTGCTGGCAGCGTCGGCCTCCGTGACCAGCCGATTCAGAACCCCGAACGTGGCCACACCGGCGAGTATGGACATCACCAGCAGACCGAGGCCCGCAATCAGGCCTGCCCGGCGCATTGGTGCTTGCAGTGTGCTGGTGAGTGTCTTCATGCGGTGACGCCTAGCCGAGGACTGGCTTCGCTCAGCCGAGTCCCCGGCGGTGTGCGGGCCGGTTCGGAGAAGCCGCGGGCTATCAAGATCAGGCCTAGGGCGACCTCGAAGAGCCCACCGGGAATGGCGAATACGAGACCGACAGGCAGGCCGACCACCTCCAGCAGTGCGCCAGCCGCCAGCGCGAGGTACCCCAGAAATCCCCAGACGGCCAGCCAGCCTGGTACCAATTGACCGCGCAGCAGGGCACGACAGAACGGCAGACTGCCGACGCCGAGGCTGAACATCGCGATCTGATATGTGACGTCATTGCCCTCCGCCGATCCCATCCAGACCAAAAGGACAACACTGACGGCAAGGAGAACAGCCTCGAGAAGTCTCGCGCTGAGGTAGATCGCGGCGGTTCGAAGGTGTGACGGGCGGAGTAGCCGAAATACCAGGCCGCCGATCGCGGCTACGACGACGGAGTTGAGCAGCATCAGCGCTGCGCCTGCGGCATGGCCTGCTAGGGCGCTACCGACGCCGTAGCAGACAAAGGCTGTTAGCAGGAGGGCGCCGACTATTTGGCCAATTGCCCGATTGGACATGAGAGCTCCTAGGAGTCGTACTAAGTAAGTTGTACTAAGTACGATATGTGGAAGCGCACGTGCAGTCAAGCGCCTACTGGGCGCGCACTTTCGCCGTAAGTGATCAGGACCGAAGGAAGAGCAGTACGGCCAGTACCCGCCGAGACTCGCTCCCGGTTGCCGGAATGCCGAGTTTGGTGAAGATCGTCGACACGTATTTCTCGGCTGCCCGCTGCGTGATCACCATCGACTCGGCGATACCCGCGTTGGAGGCTCCGGTGGCCATCAGCTCCAACACTTCACGTTCCCGCGGTGTCAGGGAATCCAACGGGTCTGAGCTGCGATGTCGCTTGAGCATGGTTGTGACGATGGTGGGATCCAGTGCGGAACCTCCATTGGCGACCCGGCGGAGCGCTGCGATGAATTCCTTCACCTCGCTCACCCTGTCCTTCAGCAGGTAGCCGGCCCCCTCGGCCGAGTCGGCGAGCAACCGCATCGCCAGCCCGACCTCGACGTATTGAGAAAGAACGAGGACGCCGACCTCTGGATGCTTCTGCCGAATGGCCAGCGCGGCCCGCATCCCCTCATCCGTGTGGGTCGGTGGCAACCGGATGTCGACGACGACCGCGTCCGGGGGATCCTCGGCTACGCGTACCAGCAACTCATCCGCTGTGCCGCAGCGAGCGGTGACTCCAATGCCCGCATCTGTGAGGAGCTGCGCAACACCCTCGCGCAACAGCACATTGTCCTCGGCAATGGCTACCCGCATGGAATCTCCGCTCTTACCCGAGTGCCGTGGCCGGCCGCACTCCAGATTCTCAGCTGGCCATTCAGAGCCTCGATGCGATCGGCAAGCCCTCGTAATCCGGTGCCGCGTTCGGTGTCCGCGCCGCCGATGCCATCATCGACGATTTCGACGATCAACGTGTTGTCGGCCACTTTCGCCTCAACGGTTACCTGGTTGGCTCGTGCGTGCTTGGCCGCATTTGTGAGACTTTCGGAAACGACGTAGTAGGCGGCCACCTCCAGGTGCTCCGGAAGCCGCGGCAGCCCGTCGGTATTCAACTTCGCCTCAACCGGCGTAACGGCCACCAGTGACTCGAGGGCGATAGCGAGCCCGTGTCCGCTTACTACGGCGGGATGCAGGCCGCGGGCTACATCCCGCAGCTCGGTCAGCGACTCGGCCACCTCACCGCGTGCACGTTGCAGCCGGGTTTGCGTAGCCGGATCATTGTCTGACTGCTCGGCGAGGCGGCCCAGTTCCAGTGCCAGGGCAACCAGGCGTTGCTGTGCACCGTCGTGCAGATCGCGTTCCAGTCGGCGGCGTTCGTTCTGTTGGGCTTCCACAACCCGCGTACGGGACCCGTGCAGTTCCTGCAGCTTGGCCCGAAGCTCGGCTTCCAGCCGGCCATTCTCCAAGGCGATGCCCGCTGCTGCGCTGACCGCTTCGACTAGCTCCGGCTCTTCGCTAAGCGTGGCGTCGTATACCAATGCGGCGACCCGCTCGCCGTTCTGCTTGACCACGGTGAACCCACGACCGCTGTTTGGCTCGGGAAGGGTTGCGGGATTGCCGTCCCGATCGGCCCAGCTCCGGTATTGGGGCAGCCAGTAGATCAAGGACAAGGTCGGGTCCCGCAGCGCTTGGGCTAGCAGCTCGCGGAGGTCCGGGGCGGGATTTGCGCGCAACTGCACCAGAAGCTCACCGACACCGGCCTTGGCCAGGCGGGCGTCAAGAAGTCCGGCAAGGAAGGCGAGCGGTGCCAACCCTGCTACAGCGAACGTTGCGAGTCGGATGATCTCGAAGCCCGGAAGTTGGAATGCTCCGGCAATGAGAAGGGCTGCGAGCATCACAAGTGACAGGCTGAAGCAGTCGATCACGATCTGAGCAGGCCGCCGCCGCTGCCACCGTGGCAATGCCTTCCAGCGCCGCCAGAGCAGCCCGACGCCAATGATGGCGAGCGCGCTGAGCAGGAGAAGTTGTACGTTCTGCACGGCTTCTGCGGCGGCCTGCCGCTTGACGACAGTCAGCAAGTGATGATCACTGAAACCGCCCAGCATCAAGATCACGATCTGAAGTCCGACTGCGGCGACGTACCCCGTGATCACTACGATTCGCTCGGCCCGTCCGTGGAGGCGACCTAAGGGGTAGGCGAGGAAAACGTGCAGCCAGACTGCCGCGACCAGCAGATCGCATAGCTGCCCCACCGTATTCAGTAACGGCTGGCTGGTCCATTGCAGTATGGAGAGCTGCGTGACAAATCCCGCCAAGATCATCAGTCGTCCGAAGGAGCTGTCTGGTCGTCTTCGCCACGCGACGATCCCGGCGAAGACGAATGGAACCGTGACCCACATGACCAGCAAGACGCGCAGCGCAGGCTGGTAGAGCTCGTCGTTGAGCGATCCCAGCGCAACGGTGGCCGCACAGGCCGCCACACCCGCAACTCCGAGCACCCACAACAGGGCGGACTTGGGTGCCGCCTTGGGCCGTCCGGGCAGTAGTGGGAGTGCTGCAGCCATCCGCACCTCTTTCTCATCCGCGGCTGACTGTGCCTTACACGATAAGACCGCCGGGTGGCCTAATGACAGGACGCTGCCTCAATTCACCAGAAAACCGCCCCACCGATCACCAGCCTGCTGCCTGTCGTTCCCTCATGCCGCGTGGAAGTTTGTTGAACAGACGACACGAAGGAGCTGGCATGAAGACGCACATTGTGCAGAATGAGCCGAACGACCCGTCTCAGGCGGAAGGCTCCGCGACGAGGCCATCTCGGCACGTTGCGGATAACGCGCCAACGGACGGTCGGAACGGATTTCGAGCGTTCGTACGCCGCTATGAGCTGGTGATCTTTTTTGCCCTTTCGTATCTGATCGCCTGGTCGACAATACCGTTCGGGAGCTTCCTGGCCTTTGCACCGCTGGTGTCGGCGCTTCTCGTTGTCTTTATCGCTGAGGGCTTGCCAGGTCTAGCCCGGCTGGGTCGGCGCGTCATTCGCTGGCGGGTGAACTGGATCTGGTACGCGGCTGCGATCCTGCTGCCGTTACTGGTGCACGCGGTGGCGATCGGTCTGAACATGGCAGCAGGCGCTCCTGCACCCTCAGTCGAGCAGTTCCAGCCGTGGTACGCGGTGCTACTGCTCTTCGGCCTCCGGATGGTCAATCCCACCGACGGCCCGCTGGGTGAGGAGCCGGCCTGGCGCGGCTTCGCTCAGCCGCGGCTGCAATCGAAGTGGTCACCCCTAGTGTCGACGGCCGTGCTCGGGCTGCTGATCACGGGTTGGCACATGCCACTGGTCCTTATGCCGCAATTCGACCTCGGATTTCCGGACATAGCCTCGACCGTCGTGGTCACCTTCTGGTATGCCTGGCTGTTCAACCGGACCGGCGGCAGTGTGCTGCTGCCGCTCATTGCGCATGTCACCGAAGGCTGTGTCAACACCCAGGCCCTGTGGCTGGCGGGACCCGACGCCGACCGCCACGCCTGGATGTGGCTGATCTCGTGGACCCTGCTCGTAGTAGCACTGTTGATCTTCGATCGGAAGTCATGGCGGACGGCACCAGAGTCGGCAATCGATCAGGTGCCTGGCCGGATAAGTTGATCAGGCCGAGCTGTACCAAGTCTGTTCACGCTGTGCATGGCATGCACGCCATGCACAGCGTCGGTAACCCACGCAGCGTGGGATACCGACGAGTGGCCAGGGCGGCCCGCTCAGGAGTCGCGGTCCAGCTCGGTGAAGATCGTGAGCTGCACATCGCCTGGACCTCGCAGTCGGGCATTGAGCGAGCGCCACGGTGTAATGGTCGGAGGTGCGATCAACTCAGCACCGGCCGAGGTCAAACGATCAGTGACGCTTGCAGAGTCATCGACTTCAAAGGCCACCCGATACTTCCCGCTGACTCCGGTACTACCGACCTCTACTTTGTCGATCAGATCAATCTGTGGTCGGTTGGACAACTCCAGCGTCGCCCGGCTGGCGCCCAAGATCATGACCTTGGCACCATTCTCGCCGTCATAGGTTTCTTCCATTACCAGGCCAAGCTCATCTCGATAGAAGCGCACTGCGTCATCGAAGTCATCTACCGCCACGACCAATCGCATCTGATGCACAGGAGTTGCAGTCGGGGACGGCGCCGGCGCGTAACCGGGCTCCCGCTTCTTGATCGCCCTGATGACCGCGTAGGTCACCGGGAGCATGATCACTTCCACCAGCACCTTGTAGAGATATCCCGTAACAGTGAAGCTGATCAGCGAGCTCCAGGTGGGAAAAACCCCAGCGAAGGCGATGAAGGCGAACAATGCTGTGTCGGCGAACTGGCCCACCGCAGTCGAGCCGATGAGCCGAGCCCAGAGATAGCGTTCTTTGGTCCGCTCCTTGATCTTGACGACCACATAGGCGTTGAGAAACTGACCGACCAGATAGCCGGTCAGACTGGCCAGCACAATCCGCGGCACAAACCCCAGCACCGCAACAAACGCTTCCTGGTTTTCGTATCCAGGCCCCGGCGGTGCCGCACCGACCGCGAGGAAGGTGAGGGACGCGAGAGCACCTAATGCGAAGCCAACCCAGATGGCGCGCTTCGCTTGGCGCAGCCCGTAAACCTCAGCCAGCACGTCGCCGACGATGTAGGTCAGCGGAAACAGGATGGCGCCACCGTCGGTGAAGATGCCGCCACCGAGGAACTCAGGCAGCCCGTCGATGACGGTGATCGTCTTGGTCGCAGCGATGTTGGAGATCAACAACAAGCCGCAGAAGACCGCCACGATGACGGCGTACGTGCCGCTGGGTGCAGTGGCAAACGATGCCGTTGGAGGCACCTTCCGCGGCTGGGTGGCGGAGAGGGTTGTCACGCGGAGCGATCCTAGTTTGATTGGTGCGCTCGCTGCGCATGATGCTGCATGTCCCCGGCCGTGGCGGCATCGTCATGGCAGGCTGGGCACATGAGCGAGTACCCGAACGAGATCCCAGACGAGTCCGAGCAGCTGGACCAGATTGACCAACAGCGATCTTTGTTAGATCGCGGCGTAGACGACCCGCTCGATGAGGGCTACTCACCGCCGGAGCGTTACTCGATGCTGATCCGTGAGGGAGAGCACGAGACGCTCGACGAGCGGCTTGCCGACGAGATTCCGGAGACCGATCCGTACGCGCCGCAAGACGATGAAGTTCTCGATGATGGCGAGGTCGGCGAGGAGCGGGCCGGCCGCCTGGTCGACCCAAACGAGGGAATCGGACCAGATATCGAGTCAGACCTCGTTGGCACCGATGTCGGAATCGATGGCGGCGCAGCCAGCGCCGAGGAAGCCGCTATCCACATCGTGCCCGACGACGAGCAAGCCCGCTA
The DNA here is from genome assembly GCA_046726195.1 of Actinomycetota bacterium. Classification (GTDB taxonomy): domain Bacteria; phylum Actinomycetota; class Actinomycetes; order Propionibacteriales; family Propionibacteriaceae; genus Microlunatus. Next base: position 22,376 of record JBKPAB010000006.1, read on the forward strand.
ACCCGCCGAGGAAAGTGGTCGAAGACGACATCGATTTCGGCCGAAATGGTGTCGTTCATGACCACTTCCTGAACAAGGAGAGCATGCGGAGTCGCAATGCAAGCGCACCCAAGCACAGACGCGCTCTATCCATCGATCGAGCCGTACGCCAGTGGAATGCTGGATGTCGGCGACGGTCAGCACGTCTACTGGGAGGAATGCGGAAACCCGTCGGGTAAGCCGGTGGTCTTCCTGCACGGCGGACCCGGCGGAGCGATCCAGCCCAGGGTTCGCCGGCTCTTCGACCCAAGACGTTATCGCATCGTGCTCTTCGACCAGCGCGGTTGCGGCCAAAGCTGGCCGCATGCCAGTAAGCCAGGTGCTGATCTCAGCGCGAACACCACCTGGCACCTCGTTGCAGACATCGAACGACTACGTGCGTACCGCGATATCGAGCGGTGGCAGGTGTTCGGTGGCTCCTGGGGCAGCGCGCTGGCGCTGGCATATGCCGAAGAGCATCCAGAACGCGTCACGGAACTAGTGCTGCGTGGGATCTTCACTCTCCGACGTAGCGAGCTTGACTTTTACTACAACGGTGGGGCAGGGCAGCTGTTCCCAGAGCGCTACGAGATGTTCTTGGCTCCGCTGGGCGGTCGGTCCTTCGGCGGTGACACGATCACCGCTTATCACGACCTGCTCTTCGATTCTGATCCCGCCGTACACGGGCCGGCCGCAGTCGCCTGGAGCACATGGGAGGCTGCCACCATCACCCTGGAGCAAGATGACGGGCTGATCGCCGAGTTCAGCGACCCGACATTCGCGCTTGCGTTCGCGCGCATCGAGAATCACTACTTCTTCCATCGCGGCTGGTTCACCGAAGGTCAGCTCATCGCAAACGCGGATCGGCTTGACGGCATTCCGGGGGCCATCATTCAAGGTCGTTACGACGTCGCCACGCCGGCCGTCACTGCGTATGAGTTGCATCAAGCCTGGCCGCAAGCCGAATTCACGATTGCGCCTGTTGCCGGGCATGCATTCTCCGAACCTGGAATTCTCGAGGCTCTCGTCGCAGCGACCGATCGGTTCGCACTCGAGTCGGATTTGCATGCCCGCAGCTAAGTACTCGGTACCCCGCGGGTACGTGACTAGGATGAGGTGTTGACATTTCCTTCCGACTGCGAGGAACCAACTGAGTAGGTCAGAGTTCACGGCCAGCGCTCCCGATGCGTCGAGCGCCCGTCATCGCGAATCGCCTGCCTCCAATTCATTGAGAAACGCCGGTGACAGCGGTCTCGAAGAGCTACGCCGGGTGACAGTTCCAGCCTCGGTGGAGATGGTCAACATCCTCGGGCCACGGGACGAGTTCTTGCACATCCTGGAGCGAGAGCTCGAGGCGGGCATTCACGTTCGGGGCAACGAGATCACCCTCACCGGTTCACCAGCAGCTGTTGACCTGGCTATTGATGTGATCACCGAGCTGGTCACGGTGCTGCGAACCGGGCAGGGCCTCACCGCAGATGCGGTCGAGCGCATCTGCTCGATGCTTGCCGGACGGGAGGAAACCCGCCCCGCTGATGTGCTCACCCACAACATCTTGTCCGCGCGAGGCAAGACGATCCGGCCCAAGACCCTCAATCAGAAGCGGTACGTCGATGCCATTGACAAACACACCGTGGTCTTCAGCATTGGCCCCGCCGGAACCGGTAAGACCTACCTCGCGGTGGCAAAGGCAGTTCGCGCCCTGCAGGACAAGCAGGTCAACCGGATCATCCTGACCCGTCCCGCGATAGAGGCCGGCGAGCACCTCGGCTTCCTGCCAGGCACCCTGAGCGACAAAATCGACCCCTACCTGCGCCCGCTCTACGACGCCCTGCACGACATGCTTGATCCCGATTCAATCCCGCGGCTGCTGACCGCCGGAACGATCGAGGTTGCGCCGCTGGCGTACATGCGGGGTCGAACCTTGAACGACGCGTTCATCATCTTGGACGAGGCGCAGAACACCTCCATGGAACAGATGAAGATGTTCCTGACCCGTCTGGGTTTCGGCTCCAAGATGGTGGTGACCGGCGACATCACCCAGGTTGATCTGCCGGGCGGCACGCGCAGTGGACTTCGGGTGGTGCGCGGCATTCTCGATAAGGTCGACGACATTGCGTTCTGCAATCTCACCAATCACGATGTGGTGCGGCACAAGCTGGTCGGCCGGATCGTCGCGGCGTACGACAAGTTCGAGGCGGATCATGCCGATGCCCCCCGCGCGGAGCATGGCCTAGCCGCCCAGCCGCATCGTCCAGGTCGTTAGGCGATGAGCCTGACGATCCGAGCGCTGGTGGGAGCTCGGAGATGAGCATCGACATCAGCAACGAGTCGGGCGTCGAGGCTGATCATGCGGCGCTGGTCAGACTTGCCACTTTTGCCCTCGATCAGCTCAGAATTCATCCACTGGCTGAGTTATCGATCCTCCTCGTGGACGAGGACACCATGAGCGCCTATCACGAGAAATACCTCGGCGAGCCCGGGCCAACCGACGTACTGAGTTTCCCAATGGATGAGCTGCGGCCTCCAAATGATGGCGAGGAGCCGCCGGTGGGTTTGCTGGGGGATATCGTCCTATGTCCTGCGGTGACGGAGCGGCAAGCTCGTGACAGCGGACGCTCCACCAGCGAGGAGGCGGAGTACCTGCTGGTGCACGGGCTGCTGCATTTGCTTGGATACGACCACTCCAACCCCGAAGAGCAGGCCGAGATGTTCGGGCTCACTGACAAGATCATCTCGGCGTGGGCTGTGCAGCGCCCGGACCGTCCAATGCGCCCTGAGCCCGTCGAAGGGCCTTCGACGAGCTCAGGCCACATACCACGAGGCTCACGATGACCGATGCCCATTGGCTACAGCTAGCCATCGCCTTCGTGCTAATGATCCTTGCCGGATTGACTGCGGCAGCAGAGGCCGCCTTGTCGTCATTCTCGAAGGTGCGCGCTGACCGGCTGGTCGAAGAGGGCAGGGCCGGTGCCCGCCGGGTCCGCAAGATCGTCGAAGATTCACCGCAATACCTGAACACCGCGCTCTTTGTGCGAAGCATGATCGAGATCTCGGCGATCGTTCTGGTCGCCAACGTGATCTTCTCCCTGATCCCGAAGACGTGGCAAGCCGGCGCTGTCACGTCCGGCATCATGATCATCGTCTCCTACATCGCTTGGGGGGTAGCGCCTCGTACCCTAGGTCGCCAGCACGCGGAGCAGGTCGCTTGTGCGGCCGCCGGTCCGATAGTGGCGATTACCCGGGTGCTTGGGCCGTTCCCGCGTCTGCTGATCTTGATCGGGAACGCGCTGACCCCGGGCAAAGGTTTCACCGAGGGCCCGTTCGCGACCGAGGCTGAGCTGCGCGAGCTCGTCGATTTGGCTGAGGCCAGCGAGGTGATCGAGTCCGGAGAACGCAAGATGATTCACTCGGTCTTCGACCTGGGCGACACGATTGCGCGCGAGGTGATGGTGCCGCGTACGGACATGGTCTTCATCGAGGAATACAAAACACTGCGGCAGGCTGTATCCCTGGCGCTGCGATCCGGATTCAGCCGGATTCCCGTCATCCGCGAAGGCATCGACGACGTGGTCGGTGTGCTGTATCTCAAAGACGTCATCAGAAGGATCTACGATGCACCCGATGCTCAGTCCACAGAGCGAGTGGGCTCGGTGATGCGCCCGCCGGTCTGGTGCCCGGACTCCAAGCCTGTGGACGAACTGCTGCAGGAGATGCAGGCCAAGCGGGTGCATCTGGTGATCGTGGTCGACGAGTTCGGCGGCACGGCGGGAATGGTCACCATCGAGGACATCTTGGAGGAGATCGTCGGTGAGATCACCGACGAGTACGACGAGGAGAACACCGACATCACGCAGCTGGGTGAAGGCCGTTACCGGGTCTCATCGCGCCTTCCGGTCGACGAGCTTGGTGATCTTTTCGGCCTGAAGCTCGACGATGAGGACGTGGAAACGGTCGGCGGGCTGATGGCCAAGCAGCTCAACAAGGTCCCTATCGCTGGCTCAGTGGTCAAGTACGACGGGTTGGAGCTGGTCGCCGAACGGTCTGCCGGCCGTCGGAACAAGATCGGGACCGTAATCGTCACCAAGATCTCCTCGGCGGCGTCCGAAGCCGATGCCCGAGCCGATGCAGCAACCCAGATCGTGTCAGAGCAGGCCCGCGCCTCGTGAGCGCTGCCGCTCCCGAGCAGGTCCCGATTCCTGACGATCCAGAAGACCTGAAGCTCATTACTCTGGCGCGCGCCGCACTGGGCCGTACCGGTGCCCGCCAGGCAGCGTGCGTTCGCGACACCGACGGGCGCGCGTACGTGGGCACCAGCGTGCGCCTTGAGCATCTGCGGCTATCGGCAATTGCGGTAGCAATGGCAATGGCGGTTTCATCGGGCGCCGCCGGCATTGAGGCCGCTGCACTTCTGGGCAAGGAACAGCCAGCCGCTGAAGATCTTGAAATGCTGCGGGATCTTGCTAGAGAAGGCGCTGCGATCTGGTGGGTCGATCATCATGGCACCGTTCAATCCATGATCGAGCTGCGATGATCAAGACGGCAGCGCAGGCGTACGTTTCCCACCAATTGGTGGCAAAACTTCGGGTTTTGGGCGCTGGAGCGTACGTTCTCCACCAAAGTCGCGAAGACGCTCACCCATGACGGCCGCAACACCCGTTGCCGGCAACTTTCGTTCCGGCTTCGCCTCTCTGGTAGGCCGGCCGAACGCGGGCAAGTCAACGCTGACCAATGCGCTGGTCGGCCAGAAGATCGTCATCGCCTCCGCGAAGCCACAGACCACCCGGCACGCGGTACGCGGCATTGTGCATCGCTCGGATGCTCAACTCGTGCTGATCGACACCCCAGGTCTGCACAAGCCGCGAACGCTGCTTGGCGAGCGGCTTAATGAGGTTGTCCGAGCGACATGGTCAGAAGTCGATGTGGTCGGGGTCTGCCTTCCCGCGAACGAACGGGTCGGTCCTGGCGACCGATACCTCGTATGCGAACTCGCCGCGCTGCGGAAGAAACCGGAATTGGTAGCGATCGCGACGAAGTCCGACCTGGCCTCGCCGGATCGAATGGCAGAACATCTGGCGAGCATTGGCGCGCTTGAGGCGTCCCACGGCATCAATTGGGCATCGATCATCCCGGTGTCCGCGCAGCAGCATTTCCAGCTCGATGTGCTCATCGATGCCCTCATCGACCTGTTGCCGGAAGGCCCGCCGCTCTATCCCGACGGTGAGATCACCGACGAACCCGAGGAAACCCTGGTCGCTGAGCTCATTCGCGAGGCGGCGCTGGAAGGTGTGCACGACGAATTGCCGCACTCGATCATGGTCACGGTTGAGGAGATGGGATTGCGTGAGGGCCGACCGAAGGACAGCCCGCTGCTCGACATCTATGCCTCGATCATCGTCGAGCGCGACTCGCAGAAGGGCATCATGATCGGCCATCGTGGCAGCCGGCTACGCGAGATCGGCGCAGCAGCACGGCACCAGATCGAGGCCTTGCTGGGCACCCCGGTCTACCTGGATTTGCGGGTGAAGGTGCTCAAAGAGTGGCAGCGCGACCCCAAGCACTTGAACCGGCTGGGGTTCTAGCACTCTCGACAGCGGGCACTTCCCGGGAGTTGCATAGGCATGCGATCATGCTGGCTAGTGGCTTTCGCCGGTCTCAGCTCCACGGTGGGCATTTCGCTTGGCCGTGGGCTTTCCGAAGAGAGGATTCACTGCCCATGGCCGCTCATCCGCTTGACCCGCTTTCCGCGACAGAATTCCAGAGCACAGCGGCGATCTTGCGGAGGGACCAGGGCGTCACAGACTCCTGGCGCTTTGCGTCGATCGAGTTGAAAGAGCCTGCAAAGTCTGAGGTCAAGGCGTGGAGTCCGGGCGATGCAGTACCACGGCGGTCGCTTTCGGTCCTGTGGAATCGGCAAACGAACCAGACCTACGAGGCGGTCGTTGACCTCGTCGGTGATCGGGTTGACTCGTGGACTCACCAGCCGGGTGTTTGTCCCAACTTCACCCTCGATGAGTATCACGAGGTCGACCACGCCCTGCATGAGCACGATGGCGTGCTAACCGCGTTGAAGGCACGTGGCATCACCGATCCTTCGCTCGTGCTGTTCGACGTCTGGACGTACGGCGAAGCGATGATGCCTGAGCAGTGGCGTGACCGCCGGCTCGGCTGGTGTGACCTCTGGATGCGGGCAAAACCGGAAGGCAATCCGTACGCCCACCCGATCTCTGGGCTCAAGATCATCGTTGACATGAACACGCTCGAAGTACTCGAGATCGAGGATCACCACGACTACGGCCTGCCCGAGGTCAATGGCGAATACGATCCGCGAGTACGCGGCACGCAAGAGCGCACTGATCTCAAGCCGCTCGAGATTAGCCAGCCCGACGGCGTCTCCTTCACTGTTGACGGGTACGAACTGCGTTGGCAGAACTGGTCGATGCGGTTGGGGTTCAATTACCGCGAAGGTCCTGTGATCTATCAAGTCGCCTTCGACGATCAGGGCACCAAGCGAGACATCGCATACCGCATGTCGTTCGCGGAGATGGTGGTGCCGTACCGGGACCCCGGCTTCGACCACTATCGGCGAACGGCATTCGACATCGGCGAGTGGGGGCTCGGCTATATGACCACCTCGTTGGAGCTCGGATGCGACTGCCTCGGCGAGATTGTTTACGTCGACGCTGTGGTGCCCGATACCCGGGGCGAGCCAATGGAGATCCCGCGCGCCGTCTGCCTCCACGAGGAAGACAGCGCAGTGCTGTGGAAGCACGTTGATGCCGAGACCGGCGCCCAGGTCCGTCGGATGCGCCGGATGGTGGTCTCAGCGCATGTCACCGTGGCCAACTACGAGTACCTCGTCTATTGGCGGTTCTATCAGGACGGAAACATCGAGTGCGAGGTGCGCGCTTCCGGCTTGATGGTGACAACGCCGATGCAGAACGACGGCGACAGCTCTCCATACGGTACGACGGTCGACGCGCGGACGTACGCACCGTTCCACCAGCACTTCATCGTCGCCAAACTCGACCTGGACATTGACGGCGAGGAGAACACAGTGGTCGAGGTGGATTCGGTCGCCGCCCCGATCAACGGAGACAACCCGTACGGATTGGCGCTCTCCACGCAGTCCACGGCCATCGAAACCGAGAGCCAGTCGGCTCGGGACTTCAACTGGGAGACGCAGCGAACCTGGAAGGTAGTTAACCCCAACAAGGTAAACCGACACGGCAGCAATACCGGCTACAAGCTGGTACCCGGGGCGGCGATACCTCCGCTGCTGGATCCTTCGTCGCCGGTATACCAGCGGGCCCCGGTCATCGCGCACCCTCTTTGGGTGACCGCGTACGACGATGCCGAACGGTGGCCTGCCGGTGACTACCCGACTCAGTCGAGCCAGGACACCGGCCTCACTCGCTGGATCGCTGAGAACGCATCACTTGTAGGAACCGATGTGGTGCTCTGGTACGTCTTCGGCATCCACCACATCACGCGAATTGAGGACTGGCCGATCATGCCGGTCGACATCATCTCGTTCTGGCTCAAGCCATTCGGCTTCTTCGACCAGAACCCTTCCCTTGACGCCCCGAGCACGACATTCAGCAACGGCGGCCATAGCCACCATAAGCACGCGGAGCGATGATGGGATTTCGAACCAATAAGCGCTGAAAGGGTACGGCGATGGCGGACAAGCAGGTCTTCTCGAACATCATCAACGGTGAGGAGCGCCCGGCGGCGTCGGGTGACACCTTGGACATCATCAACCCCTCCACTGGCGAGGTCTATGCAACCTCACCCAATTCGGGCCCAGAGGACGTAGACGCTGCATTTCAGGCGGCGGCCGCCGCGTTCGAGACCTATCGATGGACTACGCCGAGCGAGCGCCAGCGTTTCTTGCTGCAGCTTGCCGACGCCATCGAGGCCAATGCAGAGGAGCTGGTGCACATTGAGTCTGAAAACACCGGCAAGCCGTACGCACTGACCTTGTCAGACGAGATCGTCCCCATGGTCGACCAGATCCGTTTCTTCGCCGGCGCCGCGCGCGTCCTAGAGGGGAGAGCTGCCGCGGAATACATGAGGGGCTTCACGTCCTCCATCCGAAGGGAGCCCCGTGGTCCGGTTGGTCAGGTAGCGCCCTGGAACTACCCCATGATGATGGCGGTCTGGAAGTTCGCGCCCGCGCTGGCGGCAGGCAACACGGTCGTACTTAAGCCATCGGACGGGACGCCTGCCTCCTCGGTGTGGATGGTCAAGAAGATGCAGGAAATCTTCCCGAAGGGCGTGGCGAACTTGGTCTGCGGTGATCGGGATACCGGCGCCGCGCTGGTTTCGCACCCAGTCCCAGTGATGGTGTCGATCACGGGCTCCACCCGGGCCGGGATCGCGGTGGCGACGGCGGCGGCAGCCGATGTCAAGATCGCCCACCTCGAGTTGGGCGGCAAGGCCCCGGTCGTAGTATTCAACGACGCCGATCTCCCCTCCGCTGTGGAGGGAATCAGGGTGGCCGGCTACTTCAACGGCGGTCAGGACTGTACCGCAGCGACCCGGGTACTTTGCCAGGCCGGCATCTATGACGAGTTTGTGGCCGAGCTGGGCAAGGCGGCGGCGGCCACGCGGACCGGCTATGACCGGGAGGACGAAGACCTACTCTACGGGCCGATCAACAATGCCAACCAGCTGCGGCATGTCTCGGGGCTGGTGGATCGGACTCCCGATCATGCCAGGGTCGTAACCGGTGGGAAGCAGATTGGCGATCGCGGATACTTCTACGAGCCAACGGTGATCGCCGATGTTCAGCAAAGCGACGAGTTGATCACCACCGAGATCTTCGGACCTGTGATCACGGTGCAGAAGTTCGGCGATGAGGACGAGGCAGTGAGGCTCTCCAACGACAGCGAGTACGCGCTGGCGTCCTCCGTCTGGACCTCAAACGCCAGCACCGCTGCCCGGATGTCGGCCCGCTTGGATTTCGGTTGTGTCTGGGTGAACACTCACATCCCGCTGGTAGGGGAGATGCCACACGGCGGCTACAAGCACTCCGGCTACGGCAAGGACCTCTCCGCCTACGCGCTGGAGGAATACACCCGGATCAAGCACGTCATGCAATATCACGGATTCGAGGGCTGATCTTTTCGTCGTAACGCACAATTCCAACTCGAGAAGGGGTCGACGAGATGGCAGAAAAAGGTTTGAAGAGCAATGTCGTCGGTCTCTTCGGCGGCACCATGCTCGGGATTTCCTCGGTGGCGCCGGCATATACGCTGTCGATCACAATCGGCTTACTCGTGGCCGCCGTCGCCGCCCAGACACCGGTGGCGATCATCGCCGGCTTCTTGCCGATGTTCTTCGCTGCGTACGCCTATCGCGAGTTCAACACGGTGATGCCCGACGCGGGCACCTCGTTCACCTGGACGTCCAAGGCGTTCGGTCCCTACAGCGGCTGGCTGGGTGGATGGGCGGCGGTGGTCGCGTGCGTCATCGTGCTCTCCAACCTCGCGGGTGTAGCCGTCCAATTCCTCTACCAGCTCATTGGCAGCGCGGCGAACTCGGAGATGATCAGCGGTCTGTGGGAGAACAAGCTGATCAACGTAGTGACGTGTTTGGCCTTCATTGCGATAGCGACATACGTCGCCTATCGAGGCATCGACACAACCGAGCACGTGCAGCTGGTGCTCGTGATCTTTCAGCTGATCATGCTGCTGGTCTTCTCCGCCATCGCAATCGCCAAGTCCGGCGGCTCGGAGTTCGGCGAGCCGTTCAGCTGGTCGTGGTTCAGCCCCGCCGGCCTCACCCTATCGGCGTTCATCGCCGGACTGTCAGGGTCGATCTTCGCCTTCTGGGGTTGGGACACCGCGCTGGTGGTCAACGAGGAGTCCAAGAACAGCGACACAACTCCCGGTCGAGCGGCATTGCTGTGCGTGCTGTCGATCCTGCTCACCTATCTGCTGGTCACCGTCGCCGCCCAGATGTTTGCCGGGGTCGGAGAAACCGGGATTGGCCTGGGCAATCCAGAGACCTCCGACAATGTCCTCGGCAACCTTGCCATACCGGTCCTTGGCCACCCCCTCGACCTCGCCTTGTACCTTGCGGTGCTTGCGTCCTCGGCCGCAAGTTTGATCACAACCATCCTGCCGACCACGCGAATCTTGCTCGCGATGGGCGCATATAAGGCAATGCCCCCCGCATTCGCCAAGCTGCACCCAACGCATCTAACACCGAGCGTCGCCACGCTCACCGCAGGGATCGGCGCCGCGGCCTTCTACACCGTGCTGACCTTCCTCAGCGAGAGCGTGCTTACCGACACCATCTACTCGCTGGGCATCATGATCTGCTTCTACTACGGCCTGACAGCTCTCGGTTGTGTCTGGTTCTTCCGCCATACGCTTTTCGATAACGCGTTCAACTTTGTCTTCAAGTTCCTGTTCCCGCTGCTCGGTGGCCTCGGATTGTTCTTCGTCTTCATCATCACGTTGCGAGACAGTGCGAGCCCGGATTATGGCAGCGGCGCGAGCATCGGTGGTGTCGGACTCGTGCTGATCCTCGGCCTTGGGTTGATCTTGCTCGGTGTTGTGGTCATGCTGATCATGCGCGCCCGCCAGCCGGCATTCTTCCGAGGCGAGACTGTCATCCACGAGTCGGCGCACGCCATGCGGCCGCACGAGCACCTGCTGAAATGACTCGCTACGGTGCCCAGTTTGGCCCGGATTTTACCTTTCTCGGCGTGCCGGAATGCGATCTTGACGACGCGGCCAGTTATGCGGATGCCGATGTGGTGATCTTGGGGGCGCCATTCGACGGGGGGACCTCCTATCGCGCTGGAACTCGGTTCGGCCCGCAGGCCATCCGGATGACCGACTATCTGCCACACGACGGATCTCGGCCCTCGCTGGCATTACGGGCCGACGGCCTGCAGGACCTCAAGGTCTACGACGCCGGTGATGTCGAGATGTACTCCGGTGATATCGAGGTCGCCCTCCCGGCGCTGGAAGCGGCCGTGCAGCAGGTGGTACAGGCCGGGGCGATACCGGTCACCCTGGGCGGTGATCATTCGATCGCCTATCCCGACGCCAAAGGCTGTGCCAACGTGATCGGCGCAGGTCGGGTATCGATGATCCACTTCGACGCGCACGCCGACACCGGCGACATCGAGTTCGGCTCACTGTGGGGTCACGGACAGCCGATGCGCAGGCTGATCGAGTCCGGTGCGGTACGCGGCGACCGCTTCTTACAGATCGGGCTGCGAGGCTACTGGCCACCGCCGGAAACCCTGGACTGGATGGCCTGGCAGCACATGCGGTCCTACGAGATGACCGAGATCGTGCAACGCGGCTTACGTGAGTGCCTGACGGAGGCGTTTGCGATCGCCACCGACGAATGCGACGGGGTGTTCCTTTCGGTCGACATTGATGTTTGCGACCCAGGACACGCACCGGGCACTGGCACCCCGGAGCCGGGCGGGTTGTCCGCTCGCGAACTGCTGGACGCGGTACGGAGGATCTGTCTCGAGCTACCGGTTGTCGGCATGGACGTGGTCGAGGTCAGCCCCCCGTACGACCATGCCGACATTACCGCCGCGCTTGCCAATCGGGTGGTCTTGGAGGCCTTGTGCGCCATTGCGCGCAAACGCAAGGATCTCCGCGAAGGTACCCGATGGGATCCGTTGCTCCCGCTGCTCAACGAACGGGCAGCGCCGATCCCCGAGGGTGCGATCCAGCAACATCACCACACCCACCTCGGCCACGATCAGGAGAAGTGACAAACGATCATGAGCGATACGTCGCCAGCAGAGGAGGTGCGCACCGACACCACCTCATCCGATGCCGCGCCGGGGACGCCTTCTGCTATGGAGATCAGCGTTGGCACAGATGCCGCATACGCACCTGCTTTTGCGCACACACGGCGCCCGCTCCGGAACATTTCCGAGGTGCGGCATTTCTTTCGCACCAACGAGGTGCCGATCTATTTCGTCGGTGCGACGCCTTTCAACCTGTTAGGACTGGACCGCTGGGTACGCAACTTCTCCTACGTCACCTACTACGACGGCTGGGACGGTGCACACCCGCGGGTGTTCAGTCCAAAACACAAGCCGTACATCGAGTTCGAGTCCGGCGAGGAGATCAACAACTGGCTGCTGGTTAACCCTGAGGTGCGGGCGCACATGTCCCGCCCGGCGCCGCCTGGCCAACGACCAAAAGTCGCGATGGTGTTTTTCGACGCCGAGACCGAGCGGATCTGCGACGAGCTTGGCTACGACCTCATCCTCCCGGCCGCCGATCTTCGCGCGCACCTCGATTCAAAACTCGTCACCACCCGGCTCGGCAACGAGGTCGGCGCGGCCAGCGTGCCGAACGTGCTGGTTACGGTCCAGGATTACCAGGGGTTGTTGGATGCGACATCGGCGGCCGGCCTCGGGACCGATTTGGTAGTGCAGACGGCGTACGGGGATTCGGGGAAGACCACCTTCTTCATTGATGACGAGTCTGGCTGGAAGCGGTACCAGCGGGAGATCATCGGCAACGAGATCAAGGTGATGAAGCGGATCAACAACCGCCCGGTCGCCGTGGAGGCGGTGCTCACCCGCAACGGCACGATCGTCGGTCCGTTCATGTCAGAGTTGACCGGCCATCCGGAGCTCACGCCGTACCGCGGCGGCTGGTGCGGCAACGAGATGTATCCGGAGGTGCTGACTGAGGATCTGCGACGCAAGGCAGGTGATCTTGTCGGTCGGCTGGGTGACCGGCTCGGTGCTGAGGGCTACCGGGGCTTCTTCGAAGTCGACGTGCTGGTTGACACTGACACTGACGAGGTCTACCTCGGGGAGCTCAATCCCAGGATCAGCGGGGCTTCCTCGATCACCAATGTCACTGCGGGCGCCTATGCCGACATCCCGCTGTTCGCTTTCCATCTGCTGGAGTATTTCGACATCGACTTCGAGTTCGACATCGACGAGATCAACGCTCGATGGAGAGAGATGGCCGCGGTCGACCAGTGGAGCCAGATGGTCATTAAGGAGACCTCGCCCATCGTGCAGTTGATCACCTCAGCCGCGCCTACTGGGCAGTACTCGTACAACGCATCAGGAGCGTTGGTCTACCGGCGGGCCGCACTGGACTGGCACCAACTCCAGAACGAGTCTGAGGCGTTCTTCTTGCGTGTCTACGGCGCTGGAGACTATCGGTGGAAGGGCGCCGACCTGGGAGTGCTAGTCACCAGAGGACGTTTACAGCGGCGAGGGGACGATGGGACAGATACGCTGACCATCCGTGCGAGACATCTCATCGACTCGATCCGCGCGCAATACACCGGCCAGCCTTTGGCCGGCGCTGAGGCCAGCGCGCCACCTGTGGCGTACGCGCCCTCAATGGCGAAGTGAGTGAGGTGGGGTGATCGGCTCAACAGCGAGCCGTCCACATTTCCCTGTCACACTCGACAACTGGCAGACGGAAGCTCAGGTCGGCTGGACGTTCTGCCATATCGCTGAGATATTCCCGACCGAGCCGATATCGCGCGGATCCGAGCCCGCAGCTGCCCTGTCCCGGCACATCACCCCGTTGGCCGAAGTGCCCTGCCGGGACGCGGAAAGGGACCGGACCACGGTCGGCGCGATCATGAAGGCCACCGAGACCGACGGGTGGATGGTGGTCCACGATGGCCGGATCCTCGCCGAGGAGTACGCAGGCGCGATGGAGCCGGCCACACTGCATCTGCTGATGTCGGTTAGCAAGTCCATCGTCGGCATCTTGGTTGGTGCGTTGGTCGGTGAGGGCGCGATCGATGTTGAGGATCAGCTCACCAGATACGTGCCGGAACTTGCCGAGAGCGGCTATCGAGGGGCCACGGTGCGTCAGTTGCTGGACATGCGATCCGGCATTGAATTCTCCGAGGATTACTTGGACCCAGATTCCGGGGTCCGGCAACTGGAGCAGGCGATGGGCTGGGCACCACGCCGCTCACCGGAGGTGCCGCGGTCACTTCGCGGCTTCCTGCTCACGCTCCGCCAGGCCCGCGAGCACGGCGGCCCATACGAATACCGCAGTTGTGACACCGATGTCTTGGGCTGGGTGTGTGAGGCCGCGGCTGGTCAGCGTCTCCACAAACTAGTGGGGGAACTGATGTGGTCGCGGCTCGGCACCGACTTTGACGCCAATGTCGGCGTCGACGCCGAGGGCACAGGCCTTTTTGACGGCGGTATGTCAGCTGCACTCTGCGATCTTGCTCGCTTCGGAGTGATGATCGCTCGAGACGGAACGTCGCTGAACGACCTTCAGGTGGTACCGGAGACCTGGATCGAAGACAGCTTCGCCGGCGGGCCGGACTCTCGAGAGGCCTTTGCGTCGAGCCCGGACGTCATCCGGATGCCCGGTGGGATGTATCGCAATCAGTTCTGGTTCCCCTGGCCCGACCGACAGGTGCTGTTGTGTCTTGGCATCCATGGGCAAATGATCTACGTCGACCGCGCCACCGGTTTTGTGGCGGTCAAGCTATCGAGCTGGCCGACCCCGCAAGATTCCTGGAAGCTGTACTCAACACTCGCCGCCTTCGACGCGATCAACGCCGAAGTGACCTCGGGCCCGCGCTAGGACGCTGTCGGAAGCCCAGGCTTCTGACTCGGTGTGACCTAGAGGATCTGTCGAAGGTGACGCAACCGAATCGACCTTCAGTTCGATCATGTTGCGCGTGTCGGTGACCCGGTCGGGCTGCGTGGACACGTACGACCAGTCATGTGACTATGGCCTGGGAGGCAGACATGAGCGACGGAAAGAGCCCAATCTCAAAGCTATTCGGATCCCGCAAGCTCAAAGGGATCTCCGACATCCGAACGTTCTTTAGGACGAATGAGCAGCCGATCTTTTTTGTCGGCCCCACGGCTTTCAACCTGCTGGGTATCGACCGATGGGTGCGCAACTTCGGGTACATCGTTTACTACGATTCCTGGGACTCCGGCCACCCTCGGGTATTCACGCCCTCGAACAAGCCGTACGTCGAATTCGGGAGTAGCGAGGAGATCAACAATTACCTGCTCCGCGATCGCGAGGTGCAGATGTTCATGGAGTCGCGGTCCCCATCGGATACCCGGCCGATGGTAGCGATGGTGTTCTTCAACGAAGAGACCGAAGAGATCTGCAGGGAACTCGATTACAACCTCATCTTGCCACCGGACGAGCTGCGTCGACGCCTCGATTCCAAGATCGTCACGACGAAGCTCGGGGAGGAGGCCGGGGCGCCTTCAGTGCCCAACGTGCTGGGTCGCGCGGACAGCTACACGGAGCTCAGTCAACTCGCGAGCGAGGCCGGGCTCGGTTCCGACCTTGTGGTCCAGACGCCCTATGGGGACTCTGGCAAGACCACCTTCTTCATCACCTCTGAGGCGGAATGGGAACGCGACAGCGAGAACATCATCGGCGAAGAGCTGAAGATCATGAAGCGGATCAACAACCATGCGGCGGCGGTAGAGGCGGTAAACACCAAGCACGGCACCGTGGTCGGCCCGTTCATGACCGACCTGACAGGCTATCCCGAGCTCACGCCGTATCGTGGTGGTTGGTGCGGCAACGACCTGTTCCCCGAGGCTCTCTCCGAGGTGCACCGCGCGACGGCGATTAAGCATGTGCAGCGGCTTGGCGACCGGCTCCGTCAGGAGGGCTACAAAGGCTTCTTCGAGGTCGACGTGCTGGTCGATCTAGATTCGGACGAGGTCTACCTCGGTGAACTGAACCCGCGCATTTCAGGTGCGTCATCAATGACAAACGTCACCGCTGGGGCCTATGCCGACATCCCGTTGTTCCTGTTCCACCTACTTGAGTTTATGGACGTCGACTACACCGTCGACGTCGACGAGATCAACGAGCGATGGCGCGACCTCGCTGCAGTCGACCTCTGGGCTCAGCTGATCATGAAGGAGCCGAACGACTCTGTGGAGCGGATCCTGGCTGCGCCCCAAACGGGCTCTTACCGACTTGACGAAGACGGCAATCTGACATTTGTACGTGTCAGCAACGACTGGCACGAAGTCACCCACGAAGACGAGTGCTTCTTCATGCGTGTTTACGGACCAGGCGACTACAGGTTTAAGGGCGCGGACTTGGGTGTCCTCGTCACAAAGGGGCGGATGCAGACCCCAGAGGGCCTCACCAGACGTTGCCGCAGCTACATCGACGGGATTCGCTCCATGTACAGCAGCGAGGTGATGCCAGAGCCTCCACAGGTCGTACCGATTGGCTATGTCAAGTGATGGTCGGAGCCGATTCCAGGGGTGCAAGGCGTTCCAAGTGCACCCTCCCCACTTTCAACGTCAACTGCGTCCGCGCTCGCGGCCCTCTACGAGACCGATCGGTCCTCGCACGCTCCGAGCATCGGCCGGTCCGGTAAGCCCAGCTAGGTGACGACCTACTGCGACGAATGCCCGGATGGTGTCGATCAAGATGGCCGCATCTTGGGCGGACGGCCATGAGGACATCTTGACTGAGACCGTCCGCGTCGCCCTGTCGACCAGCACCATCTGGCCGTGGATTCCCAGGCAAAGTTGGAGGTCTCCCAGCGGTCCTGGGACAAACCAGAACTGGTTCCGATACCAGCCGCCGGTGAGGACTGACTCCGAGTCAGAGGCCGCGAAGGCACCTCGAATGTCTGGATCGAGCGCGCGAGCCTCGAGTAGCCACCGTTCCGGCACAATCGAGGTGTCGTGGACATAACCGTCGTCCAAGAGCAGTTGGCCGAACCGGGCCAGGTCTCGTGCTCGAGCCGACATGCCTCCGTCATGGATGGCCGACCCGACGCCGTCGCAGGTGATCTCGGCATCGAACTCCACGCCTAGGGGCTGCCAGATCAATAGGGAGATGAGATCGGCCATGCGTGCGCCCGCGGCGCGCTCACACACCCAGCCGAGCATGTCGGTGTCGGCTGATCGGTAGGCGAACGGTCCACCGTGATCGGTGTCAGTGCCTAGTCTGGTGAGGTAGAAGTACATTCCCCGTGCACCGTCATGTTCCTCACCGGGCCGCCAGCCCATGTACCGCTCCATCACCCGGACCTCGGCGTCCTGGTTGGTGTACTCCTCGCGGAACGCGACCCCTGTGCGCATGTTCAGTAGCTGACGGACAGTTGCACCGTCATACCCCGAGCCGACGATCTCAGGGACGTAAGTGCTGGCCGGGTCGTCTGGGTGGAGCAGGCCTTGTTCGGCCAAGATTCCCGCAATGCAGCCGACCACGGACTTCGTCACCGACATCAACAGATGGGGCGTCTCCTCCGTCATTTCGTTGAAGTACTGCTCGAACACGATCTGACCGTCGTGCAGCACCACGACCGCATCCGTCCAAGTCTCCGCAATCACCTCGGCGAAGGATGACGTGTGTCCTGCGAGCCGGTGCATGGTGATGTGGTCGAGTACCGGTGAAACGCTGTGCTGCGCCAAGGCACGCCAAGACCCAGAGCCCCGAGAGATCCGTTGGGTCGGGATCAGCTCGCGCAGGTGTTGAAACGACCATCGGTTGTACGGGGGATCCTGCCAGTTGGCCAACGTGACCCGCGATTCCGCGGGCGGTGGAAAACCGGACATCAGTGGCTCGCGCACCATGCTCGGGACCCTACCCTTGACCTGGTTTCCGAGTAACGAAATGACGCAGGTCGGTTCAAATCCTTGGGGCGACGCAGTGGAAACCGCATTAAATGATCAGCTACGACGCCCGAGTCGTCCGATTCGGTGCGGATGATCAACTCACGGTCTCGCGGAGTCGTTAGGTGGGGCGACCGTCCTTAAGGTGTTGATGGTTAGATCGAGTTCATCGACGAGCCTCGAATCGGCGGATCTGCGCTTCGGGCGGCTGTGCACGCAAAGGCACGTCGACGCTTTCGCCGCCTTGGACGCGGGTCCACAGCGAGCCGATTGAGCCCATTCGTACCATGAATGGGCTTTTGGGTTGCTGCCCTCGGCACACTCCTCGCGGCAGACTGTGTCGGAGGTAACCCAAGGAGCGTGATGGCGTGGCGCTGCCCGCGGTGGCGAGCTTGTGCCGGGCACTGGGGGAGCACCTGCACCCCGCCGACGGATTCGTGGTCCCTGAGATCCCAGTCACCGCTGTGCACGTCTCTGAGCTCGTCGACCCGACCTCTTACGTGTCGGGCGGGGAGCTGCTACTGACCACTGGTTTGATCCTTCCAACCAGCAGGATCGGGTGGGATGGATACGTCTCGCGGCTCAAGAGCATCGGGATCGCCGCGCTTGGCATCGGCCCTGGGCGCCTGCTACTCCGAACCGCCAGAAGCGCTGGCCGATGCGTGCAGGACCTCTGGGCTCACCCTGCTCATTGTGCCGGATCCAACACCAGCCAGCCCGCGGCAGCGGCGCGGATGGCTGCACGCGCTCGCTGCGTCGCTGGCGGCGAAACAACCGGCCGACCGGTGTCGCATACACCTGGGCGCAACAACATGGCGATCCGTGGCCGTCGACCTCGGCCCCATCAGCCACGTCGGTGGGCGCCGCCGCCCTGGACCGCTTGGTGCGCTCTGTGACCTATCAGTCACTGAGGGAAGAGTGGCTGCCACCGCCGCTGCAGGCGGCGAACCCCTGGAACCTTCTCCGTCGGGTCGACGGCGTGCTTCAGCCGGTTGGCGCGACGCCATGAGCCTTCCCCTGGAAGGTCTGCTGGTCGCCGACTTCAGCTACGTCCTGCCCGAGCCCCTCGCTGCGATGATGCTCGCCGACCTCGGCGCCATCGTCATCAAGGTGGAGCGACCAGGGGTCGGCGACGACACCCGGCAATGGGGGTCTCCGTGGACTGACAACTCGAGCTCCTACTTCGAGGCAGCCAACCGAAGCAAGACTCGAGAACTGGCGCGGCGGGCGGACGTCCTGCGGGAGAACTACCGCGACGGCAGCCTGGCGCGCAAAGGTCTGGGCTACGACGAGGTTGCGGCCGAGAACCCTCGCATCGTGTACGCCTCGATCACCGGGTTCGGCAGCCGAGGGGGACGAGACCTGCCCGGGTACGACTTCGTCGTCCACGCGGTCGGCGGCCTGATGAGCATCACTGGAACGCCGGGGGAGCCGATGAAGGCCGGCGTCGCGCTCGTCGATGTACCCACTGCAAAGGATGCGGTCATCCGCATCCTCGCGGCGCTGCGAGCCCGAGAGTCCGACGGAACGGAGCAACGGGTAGAGGTCAACTTGCTGTCCAGCCTCCTTGGGTTCGCTGGCCAACCAGGCCTCGGCCTACGTGGCGCCGGCAAACACACCGGCGAGCATGGGCAACCGGCACCCGTCCATCGCTCCCTACGAAACTCGGCCGCCAAAGACGGGCATCTCGCCGTCTGCTGTGGCAATGACGAGCAGTTCCAGAAACTGACCGCAGTCCTGGGAATCCCGGGAACTCATTCGAGCCCTGCGACCCCGCCGGATTGATGACCCTTTGAGCGACGATGAAAAGGCAGGGCGTGTCGGTCCGCCAGCTCGGCGCGGACCGCATCGGCCCACACGTCGTGGACTGGTTCGAGGGCGGCGAGATGACGACCGTCTGCGGGGGAGATCGGCGCACTCGATGTCTTCGGCATTCACTAGGTGATGTCGACCTCGACTACTTCCTGATCAACTTTTCCGTAGCCGCTGATCTGCTGCTTCACCTGAGGATTCCGGTGAGACGCACTGAGCCCACAGAAGGGGTTCGTCAAAGATGGTTGCCAACTCGCATTAAACGGTCGAGCATGCTTGCATGAGCAAGTTGCTGGACCTTTTTCCGCCGGGTAGCGCCACCGATGTCGACGGCATGCTGATCATCGGTGGTTGCCGTACTGACGATCTCGCGGCCGAGTTCGGTACGCCGGTTCTCGTCGTCGCTGAGGAGGCGCTTCGCGAGCGGGCGCGGGAATATGTTCGGGAACTGTCCGCCCGGTGGCCCAACTCGCGGGTGGTATTCGCCTCGAAGGCGTTTCCTTGCACGGCCGTGCAAAGGGTCATGGTGCAGGAAGGGCTCGGGCTCGATGTCGCCGGTGGTGGTGAGATTCTTACCGCGCTCAGGGCTGGCATCGATCCTGCACTCATCGTGCTCCACGGAAACGCCAAAACTACGGAGGAGATCAGGATGGGGGTCGACAGCGGCGTGGGCCTGGTCGTGGTTGACGGCCCAGACGACGTCGATCGGCTTGAGGCAATCGTGCCGGGGGAAAGGACCCAGGACGTCTTGGTGCGGGTCATTCCCGGCGTAACGGCTGACACACATGCGCACGTACTCACTGGTCATGAGGGATCGAAGTTCGGATTGGCGCCGGCGGCTGCGACTGACCTGATCAAGCGCATCGAGCGCAGCTCCCGGCTGCGGATGCGAGGCGTTCATGCGCACGTCGGCTCACAAATTCTTGAGGCTCAACCGCTTGCCGACGCAGTGGCGCCTCTTGCTGCACTCGGGGAGTTCGAGATCTACGACCTCGGCGGAGGTCTCGGCGCCCGCTACACCTGGTCAGACCAGCCGCCCAGCGTCGCGGAGTATCTCGACGTGTTGATTGGAGCGGCGCAGGAGCACTTGCCACCCCACGCAGGGATCATCATCGAACCAGGCCGCAGCATGGTGGCCACGACAGCGGCGACCATCTATCGTGTGGTGACGGTCAAACGGGGGCAGACGACGTTCGTTGCCGTCGATGGTGGCATGGGTGACAACCTCGAGGTGGCACTTTTTGATCAGCGCTTCGAAGCCGGAATCGCGAGCCGGCTGGACGCCACGGAGGGCGAGATCGTCACCGTCGTCGGCAGGCACTGTGAGAGCGGCGACATCCTCGTCGACGGTGTGCCACTTAACGCACCCCGAGTCGATGATCTTCTGGCGGTGCCGGCAACAGGGGCATATTGCTACACAATGTCCAACAACTACAACGGAAATCGACGCATCCCTGTCGTGTTCGTTGCGAACGGAACCCCAAGTCTTGTCGTGCGGCGGGAGACGTGGGATGATCTTGCCGCACGTGATGTCTCATGAGCGCCAGAGTTTCTGTCGGATGTGGCGCCCATCTGAGGTCGGCTCATTAGAGAAGGTGGGAGGCATATCGTGGCAGCACTCATTGCAGAGCTCTTCCGGCGCAAGCCCGTTATCGAGATGGAAGAGGAGACCGGTACCGAGACCGGTCAGAGCGAGCTCACACGCTCCATCGGGCTCTTCCCACTGGCCATGTTCGGTGTCGGCGCCACGATCGGCACCGGTATTTTCTTTGTCCTGTCGGAGGCGGTACCGGAGGCCGGTCCGGCGGTCGTCTTATCCTTCGTGCTCGCCGGCGTCGTGGCTGGACTGACTGCGGTCTGCTATGCCGAGCTAGCTGGTGCAGTGCCGGTTTCGGGTTCCTCATACTCGTACGCCTACGCGACCATCGGTGAACTGCCGGCGATGGCGGTTGCCGCCTGCCTGCTGCTCGAGTACGGCGTGTCCGCGGCGGCTGTCGCCGTCGGCTGGTCACAGTACCTCAATGAACTGTTGGACAACCTGTTCGGCATCCAAATCCCGGACGCATTGTCCCAGTCACCCGAGGGGGGTGGAATCTTCAACCTTCCAGCGGTGATCTTGATAGGGCTTTGCATGTTGCTGCTCATCCGGGGTGTGAGCGACTCTGCAAAGGTGAATACCGTCATGGTGCTGATAAAGATCGCTATCCTGGTGTTGTTTATCATTATTGGTTTCACCGGCTGGAACTCGAATCATCTTGCAGACTTCACCCCGTTCGGAGTCGCTGGGGTCACTGCCGCCGCCGGAACAATCTTCTTCTCATATATCGGATTAGACGCCGTCTCGACGGCCGGCGAGGAAGTCAAGGACCCGCACCGCACGATGCCGCTGGCGATCCTCATTGCGCTGGTCATTGTGACCTCGTTGTATGTCTTGACCTCGATCGTCGCCGTCGCGGCACAGCCGTACACCGAGTTCGAGGGGCAGGAGGCCGGCCTGGCCGCGATCCTGGAGAACGTCACCGGGTCGACTTGGCCGGGCACGGCGCTGGCGGCCGGCGCAGTGATATCGATCTTCAGCGTCACGTTGGTGACGATCTACGGGCAGACCCGCATCCTGTTCGCGATGGCCCGCGACGGTATGCTGCCGGAGTTGTTCCACAGAGTGAATCCCCGCTCCCGCACACCCGTACCGAACACGCTGATCGTGGCCGGCGTCATCGCCTTGCTCGCCGGACTCATCCCGATCAACTTCCTTGCCGAGATGACCAGCGTGGGTACGCTCGTCGCCTTCGCGATCGTCTCGATCGCGGTGATCGTGTTGCGGCGTCGTGAGCCCGATCTGCCGCGCACATTCAAGGTACCTGGTTACCCGGTGACGCCGATCCTGTCCGTTCTCGGGTGCTTGTGGATCATCGTGGGCCTGGACCTGATCACGCTTCTGGTCTTCCTTGTCTGGAGTGCGGTCGTGATCGCCTGGTATTTCGCGTACGGCAGGAAGCACTCGCACCTCGGCCGGCACGAGCATGTCGGATTG
Source organism: Actinomycetota bacterium (assembly GCA_046726195.1). Lineage (GTDB taxonomy): Bacteria > Actinomycetota > Actinomycetes > Propionibacteriales > Propionibacteriaceae > Microlunatus. The sequence continues at coordinate 44,854 of JBKPAB010000006.1, forward strand.
TTGAAGGACAAGCAGGTGGCCTGAGCCCGGAAGGGATTGAGCTATGCACCAGGTCGATCAAACTACTGAGCAGATGGTGCGTAGCGTCCTGGCGTACGCGGAGAACCGGCTGCGAATGGATCCGGTGCCGCTCGACAAGGGAATCCAGGCGGCGGCTGACCTGTACAAGGTGCTCAATGGTGTGATCCGGGACCGCGGCCGGGCACCAGATGAAGTGTTGGGAATCTACTCATCGGTGATCGCGCCCAGCATCATTTCCGCGGACAGCCCTCGGTTCCTCGGATTCATCCCGGCCGCGCCGACCAAGGCCAGCCTGTTGTTTGACATGTTGATCTCCTGCGCCTCGATCCAAGGCATCTCCTGGCTCGAGGCATCGGGCGCGATAGCCGCGGAGAACACGGTGCTGCGTGTCATCGCAGATGCAGCCGGGCTGCCTGCGTCGGCTGGCGGATGCTTCGTCTCGGGTGGGTCCGCCGGCAACCTGTCCGCGCTCGCGGTTGCCCGCGAGACGACCAAGCAACGACTTGGCGACGAAGGGGCGGGGCGGCGGCTGCGGGTGATCGTCGGCACCGACGCCCATTCCTCGATCGTCAACACGCTACGGCTGCTGGAGATGGAGGCGCTGGTGGTCAAGACTCCGGACCACCGGCTGACCGCGGACGCAGTTAACGCTGCGCTTGACGAGGATCCGGACCTGACTGATGTCGCCGCTGTTGTTTGTACGTCGGGGACAACCAATGCGGGCATCATCGATGATCTGGCCGGGGTTGGCGAGATCGCAAAGCAACACGGTTGGTGGTTCCACGTTGACGGCGCGTACGGCGGATCCGGGATCTTCGCTCGATCGATACGCGAGAAGTACACCGGTATCGAGCAGGCCGACTCGTTCATCCTCGACCCGCATAAGTGGCTCTTCACACCCTTCGACTGCTGTGCGCTCATTTACCGGCAGCCCGAACTAGCCCGGGCCACGCATACCCAAGACGCGTCGTACCTGGATGTCATCCATGTGTCTGAAGGGGAATGGAACCCGACCGATTACGCCTACCATCTGACCCGGCGCGCACGGGGACTACCACTGTGGTTCTCGCTGGCGGTCTATGGGCTGGACGCCTATCGCGAGGCGATCGAGAGCGCTGTCCAGCTCGCTCGGGACACCGCAGATTTGATTAAGGCAACAACGCACCTGGAGCTGATCAGGGAACCAGATCTCGGTGTCGTGCTGTTCCGCCGGGTTGGCTGGGAGCCGTCCGACTACGACAAGTGGGCCCAAGCATTGCACGACGAGGAGATCGCCTTCATTCCCCCAACCAAGTGGGAGGGCGAGACGGTTGGCCGCTTCGCATTCCTGCACCCACACACCCCGATGGAACTCGTGCAGGAAATCCTCGACCGAACAGCCTGACGGCCGCCCAGTCTCGCGGAACCGCTAGGAACCTGCGGGACGCATACTTTCTGGCCTACGTCGCTGGCGCGTGTGAATATCTTCCCGCCGACGAGGTTGGCCGCTCGGGTTGCGGAGGGACGAGAGGCGGTATCGGCGATGTTCGTTACGCCATACCCACCGGGCTCGCGATTCTCGTGCCCGGACAGGTCGTGACCAGCGACATCCTCGGCTTCATGTCGGTCCTCGACACCCGCGAGATCCACGCCTTCCCTTCCCGAGTTCGGCTACCGGGTGTTCACCGAGGAAGTGCTGCAGGGCGCCGGACCCGATTAGCCGATGCCGCGGTGCGGCATCAGAGACGGGCTAGACCGGTAGTTCTCTACAAGCTCGACGGCGAGCTGCTCGACGAACAGGCCCACGTCGGTGATGATTCCCTGCGCATGGGAAGAACCACGGTCGCTGAGCTTGGTCACCGTTGCGGGGTTGATGTCAACGCACACCAGGGGGACCGAGGCCGGCAAGATGTTGCCAGTGGCCACCGAGTGCAGCATCGTGGCCAGCATCAGGCAGTAACCGACACCATCGAGCTGGGCGCGCATCGCCCGCTGTCCCTCGATGACGTCGGTGATGACGTCCGGCAGAGGTCCGTCATCACGCACCGAGCCGACGAGCACGAAGGGTTTGCCGGCTGTGACCATGGCGTGCATGACACCGCCGGTCAGCAAGCCGGACTCCACGGCCGCGGCTATCGATCCCTCCCTGCGGATCGCGTTGAGAGCTCTGATGTGGTGCTCGTGGCCGTGCTCCACGCCCCGGCCTTGGGACAGGTCCACTCCGAGGGACGTGCCGAACAGGGATGCCTCGATGTCGTGGGTGGCCAGCGCGTTGCCCGCGAAGAGCAGATCCACGAAGCCGGCTTTGACCAGCGCCACCATCGCGCCGGCGGCGCCGGTGTGCACGATGCCTGGTCCGCCCACCCAGAGCACCTTCTGGCTGTTCGCCTTGCACTCTCGGATCCCATCGGCGACCTGGCGAACCAGCACGGCCTGCGGCTTCTCGCTGGAAACCTGCGACTCCATGAAACCGAACGTGCCGCTCTTCTTCTCAGACTTCGGTGCCACCACGCGAATACCCATTGCCCCGCACACCACACGCATCCCCGTCCGGGCATCGATCATGGGAAGGGTCCGCACGGTGAGCGCGTCGCCTTCACCCTCCACGACTAGACCGCAGTCCATCTCCGGATTGGTGACCATGACCCACATGTTGTCGATCCGCACCCAGGTCTCCAGGTTGGTGGTGGAGTAGAAGCCGTCCGGAAAGACGCCGTCGCGAACGACAGTCTCCAGCACCGCCTGACCGGGATCCACCGGGTTGGCGCCGTGGGTTTGCAGTCGCATCAGCAGACGCTGGAGTCGCTCCTCGTCCGGCGCGGTGACCTTGATCCGCGCGCTGGACGTGTCCTCGGCCGTCTTGCCGATCTCGATCTTGTCGATCGTGTAGTCGCAGCCGTATTCGGCGACATCGTTGAGGATGCGGGCCAACACCCCGTCCTCCAGCAGATGACCTGTGACCTCGACGATGTCCTTGTTGCGCACGAGGGCATCCTATCGAGGCGACTATGGGCGCAGCGGGACGCTGCCCGCCCCCTGCAGGGGCTCCTGGGGTGGTGTTCGCGGTGGAGGCCACCGGTTCTCACAGACGCGGGTTGAGGTTGTTCTTGACCGAATCCAGAGCAGCAGGTGGTCGAGGTGGAGCGCGCCACGCAGTCAGTGCGCAGGGCCGAGAGCGACTCGCTGGCACAAGGTCGAGGAGCCGCTCGACCTCGAGGATGTCGGTTTCGGGCAAATGCCGTGCGATTCCGGATATCGCCACAAGTCAAGGATTTCTGCGGTCCTGGCCGGCACATCCCGCGATACTGTCTGTGGAGGCCTTCACTCAGCCACAGCTCCAGCAGCGGCCTTGCCGACGGTGGCCGCGCAACCTGCTCCTCCCTCGAACGACGCCGAACCTCCGACCACCACATCTACCTGCGAATCTTGGGTGAGAGCAGCTTCGACGGCACGGACTTCGGCGGCCCATGGTCCACTGCGGTGATCCGTTATCTAGCGCAGAAGCTCGCGATCAAGGTTTGGCGAGCTTGAGAGCGTGACCTGCCCAGTCGAAAGCGATTTGTATGAGTCGTAGGGGGAGTCGACGCTTGGTTTGACGACTTCAATCATGTAGTCGCCGTGATAGTCCTCGGGCATGGCGGCCGTGACGGCGTCGAAGTCGACGACGCCTCTGCCGGGTTCGGCCCAGAGCCGCTTGGTTGCCTCGACTTCTTCGTAATTAAGGCCTTCCCGAGCAGCTGGATCGAGGTAGTCGGGGAAACAGTCTTTGATGTGGATGCCGCCTATCCGATCGGCGTAGCGGCGGATCAGTCGTGCTGGGTCGATGCCGGCCCAACACAGGTGCCCGGTGTCCGGGCCGAAGCCGATCACATCTGCACCAAGC
>JBKPAB010000007.1:0-8321 GCA_046726195.1 Actinomycetota bacterium
GCGATACTGGATTTGAACCAGTGACCTCTTCCGTGTCAGGGAAGCGCGCTCCCACTGCGCCAATCGCCCGAGGTGGAGACGGGATTTGAACCCGTGTACACGGATTTGCAGTCCGTTGCCTCGCCTCTCGGCCACTCCACCGGGGAACACTGCTCTGGGCGAGACTCGCTCCGAGCGGACGACGGGATTCGAACCCGCGACCCTCACCTTGGCAAGGTGATGCTCTACCAGCTGAGCCACGTCCGCGCATCCGGCAACTAACCGGCTCGGGTGCGATCAGAAACCATAGCCGAGGCTAAGGCAGGAGTCCAAACGTGCTCACGCCGGGCACAGCAGATGCAGTCCGGCACGCGGACCATGATCACTCCGGCCCGATAACCTGACGGGGTGCAACTCACCGCATCTGCTCCACAAGCCCTCACCGGACAGCTCAGGATCTGGTTGAACGGCCGCCTTTACCACGATCCGCAGCAAGCCACGATCACTGGAACTGACCACGGCCTGGTGGTCGGAGATGGGGTATTCGAGACGCTCAAGGTGACCGAGCGTGGCGCTTTCGCCGTACGGCGGCACCTCAACCGACTGAGTCGCTCGGCAGCCGCGTTGCACCTTCCAGCCCCAGATCACGGCCAGATTCGCGAGGCGATCGATGCGGTCCTGGATGGCCGTGACTTCCCGCGCGGGAAGCTGCGGATCACGTTCACCGGCGGCCGCGGGCCCCTGGGCTCGGAGGCGGCGTACGGCCCGCCCACGTTGATCGTCGCACTGGCGCCGGCGGATGCTGCGGCGCCGCTAGCCACGATCGTGACCGCGCCCTGGACCCGCAACGAACACGGCGCGCTTGCCGGGGTGAAATCAACCTCGTATGCGGAGAACGTTCGTGCGCTTGGTTATGCGGCCGAGCACGACGCCACTGAGGCGATCTTCCTCAACACCGCAGGTCATATATGCGAGGGAACAGGCAGCAACATCTTCCTGGTCTTCGGAAACACGATCATCACACCGCCGCTGAGCTCTGGCCCGCTGGCCGGGATCACCCGGGAGTTGATCATGGAGTGGAGCTCGGTAGCGGAACGAGACGTCACCCAAGATGAAGCCAAGAAGGCAAATGAGGTGTTCCTCACCTCGTCCATGCGCGACATTCAGGCCGTCGGGCGGTGGGATGATCAGATTTTCGGCCAGATGCGACCGGTTACCCAAGCACTTGCGATCAACTTCGCGGAGCATTCCGCAGCAGACCTTTGACCCATAGCTAGCCCGATCTCAGCAGTAGCTTTTGCACATGGACGATGTGGTCATCGTCGGCGCCGGTCCCGCGGGCCTCTCGGTGGCGGCGACGCTGCGAGCGCGCGGTATCGACGCCACCATCATCGAGCGGGGGCGTGTGGGGGGAGCCATGGCGCAGCCGATATGACCGTCTGCACCTGCACACCATTCGTTCGCTGTCGCATCTTCCGGGCTATCGGATTCCACGTGACTTCGGCCGATGGGTGGCACGCGACCAGTTCGTGCAATACCTGGAGCAGTACGCGGCGCACTATCGGCTCAAGCCACGGTTGGGGATTGAGGCCACCCGTATTGACCGCGATAACGGCCACTGGAGTGTCCGCACGACCGCTGGCACGATTCCCGCGCGGGTGGTAGTGGTGGCTACCGGCTATACCCGCGTTCCACACTTGCCGCGATGGCCTGGCTCATTCGATGGACCAATGGTTCATTCGGTGGACTATCGCAATCCACAGCCCTATCGCGACCAGGATGTGCTGATTGTTGGCACTGGCAATAGTGGTACCGAGATCGCCGTCGATCTGGCGGAGGGCGGTGCGGCACGCGTTCGGATCGCTGTACGCACACCTCCGAATATCCTGCGCCGCGACGTGAAGGGTTTTCCCATCCAGCTGCTCGGAATCGTGTTCCGGCGGCTACCACCCCCGCCTGCTGGACCCTCTTGTTTATGTGCTGGAGCGAACAACCACTCCCGACCTGAGTGCCTTCGGCCTGCCGCGGCCGCGCGCGCCGTTTTCGCAGTTCCGACGCACCGCCACCGTGCCAATCTTCGATGTCGGTTTCATCGATGCCGTACGCAGTGGAGTCATCGAGGTTGTGCCGGGTGTCACCGCACTCGAGGGCCGGGCAGTCGTGCTGGCCGATGGATCACGCGTGTTCCCAGATGCCGTCGTGTCGGCCACCGGCTACGACCCTGCGCTCAAGCCGCTTGTCGGCCACCTCACCGCGATTGGAGAGCACGGCATCCCAAGCCCACAATCCCGCCTCCACTTCATTGGAATGCGCATACCGATCTCCGGGTTCCTGCATGAGGTCGGCGCGGATGCCCGACAAATGGCCGCCAACGTGGCACGCGAACTGACTACGCGCCGCCATCCACGGCTGTGATGCGGTTCGCCTCGACCGGTTCCCGGTGTCGCAAGGCGGCCCAAGCAATCCAGCCACCGCTGAGTGCCATCAGTGCGGCGCCAACGGGCTGGGTGGGCACGCTGGCGCCAGTCGTCGCCATCCCCAGTACGGCCCCGAGGACATAGAAGATGAACGCTGCAGCAATCCAGAGGGCGCCCGCCCATCGGGGCAGCGTGCCGGAGCGCCAGACCGCAACACCGAGCAGCACGTTGCCCACAAGCGCCAATAGCAGGCCGAAGGCAACGATTGCCGTCAGCACTGAGGGAAACTCCAGCTCCATCACCTGAGTGTTTCCGGTCAGGTAAGCCCGGCCAATGGCCGGCGTGGCGAACGCTGAAATTGCGCCAGGAACCACGAACAGCGCATGTGCGGCGACCGCCAGCGTCATTCCCGTCAGCGCCAGGCGCGGCGACCGGCTCGAAGCAAGATATGCGCCTAGGGCGAAGGTGCCGAAGATCGCGAGGATTGTGCCTCCGATGCTGCCGACCAGATGACTCACCAGATAGGAGCTTGAGCCGACGAACCGAGCCCAACCCTCCGGGTCGCTCACCTGGTCCGGCTGTGGCTCCAAAGTCGCCCAGACGGTCAGGATCCCGTACGCGGGCAAGGCAAAAAGGCCTGTCCGAATCCAGCTGAGTGCGGGCGGAGCAACCATGAGTTAGCGCAGAATCGAAGGAGCGGAGATCACCACGGGGAGGAGACCAAGCAGAACCCGCGGGCTGTAGGGCTTACGGCGGTTGATCAGCAAGATCGCCGCGGCCGTTGCCAGGCCCAGTACGCCAGTCATGATCCACAGTCCGATCACGCTGACTGGCGGAAGGTCTTGATCGCCACGGACCACAGGCGGCGAGGACTGCGGAGAAGGTACCGACGACGATGGCAGCGAGACCTGAGACGATGACACGCTGCACCAGGTCCAGGCTGCGCGCCTCTCGCTCCCTCCTCGCGGAATCACCACGCGGTTGCGCCATCTTCACACCTTGCCCCATCTGCAGTGAGCGGGCAGCCCGCCCACGCGGCCTCCTTCTGGACCGCGAGGCGGGCTTAGGCCAGGTGCAGGCGGCCGGCTATGTGCTGCTTGCCTGCTCCGCTGCGCTTGGAGCCCCGATGGGCTGGCCCTGCAGCGCCTCGATGAGCTCCTTCTCGCTGTCTTTACTCAGGTTGGTCTGAATCACCTTTGGGTTGTACGGCTTCATGGCCTCGATGACGCGGTCGACAGTGGCGTTGCGAGCCAGAAAGAACACAGCCGCTTTGCCCGGTTCCAAGGTCTGGCCGATCTCGCGGATCAGGTTGTCGTCAACCCCGATGTCGGTCAAGCGGCCGGTAATCGCACCCGTTCCGGCGCCCACACCTGCTCCAACCGCGGCACCGGCCAACGGATTGAGGAACAGCAGACCGATCAGGGTGCCCCATAGCGCGCCAGTTACCGCACCGGATCCCGCCATCATTGCGGTCAGGTTCACCGATTGATGAAGCTTGACGTCGCTGTCTTGGGTGCGCTCTACCCACGCCGCATCGGCCAGTTCTAGCAGCTGTTGTTTGGCCAGATCGCGGCCGAGCTCGAGCATCTTCTCCGCCGTCTGCGGGCTATCGACTCCAAATACCAGCAACTTTGACATGAAGAACTCCTTTTCTAGCCGCCGCCGCCTTGCGAACCGCTCTCTGAAGTCATCCCGGAGCCGGGCGACGACTCTTCGGTTTCACCCTCGACGGTGATGGAACGTTGGCTGCCACCGTCTGTCTGCACTTGAACCCGACGCGGCTGGGCGGCTTGAGTCATGGGGAGCGTCAGATGAAGCACTCCGTCGGCGTAGGACGCCTTGATGTTCTCGGTGTCCACAGTGTCCCCCAACTGCAACTGCCGGGTGAAGCTTCCCTGAGGTCGCTCCGCGATCAGGACGCTCTGGCCCTCCTGGTATTCGGCGCGGCGCTCGGCCTTGATCGTCAGGACATTCCGTTCTGTGGTGATGTCAACACTGTCGGGATCCACCCCAGGCAGATCCAGGCAGACGTGGTACCCGTCATCGGTCTGCCACACGTCCATCGGCATCCCCATCGGGGTACGAGTTCCTGACAACAACTGGCTCGTCAGTCGATCCATCTGGCGAAATGGGTCACCGAACGGGTCGAATCGCAACACACTCACGGCAAACCTCCTTAGTACGGGTCCAGTCCAGCCGCCAAATTGAGGGGCCAACCCGAGCCGCCGCATGGCTTCGAGGGACACGCTCGGACGGCCGAACGACTACTTCGTTCAAAGAAGATTTACCACCCAACAATCTCTGGCAAACACAGGGGTGGATGAATTCCGGGTCCAGCTGTCAACCACGGCGTCCGATTTCAGAGGCCTCCTTTGTGGGGTCACTCAGCCTTGTTGTTGCTCCTTGACATATCTGGCCTAGGGGCCGGGGTTGGGTTGTTCGGGGCTTCACATGAGCTGCGCCGATGCCACCCTCCATGCCGCGCCCTTACCTATGTCCTTAGCCCAAATACGCTCAAAGCGTGAGTTCAGGATTCCCCCGGTCGTGGCGACTTTGTCGCCATTACGGAGGTCTTGCTGGCCGCCGGCCTGATCGTGGCCGCCGTCACCTAGGGTGGCTGGTACTGGTGGGCGGGCGCCATCGCGGCAGCGACCCTCGCTCTAATCAACCTGTCCGTGTGCTTGATCACCAAGCGTGAGCGGCATAAACCACCTGAGCCGTAGGTCCATCCGAAAGGTCCGCGATGGTCCACCGTGGTTTCTGTCACGCGGGTGATCATGCGGGATGATCTTGGTGGACGGACTGATCGTCGATCGGGTTGCTGTCAGCTTGTCGATCATGAGACCCACGTCGGCGGCTACCGGACTGCCACTGTGCAGGCCGCAGCTGGAGCGGTCGCGTTCCCGGCGCCGGCGTGTGCGATAGCAGGCTGCAGCCGGGCAGCCTACGTGTACATCTGGCGGACCAATGCGGCCTGCCCGGCATCGAGAGCAGTGCCGTTGGCCGCCATCTCCAGCAACGCCTGATCCACTGCCACCTGATCGACAGCTGACCCGTCGCGTCGTCCGGCGATGGCGACGAGACGCTGTTCGGCATCGAGGATCCGCTGCGAGGTGTAGAGATCCGCCCCCGCCACGGTGTAGACCGACGACTCGTCGACTCGCTTGCCGGTCGGCGGGCCTAGACAGCGATTTGCGACACCGAGATAAGTGGAGCAGCTATTCCAGATGACGAGTAGGGTGCGGACATGCGCGTGAAGTCCGCCGCTGAGCGGTCAGCTGCAGGTGGCGGGCTGCGGTCCGATGCCGAGCGGAACCGGGAGCGGGTGGTCAGCGCTGCGCGGCAGGTCTTTGCTGAGCAGGGCCTGGATGCCTCCACCAACGAGATAGCGCGGCAGGCCGGTGTGGGTGTGGCCACTCTCTTCCGTCGTTTTCCGACCCGTGATGACCTGGTGGGGGCAGTGTTCGCCGACAAGATGAGTGCCTATGCGGCCGCTATCGATGAGGCCCTGGCCGATTCCGACCCGTGGCATGGCTTCTGCGGTTTCATCGAGCGGGTCTGCCATATGCAGGCCGACGACCGTGGCTTCGCCGATGTGCTCACCCTGACGTTTCCTACCGCGAAGGCCCTGGAGGCAGAGCGTGAGCGTAGCGCCCGTGCAGTGGCCGAGCTTCTTGACCGGGCCAAGGCGACCGGCAGGCTGCGTCAAGATTTTGCGCACCAAGACGTGCCGCTGGTCTTGATGGCCAACGCTGGTGTGGTGGCTGGCACGCGGGATGCTGCGCCGGAGGCATGGCGGCGTCTTGTGGGTTACCTTCTCCAGTCTTTTGCCGCGGATGCCGCGCGGCCCCTTCCTGAGCCGCCGAGCACGACGCAGATGTACCGTGCGTTGATGCGGCTTTCGCGGCCACCTCGGTAGCGGCTAACTCCGTGCCGGCGCCTGGCAGCCGGAGCTGAAGGGCTGCCCACCAACCGTGTGCGAGCAAATCTCGTGAACTGACGGTGGGATTTAGTTGCTGATCGCTGCTCGTCGGGGTGGCCGGCGTCGCGGCCGGCGTTCCGCAGAGGTCGATGAGCCGATTAGCGTGGTCGATGGTGCCGCCGATCAACCCGAGCGCCATCGGCAGGCCGAGCGGCCGGCGCGTTGAGCGCTGGCAGGGGTGCCGCCGACGGCGACCCAGATCGGCATGGGGCCGACAGGCTGTGCGGGTTGGGAGCCGCCTCATGCCGGCGGGCGGAACCGCCCGGTCCAGGTCACCCGGTCCTCGGTTCCGGAGCCGCAGCAGCAGCTCAAGCTTCTCCGCGGACAGGTCGTCGAGCTTGGGGTGATGTCCTCGCCGAACAGGGCGAACGGTTCAGCGAACGCGCTGCGCCCGGCGATGATCTCAGCCCACCCGTGACCGACCAGGTCGAGGGTGGCGAATTCCTGATACACGCGGACCGGATCGAGGACGCTCAATACGGTCGCTGTCGTGGTGAGCGTGATCCGGGCTGGTCGCGCGGGCGATTGCGGCGTGCACGACCGCGGGCGAGGAGACGGCGAATGCGCGGGTGTGGTGCTCACCGATCCCGAACACGTCCAGGCCGGACTGTTCGGCGAGGATGCCGTAGCCGATGATGTCGTCGATCCGGCTGGCCGCGGTGTCCGGGCTTCCGGGGTAGATATCGGTGAGCGAGAACACACCGAGTTCCATAAGAGTCCTTACTTGTCCCAGGCCGCCGGGGCACGCCTGCAGCCCCGCGGCCGTAGTGAACGATCTGGTGATCGATCAGTCGATTGAGATGACGAGCTTGCCGAGGGTGCCGGCGGCGAACTGCTCGATCGCCTCGCCGGTCTGTTCCAGACCGTAGACGCGCTGGACGGTCACGGTGGTGTGCTTCTCGGCCTGGTGGCGAGCGACCCGGTCGAGGGTCGCCGACGACGGGCTCGCGTAGATCGAGACCACCTTCACGTTCTCCGCCGCGACGTCGTCAGCGCTGCGCATCATGGTGGAGACCAGCATCCCGCCCGGCTTCACCACCGCCACCAGAGGAGCCGGGTCCCCGGCGAAGTGCAACACGACATCGACTCCATTGGCATAAAGCGCGCGGACCTGCTCGACCACGTCACCGCGGTAATCGACGGTGTGTGCCGCACCCAGGCTGGTCACCAGCTCGATCTCCTCCGCTGAGTGCGCGGTCGCGATCACAGTGGCACCGGCCCGCACCGCCAGTTGCAGCGCCTGCAGGCCCACGCCGCCGGTCGCCCCGACCACCAGCACCGTCTGTTCGGCGGTGACGTTCGCTGCGTCGAAAGCATCAACGGCCGCCGTCCCGGCCAGCCCCAAGGCGGCCGCCTCGGTGAAGTCGATCCTGTCGGGCAGCCTCGCGATACCGAAAGCCACGGGGACCGTCACGTACTCCCCGAACGAACCGTCGCCGAGGGCGTCCTTCATAACGACGCCGAAGACCCGGTCGCCAACCTGGTAACCCTTCACATCAGGACCGACCGTGTCCACCTCGCCGGCGAAATCCTTGCCCAGCACTACCGGGAAGCGGTGCTCCATCATGCCCTTCAGATAACTGTTCGCCACCGACAGGTCGAAGCCGTTCAGCGCAGCTGCCCGAACCCGCACCCGAACCTCACCCGGGCCGGGGGTGGGCAGATCGACCTCGGTAACGCCGGGAGCCTGATCGAACCCCTGGAGTGCGAAAACCTTCATCGTTTCCTCTCATCGTCGTAGTGGAGCGCATGCTCCACTTCTGTCTAACCAGAGAAACGGAGCGCCTATTCCAGTTGGCTCGGCGTCGACGCACAATCGCACATGTGCGACAACCGCGCCGAGGGCAGCATGCCTGCCGTGATCAGATCCGCGCGTCGGGCAACTGACGACCGCACCGCCCAGGCTCAGGTCGCACCGGGCGAGGTGGGCGATCTGCTCGCCA
>JBKPAB010000008.1:0-11833 GCA_046726195.1 Actinomycetota bacterium
CGGCAACGAGTCACCGCGAGTGGACGCCGGTCATTCCACACCGTCAGGGTGTACGAATTCTCTCAGTCAGCGCGTACGCCAGCCATGCCGTCGTGTCGCTGCGACGGGACGGCCTCACCGGTTTGCACGTCTTGCCGCGGAATGCCAGTGGCGACCTGCTGGCCGGCGCCGACATCGCCTTCGAAGAGCCCCTCTACGTCGTACACGCCCCGGGCGAGTCGGAGTACGACACTCCGACCATCCGTATTGCTTACGCCTCCATGCTGACCCCTGACTCGGTCTACGACTATCACCTGGCCACGGGTGAGCTGGCACTGCTCAAGCGCACACCTGTGCTTGATGACCCTCGATTCGGCCCGTATCAACCCGAGAACTATCTGCAAGAGCGCGGCTGGGCGACCGCAGGTGACGGTACGCGTGTGCCGCTGTCGATCGTGCGTAAGGCAGACATTCCATTGGACGGATCAGCACCCGCCCTGCTCTACGGGTATGGGGCATACGAGGCGTCCATGGACCCCAGCTTTTCCATACCCCGCCTCTCGCTGATTGACCGCGGCATCGTCTATGCCATCGCGCACGTCCGTGGCGGTGGTGAACTTGGCCGGAGCTGGTACGAGCAGGGCAAGACGCTGAGCAAGATGAACACCTTCACCGACTTCATCGCCTGCGCGGATTACCTCATCGAGCACAGGTATACCTCGGCCGATCGCTTGGCCGCGCGCGGCGGTAGTGCCGGTGGCCTACTGATGGGCGCGGTAGCGAACCTTGCCCCGGGAAGGTTCCGCGCCATCCACGCCTCCGTGCCGTTCGTTGACGCCTTGACCACCATCCTCAATCCTGATTTGCCATTGACCGTGATCGAGTGGGAGGAGTGGGGCGACCCACTGCACGACCCCGAGGTCTACGCGTACATGAAGTCGTACACGCCATATGAGAATGTGCGCTCGATCAACTATCCGGCCATTTTGGCAACAACGAGCCTCAACGACACTCGGGTTTTCTATGTTGAACCGGCCAAATGGATCGCTGCTCTGCGGCATGCAGCCACGAGCTCAGACAAAAGGCAGATGCTGCTGAAAACCGAGATGGTAGCAGGGCATGGCGGCGTGAGTGGACGTTACAAGGCCTGGCGCGAGCTGGCCTTCGAATATGCCTGGATCATCGGCGAAATAACCGGCAACGGCTAAGCAGGCCTCGCTGAACTGCCCCCGCGCCCGCGTGTACTCCGGTGTTTTGCGGGTATAGCAGCCAGAAAGATCGCTGCTTCGAACCACTAGTGAACGCCGTCTGGCTCGACCGCGTGGACGAATAGCTGCTCCGGGTTACCCCCGAGTAGGTTTCAGGGATTCTTCAGGGCAGGCAGGGAATCCAAATCGGTACCTGATGCGTTCTCCCTTGTGAAGGTGACGAAAGGGGCCATAGTGGCAACAACTACTCGTTCGCGAGTATCCGAAGGCATCGATGGCAAGGATGCAGTCGGCCTATATCTGGAAGGCATCGCCAAGACTCCGTTGCTGACCGCCGAAGAGGAGGTCGAGCTCGCGAAGACGATCGAACTTGGCCTTTATGCCGAGCACATCCTCTCCGGCGACGTGACGCTTGCCGAACGCGGAAAGCATGCCAAGCGGCCGACCAAGGCCGAACTCGAGTTCTTGGTTGAGGAGGGCCAGCGGGCGATGCAGCGTTTCGTGACCGCAAACCTTCGTTTGGTGGTTTCGGTCGCTCGTAAGTACGGCCGTTCTCAGATGCCCCTTTTGGATCTGGTCCAGGAAGGCAACACCGGTCTTATCCGAGCAGTGGAGAAGTTCGACTACACAAAGGGATTCAAGTTCTCGACATATGGCACCTGGTGGGTGCGGCAGTCGATTAGCCGAGGCATTGCCCAGCAGGGCCGCATCGTTCGGCTTCCCGTGCATGTCGCGGAGCAGGTCAATCAGGTTGGCGCGGTCCGTAGGACTCTGGAGCGGCGACTCGGCCGTGATCCCGAGATCGAGGAGATCGCTGCCGAAATGGATCTGGAACCCGAGCGGGTCCTTGATCTGATGCGCTACGGCCGTGATCACGTCAGCCTCGATGCGCCTGTTGAGGAGGGCGGCGACACTGCTCTAGGCGATCTGATTGCTCGTGAACCGATGCCCGGTCCAGACGAGGTTTTCCTCGACGCCGAGGAGCACGCGCGGCTGGAGGACATGCTCGCCTCGCTGGATGAGCGTTCCGCCGACGTGGTGCGTCGCCGGTACGGGCTCATCGATGGCCGTCAGGCAAAGCTGGCCGATATTGGCGCGATCTGGGGCATTACCGCAGAGCGTGTCCGGCAGATCGAGCGCCATGCCATTGCGAAGCTGCGGGGTAAGTCGGTCTTGGCTGCGTAATCCCCGCGCGCCCCGACCTCAAAGCGACTTACCAGCAGCCCCGAGGGCGATCCGGATTCCCCCTCCGGATCGCCCCTTTCTTGTTTTGAGCGCTCCGCTCGCGCACGCCGCGCGCGGAGTCGGCGTCGTCGTCACTCTTCGCGAGGCGCACTGGCTGTAATCGTTGCTGCGTTGGTCGCGGTGTGCGCGTCGCTCATCGTTCCTCCGATCGCCAGCGGCACGACTACCCGACGCTCGCCGAGCACTTCGCTTCGCTCATCGCTCCTCCGGTCGGCAGCGGCGCCGCTCCGACGCTCGCCGAGCAGAAGTCGCCTCAGCTCTTGCGGAGGGGGCGGATGAGGCCTTCTTGGGCCACGTTGGAGACCAGGATCCCATTTTGAAACAGCCGGGCGGTCGCCAGGCCGAGGGCGCTCGAGGCCGATGGTGAGACTTGATCGTAGAGGAGCCAATCGTCGGCGCGAAAGGGTCGATGAAACCACATGGCGTGATCGATCGATGCTGCTTGCACATTCAGGCCGATGAAAACGCCGTGCGGCACGGTAGTTGCCGAGAGCAGAGTCAGGTCGCTGGCATAGGCCAGCGCCGCCTGATGCAGCCGCCGGTCATCGGGCAAGCTTCCATTGGCCCGCACCCAGACTCGAGAACGTGCTGGATGGCGCGTGTTCGCCAATGCGCCGCCGGGCCGGGAGTCACCGACATAGCGGACTTCTAGCGCTCCCCACTCACGCTCCCAGAACGAGACTGGGCGGCCCGTTGCGTTGAAGAGCACCTCCCCAAGCGTCGGACAGTCCTCTGGCGGCGGAACATCATCCGGTACCCGGTCAAGGTGCTCGAATCCCTGCTCCAGCTCGTGAAACGAGCTGGACAGGTAGAAGATCACCTTGCCACCTTGCCGGGCCACCACCCGCCGGGACGAGAACGAGCCGCCGTCGCGCACCGCCTCGACGTCGTAGACCATCGGAATCTCGGTCCGCCCAGGCACCAGGAAGTAGGCGTGCAAGGAATGCAGCACGCGCGAGACGGGCACAGTGCGCGCGGCCGCGATGAGCGCTTGGGCGAGCACCTGTCCACCGAAGACCCGTTGCAGCTGGGTATCGGGCTGCCGCGCCCGAAACAACCCGATCTCGATCTCTTCTAGGTCCAGAAGGTCAATAAGTTCGACGACGGACTGGGGCACAGGGGCAGCCTAGTGGTGACGGGGCTCCCGACTAGCTACCTCGGTCCGCTGGTAGCCAACCGATGATCACGGTTGCGTCTGGCTCGTCGGCAGCCACGACCTCGGTCGCTAGCCCGTGGCTTTGAAAGACTGCCACACTCCCATCCACCTGCCTGTCGCTGGTCTCGACCAGCAGCCGTCCATTTGGCGCAAGCCAGCGGGCAGCGTCAGCGACGATCCCTCGCTGAACCTCAAGCCCGTCGGAGCCGCCGTCCAGCGCGATCCGCGGCTCGTAAAGTCGAGCTTCCGGCGGCATCAATGCAAGTGAGCCCGTCGGGACGTACGGCGGGTTGGCGAGCAGCAGGTCGACTCGACCGGCCAGAGACAGCGGCAGTGGCTCGTACAAGTCGCCCTCGAGCACGCACGCCGGTGGATGGATGTGAGCCAGGTTGCGCCGAGCGCATCGGAGTGCTGCAGGGTCTATATCGGTGGCGTACAGCTCGGCGGCTGTCAGTGTTGACCCCATCGCGAGTGAGAGCGCGGCCGAGCCGCAGCACAATTCGACGACCACGGGTTGCGGCGGAGCGAGTAGCAGTGCGTGACGCAGCAAGAGTTCGGTTCGTCGTCGCGGCACGAACACGCCAGGTTCGACCGTAATCCGCAAGCCGGCAAACTCGGCCCAGCCAACGATCTGCTCCAACGGGATACCGCCCACTCGCTGCCGAACCATCTGTTCCAGGTCGTACGGCGTTGTGGCACTGGTGAGCAACACCTTGGCCTCGTCCTCGGCGAATACGCAGCCGGCCAGCCGAAGCCGGGAAATCAGCCCGGCCTCGTCAGCGACGTCAGGCGGCAGCAGGTCAGTCGTCCTTCTCGCGTTCGGCGAGAAACCTCTCGAACTCGGCGGCGATTTCCTCGGCGCTCGGCACTCGATCCTGCTGCTCGGCCTGCAGCGCGTCGTATTGCTGCTCGAGCGTCGCCACCAGCTCCTGGACTTCGGTTGAAGTCGCCATCTCCTCTGCGATGTCTGCGAGATTGCTGGCGGAAGCCTTCTCCAGAGGTTCGAGTGGCACCGCCAGGCCGGTCGCCTGATTGAGCGAGCGTGTCAAGGTAAGGGTGGCCTCTGGGAACGAAGCCTGAGCTAGGTAATGCGGGACGTGCGCCGCGAAGCCCATAGCCTTACGATCAAGCTGTCCGAGGCGGAACTCCAGTAACCCAGTGAAGCTGGCAGGCACCTCGACACGATCGATCCAGCTTCGATAGCTCTTAACAAGCGCGGGATCGGTCGCGTGCGCGGTCAGCGTTATGGGTCGGGTGTGTGGCACCGCCATCGGAATGCCATGCACACCGACCGTCATGCGTACCCCGAACTGCTCGATCAGTCCGACCACAGCGGCTGCAAGCCGCTCCCACTGCACGTCCGGCTCAGGCCCGCTGAACAGTAGAAATACCTCGCCGTGGCCGTCGGTGACCCGGTAGATGCGCAGGTGCAGGTCGGCGTAAGACTTCCACTGGTTGGTATCGAAGATCATCGCCGGTCGCCGGCTGCGATAATCATGCAGCTGATCATGGTCGAAATCGACCAGCACCTCGTGCTCGAGGTTTTCCAGCAAATTGGCCGAGAACAGCCGTCCAGCTTGGCCGGCATCGACGAAGCCGTCCAGCTGGTGGATCATCACGGGCCGATGGTCCTTGAGCTTGGCGACCACCGCCTCGTTCAAGGTGTAGAGCTCCCGTGGATCCATCACGAAGACCAATCTACCTGCGAGGGCCGTGCCACATCCCGGCTAACAGCGGCGGCAGGGGGAAAACAGGCGACTTCAGTGTGGCCCGTCGTGTTCACTAAACGTGGTTCGACCGTTGAGCTTGGCGGCCAGATCGTTATCGATGCCGTCGGCCACGTCGGAGAGGATGCGCACTGCCTGGCGCAGATGGGCTGGTACGAATGGTCGCGACAACACTGAGATGGTCACAAACACTCGGTCTTTAATGAGCTGGAACTTCACCCATCGGGCCTCGACGTTTAGGTCATTGAGTACCTCTGCAGCTCGGGATCGGCCCGCGACATCGTGGACCACCGGGGCGAAGATGACAATCTCTTGGCCGTCGCTGGATGTGCGAAGGAAGAGCATGGTCGATCCAACCCTCATTGCCACGTCGCCTTCGGCATCCCGGATCGGCGGATGACCGTATATCTCGGCAAGCTCGGCGTCAACCAAGTCATTGAGATGTTGTTGATTGCGCGGCATGGTCAACTCGAAGTCGCCCTGGTTAATGCGTAGGACCTTGCTGGAGGCATCGTCCTCGACGGGCGCCTCAGGCGGCTGGAGGGCCTCCGCGAGCTGGTCGGGCGCAAGGAAAACCGGATGCTGCACACCGTAGACATCGCGCAGGGCGGAGACGGTAAGCTCACTAATCCGGTCGGAGTCAACTTGCGGCAATTCGACCCAGAAGTTGGCCGTGGGCTGGATCGGCTGCGCAATACCGGCCTGCTCCGCGTCCGCCGTAGGCGGTCGCCAGCCCAGACCTTCCATTGCCGAGATCGACTCTGGGGAGAGCTGAAATTCGTCCCCCAGCACCGCGTTGCTGGCCGCCTCACATCGGACCACGCCCGGTCGAGGACTGCTCAGTCGCACAAAAGGTGGAGGACCATGGCTCTCCGACTCCGTGCCGATGGTGAGATCGGCGGAGTCATCGATCATGGAGATGACTTCACTCAGCCGGCTCTGGAACTCAGCCCAGGCTTGCGCTGTACTCCGGTCGAGGTCGAAGTCGTCGATGTCGGCCATGTGCGCCCCTCCCAGCCACGAGGACGACACTAACCCCGCACGCGTTCAATTGCCCAGCGCTGCGACCACCCGCGAAGGCGAGGGCCGGCCCAATTCGGTGGCGAGCCAACGGCTGGTCTGAACCAGGGCCGGGAGGTCAACACCGGTCTCTATGCCGAGACCCTCAAGCATCCAGACCAGGTCCTCGGTTGCCAGGTTTCCGGTCGCCGATTTCGCATATGGGCACCCACCGAGCCCGCCGGCTGCTGAGTCGAACTCGGTTATCCCAGCCTCAAGACCGGCGAGAACATTGGCCAGAGCCTGCCCGTAGGTGTCGTGCATGTGCAGCGCGAGCTGCTCCCGCCGCACTCCTGCGGCCTCAATTCTGTCCAGGACGACCGCTACCTGCCCCGCCGTCGCGACACCGATGGTGTCACCCAAGCTGATGGTCGAGCATCCGAGCTCAACCAGGCGGGCCGCGGCAGCTGCGGGCCGTTCCGGGTCCACCCGCCCCTCCCAGGGATCACCGAAACACATGGACACATAACCGCGTACCAGAATCCCCCGGGCGCGCGCTGCAGCCACGACTGGTGCCGCCATCGCGATCGCCCCATCAATGGTGGTCCCCAGATTCTGCTTAGCGAAGGTCTCGGTCGCGGATACGAAGATCGCAAGCTCATCGGCTGCTACAGCCAAAGCTCGCTGCAGGCCGCGCTCATTCGGGACGAGCACTGGATAGCGAACGCCTGGGCGCCGTTGCAGCCTCGCCATCAACTCATCGGCATCAGCCAGCTGAGGGACCCAGCGTGGCGAAACAAAGCTGGTTGTCTCAATGATCTCCAGACCAGCATCGCCGAGCCGGTCAATGAATTCCAGTTTGACAGCCAGCGGCACGACCACCTTCTCCGCCTGGAGTCCATCGCGAGGACCGACCTCGTAGACGCTGACCCGAGTGGGCAAACCTGGTCGCGGATGAACCGCGGGAAGCCCGTCCATACCCGCGACTGTACGCGGGCAGCCTCCGTCGGCGGCGCTTGGCGAGGAGGAACAGCTGGGTCTCGGGCGTGAGCTCGTTTGCCCACTGCCTATCGTGGGCTAAGGCGGTCGACTCGCACGCGGGTGGGCCGTAACTCGAACGGAGACGAGCAGTGATGGACCCGGAGATGCTTCCCGCGGGCACACCTCGTCCAGCGATGCATCCCGTTGCACCGGCTGCGTTACTGCGTCGTCGGCGGTCCGCGCTGACCTGGGTCAGCATGATCGTCCTCGGCCTCGGCGGCCTCGTGATCGCTATCTTGATCTTCCTTCCCGGTGGTCCGGCGGGCGCGCTCATCGCCACGCTGCTGGCGGCAATCTCCTTCCCAGTGATGATCTTGATCTGCTTCTGGCTCGATCGCTATGAACCAGAACCTGCTCGGTACCGGCTCGCGGCACTTGGCTGGGGCGCGGTTGCCGCGGTCGCACTTAGCTTCATCGGCGAGCAACTGGTGTTCGGGCTGTCTGGGACAAATGAATTCCTCAACGTCGCACTGGGCGCACCAGTAGTCGAGGAGTTGAGCAAGGGTCTCTTCCTGGTCGCAATCGTGATCTTCCGCCGTGGTCAGCTGCACGGCCTACTAGACGGGATCATCTACGGCGCACTGGTGGGGATCGGATTCGCCTTCGTTGAGGACATCATCTACTACCTGCAATCGTTGCAGTCCGGTCAGCTCGGCATCACCTTCTTCCTTCGGGGCGTCATCGGCCCGTTCGCACATCCGCTATTCACGGCCGCAACCGGGCTGGGCATCGGGATCGCCGTGTCAACGCGTCGTTCGGGCATACGGATTCTGGCGCCACTCGTTGGTTTCCTGGCAGCTGTCGTCATGCATGCGGTCTGGAACGGCAGCACGTTCTGGGGTGGAAACGGATTTTTGTTCGCGTACAGCGCGATCTTTCTTCCGCTGTTGGTCGTGATTCTGGCGGTCGCGATTTGGGCTCGGTCCCGCGAGGGCAAGATGCTGACCTCGGCGCTCCAAGAGGTCGCGCAGATGGGCTGGATTAGGCCCGAAGAGATTCGCTGGATAGCCAGATTGTCGGATCGCATGTCGGCTCGCGCATATGCCAAGCGCGTTGGTGGCAAGCCCGCCGCAGATGCGGTCAGCGCGTACCAGCAAACCATGACCGAGGTGGCCTTCCTCCACCATCGAGCGGTGAACGGGACCGCACCGGGCGATCTCAACCACCGCATGGGTGCGCTGCTCCAGCGGGCCGCCTGGCTACGGCCCTATGTCGTGTTCCCGCCACAACAACCCGCAGTGACGTGGCGATAATCACGCGCACGAGGAGTGCGGTCGGCCGCCTGCGACGTGCGGGTCGCCGCACGAATGTCGCACTGCTCGTCGTCCTCGTTGGCGCCGCGGTGACCGGTGGCCTAGCTTTTGCCGCGGGCACGGCCGTCCCCGCCAGGCTGGCCACTCTTCTCCACGGCGTGTTTGGGTTCGCCGTCGTGGTCCTTGTGCCCTGGAAGTCGGTTATCGTTCGGCGCGCTCGTGTGCTGCGAGCCGCGAGCCTCGCGTTGGTCGTACTGATTGTGATTTGCATTGCTTCGGGCCTTATCGAAGTCTTCGTCGGCTACGGGGTGCTGTGGCGACTCAGCCCGATGCAGATCCACGTTGGATCAGCCGCGCTGGCGGTGCCGCTGCTCTCCTGGCATGTATTGCGGCATCGGCGGCAACGCTTGCGGCGTACCGACTTCTCCCGTCGCACGCTGCTGCGCACCGGAGCCTTGGCCGCCGGGGTCGCCGCGATGTACGGCGCTCTGGAGAGTATCAGTCGGCTGGCTGGATCTGCGTCAGCGAGCAGAATCGCAACCGGATCGCATCGGGTGAGCGCAGGCGCCGTGCCAGCCACGATATGGCTATTCGACCGGGTACCAGTCGTTGCGTCCGACTATCGCGTCAATGTCGCTGGGAGAGGGTTCACCGTATCCGATCTCGCGTCCCGGGGTCGGACTATCACTGCACGGCTCGACTGCACCAGCGGCTGGTACGCCGACGCCGAGTGGACCGCCGTCAACGTGGCAGATCTCCTCACGCCCGAGCAGCTTGCCGCTGCGACCAGCATTGAAGTCGTCAGCGTGACCGGCTACCGCCGACGATTTCCAGCTGAGGACGCTGGTGCTCTCTGGCTTGCCACTGCCTATCAGGGTGAGCCGATGCGGCCCGCCTACGGCGCGCCGGTCCGACTGGTCGCGCCACACAGGCGGGGTTTTTGGTGGGTTAAGTGGGTCGCATCGGTAAAGCTCAGCGACGCTCCGGCGTGGGGTCAGTCACCTTTTCCGCTTCAGTGAAGGTGCGGCGTCGTTCAGCTCGCAGTGAGCTCGCGGGGTACCGCAATCACATCTACTAGCGCACCGTTGCGCCATACGGTGATCTCCACCCGACGACCAATGGCGTCCTCTACCATCCGGCGCTGGAGCTCGGTACTCGAACCAAGCGAGGTACCCCCCACCGCAACCAAGATGTCGCCGGGTCTCAGTCCAGCGCTATCGGCCGGGCTTCCGGCAATCACCTGGGCCACGCGCAAGCCGTCGCGCCGCCCGAGTTTCTTCACCAAAGCCGGCGGCAACGGAGCCTGGCTGCCCGCAATCCCGAGCCAGGCGCGACGCACCCGACCGGAGGTCATCAAGGCGCTAATGATGCGCTGCGTCGTCTCGTTGATGGGTACAGCGAGCCCCACGCCGATGCCGGCCACCGCAGTGTTGACTCCGATCATCCGGCCGAGACTGTCGGCTAGTACCCCGCCGCTGTTGCCCGGATTCAGGGCGGCGTCGGTCTGGATCACTTCATCAACCACACGGCCCTGCCTGGTGGGGAGGGACCGGCCAAGCGCTGACACGATGCCAGCGGTCACACTTCCGGCCAGACCGAGCGGGTTACCAACGGCAACCACAAGTTGGCCCACCTGCAGCCTGCTGGCATCACCAAGAGTCACCGGGCTAGGAACCTCGGCCCGGGCCCGCAGCACAGCCAGGTCGGAGAATGCGTCCCGGCCAACCACGTCGGCGGTCACCTCACGACCGTCCGCGAAGGCGGCCACCACCGTAGTCACACCCTCCACCACATGCGCACTTGTCAGCAGGAAGCCGTCGCCGGTCAACACGCTGGCGCTGCCAGCTCCATCCCCGAACCGGGACCTGACCCGGAGGCTCGCCACGCTCGGCAGAACCTGCTGCACTACCGTGATTACCGCCGCAGAGTAGGCATCCAGCGCCTCACGGTCACGGTCATCAATCATGTTGTGGTAACGCGTATAGCGCCGAAGTGTTCCCTAAACCTCGGCTTACCTGCATCAGCGCACAGGTAAGCCGAAGTTAGGGCTGTATTTCAGCTGCAGCCGCTGGTCGATCCGCAGCCTTCGCAGACATAACAGCTGCCGCTGGGACGCATCTTGGTGCCGCATGTCAGGCATAGCGGTGCATCGATGCTGGTGCCAGTGATTTCTTCGAAGAGCTCCGCTGTCGTATGAGCGGTGTGGGGCACCGGTTTTGCTCCGGCGCTCTCCATCTCGTCGGTTCGCACCTCGTCGCCAGGGTCGTTCTTGAGCGACTCCGCCTCAGTGAGCTCCTCCTCGGCCGGCAGATAGGATCCGGTTTCGACCTGCCGGGCCCGCTCGGTGGCGGTGTAGATGCCGAGCTCGGCCCGCTCCTCGAAGGACAGATAGTCCAGGGCCAGTCGCCGGAAGATGTAGTCCATGATCGACTGCGCCATCCGGATGTCTGGATCGTCGGTCAGGCCCGCGGGTTCGAACTTGAGGTTGGTGAACTTCTGGACGAAGGTTTCCAGCGGCACTCCGTACTGCAAAGCGATGGACACCGCGATGGCAAAGGCATCCATGACGCCGGCAAGAGTCGAACCCTGCTTGCCGAGCTTGACGAACACTTCGCCCAGGCCGTTGTCCGGGTAGGAACCCGCGGTTAGGTAGCCCTCAGCCCCGCCCACCGAGAAGGACGTCGTACGGCTCGGTCGCGATTTGGGCAGTCGCCTGCGTGTCGGCCGGTAGACCACCTTCTCCACAACCTCAGTAGTGGTCGACATCTTGGTATCGGTCTTTCCGCCTTTGCCGTCGCTGAGTGGCTGGCCCACCTTGCAGTTGTCGCGGTAGACCGCCAGCGCCTTGAGTCCCAGCTTCCAGCCCTGCATGTAGACCTCAGCGATGTCCTCCACCGTGGCCGTTTCCGGCAAGTTCACCGTCTTGGAGATGGCTCCAGACAAGAAGGGCTGCACCGCCGCCATCATGCGGACATGGCCCATCGGCTTGATCGCACGCTGGCCCATCGCCGTGTCGAACACCTCGTAGTGCTCAGGTCGCAATCCCGGAGCGTCTACGACGTGACCATGCTGTGCGATGTACTCGATGATCGCCTCGGCCGTCTCATCGGTGTAACCGAGCTTCCGCAGAGCCCTCGGGATGGTCTGGTTGACGATCTGCAATGAGCCGCCACCCACCAGCTTCTTGAACTTGACCAACGAAAAGTCTGGCTCGATTCCGGTGGT
>JBKPAB010000009.1:0-10708 GCA_046726195.1 Actinomycetota bacterium
TGAAAAATGCCGTCGCGAAGTTAATGACAGACCGCGCTTCGGGAGCAGATTTTGCTTCTCTAGCGCAGTGTCTCGCTAAGTTTTGCTGAATTTCGAGCCAGAAAAATGGGTCTCAGCTCATTCTGCAACAGCCTCTGCAACATGTGCATCGTGAAAGCAATGCGTGTAGAGCAAACGGGCTCAGGCGATGATCTTGCGACCTCGAACATAGAGCCGGTACGACTGATCCAGCGCGCGGGCAAGTGCCGTCATTGTCTGGCGAGCGCTGTCCGGCATGACCATCGACCAGACAAAGCGTGTCATCCCGCGCAGGTCCGCTCGCATCGCGTCCTCGCGGCGCTTCTCCCGGAAGACGCAGTCCGAGGGACTCTCCCCAGCCCGCAACAGCTTGAGGTACTTGATCTTGCCGTCGAACTCCCCAAGGTGACGGCAGTCCTCCCAGTAGAAGTCCGAGGTCCCGATGAGCGCACCTCGATCATCAAGGACATCATGCTGAAGATCGGGAATTGGAATGCCGTAGCGGTGGAACTGTACGCGAGTGACTGACTCCCCGGGAGAGTCTGACCGCGGATCGGCAAACCTCACGGTCAGCCTGCCCTGGCGGGAGCCGGGGAAGTAAGCAAACCGCGCCGACTGCTCTTCAACGGTCACCGCCAGCTCTGGCTCTTCCGAAAGGCTGAATCGGCTGTGACAACCCCAGATTCCATGGACGAGCGGCAAGCCACCTCCCAGACGGCTCGCGCAGGACTGATGGCAAGAATGCCGCCATATTCACCCAGATCGGCTTCGACGTCCCTGAGAACGACATGATGGTTCGTGAGCGCCTTGCGACGGGCCGCTCCCTCGTCCAGGCGCAGGATGTGGACGACAGATAGGTCCTGCTGATAGAGCGCAAAGCCGTGCAGCGCCGCTGCGGAAGCACCCGTGAGTGCCACGCGTCCCCTCTGAGCTGCCAATGCCGCGCGCGCATGCAACAGATGCTTGCCGGCGTCATCGCAGCTTTCATAGATGTCGGCTGGGGCGTACATGCCTCGCCGAAGGCGCACGATTAATCCCGCGCGCCGAGCCGTAGCTAGCGTTCGATCCGACTCGCCGCAATCAAGCGCCTCCGCACGGCTGAAGATGCCACCATTCACTCTGATTAGGTATCCGAGGTTCGTGTTCACGGCAGGAACTATCTAGCTCGGTCATCGCCGAGGGAACCCCTTCGCGCGAATCTGTGGATAAGTCTCGAGTTCGCCCTGCTGGCTGTGAGGTTAGCTCTGCACAGTTTCCTCTCGCCTCACACACGTTGCAACGTGTGCATCGCGACTGGAGCGAACGTGCACGTGCGTTCCTGTCGCCAAATCGGAGCTAGGTAGCCCCTGCTGCTTTTCGCCGTCAGCTCTACACAGTTTCCAGCCGCCTCACACACGCTGCAACGCGTGCAGAGTGATGGGAGCGAACGTGCACGTGCGTTTCTGCCGCAAAATCGGAGCTAGTCGCAGTGGGGAATTCGGTTGCTACTTCTGGAGGGCCTGGTCCGCTGGAGCCGCTGCCTGTTCGGCCGAGAGCGCGGCCTGGCGCAGCTCCTGGTAGTGCTTCCGCGCCGCCCGCGCCGCCTCCCGAGCCTCCCGTTCGGCGGATTCGGTTTGCCGCAGTTGGCTGCGCAGCGACTCGACCTGGTCCGCAAGTTCATCCGCACGCTGGGTAGCAGCCTCCGCCTCCGCCTCTGCCGACTCAGCGGCCTCACGAGCAGCTGCCACCCGCTTCCGAGCTTCGGCCGCAGCCTTCTCGGCCTCCCTGCGCTGTTTCGCATCTGGCTTGGCTGACGGCGGTGCTGTCGCAGGTTCCGTACGCGGGCTGGGTGCCTTGGTCGGAATGGACGCCTCCAGAGCAGACGCAAGATCAGTCGGCCCGAACCCGCCGTACGTGACGGCTTGAGTCACCCGTCCAGCACGCACCAGATCCCCGAGCTCGGGGTCGCCCATTGCAGTCTGCAACGTCTGACTGACTTCTTGCAGCGCTCCATCCGGGGCGCTGTACCCATGCTCACCGCCCAGCGCGACCGCGCGGCGCGCCAGCGCGTCGACCGTCTTACGCCGCTGGGCAGAAAGGTTGCGCAGTTCGTCGCCTGCCATTCGCTGCTGCGCCTCCTGAAGGGCAACACCGAGTTCGAGGAGCGAACTCACACCGTCGGGTTCCGCGCGGGCAAGCAGGTTGATCAGCCAGGCGCTGCGGGTAGGTTTCCGGAGCCGGCCGATATCTGTGGCGAGCTGGCGGTCTCGTGTTTGCTTGGCCTCGGCGACCAGCTGCTGCCGCCGCTCAATGAAGTCATCGGGTGTGAGGGCGTAGAGCTCCTCGGCGGCAGTCTCGAGGTCCACGATGCATCACTTGGTGGTCAGGTCCAGGGCGCGGAGGCGAAGTTGATGATGGTGTTGTCGATGAGCCGCGTTCCCCCGACGCGAGCAGCAACGACGAATGTGGCAGGCCCAACATGATCGCCTGGCACTTCGGCGAATGTCGCCGGGTTGACGATGGTGGCGTAGTCGAGCTCAAAACACGGTTCGGCTTGAGCTCTATCCAACACCTCGTACGCGGCGGCTCGGGCCGAGGGAACAGAGGTCTGGGTTGCCGCCTTTTCCAGCGCGGCGGAGATACTCCGGGCAACGGCGCGCTCGGTGGCGGTGAGAAATACATTGCGGCTTGACAGAGCCAGCCCGTCGGATTCTCGGACGATCGGCGCGGCGACGATCTCGATTCCGATGTTCAGGTCGCACACCATGCGCTGGATGCAGGCCAGTTGCTGGGCATCTTTCTCGCCAAAGATCGCAACGTGCGGCTGGATGATGTTGAACAACTTCAACACCACGGTCAGCACCCCGTTGAAGTGGCCGGGTCGGGAATGTCCTTCCAGCACCGACCCGAGGGCACCGGCGTCGACGGTGACCTGCCGCCCAGGCGGATAGAGATCCCTCACGCTAGGCACGAAGACCACGTCGACTCCGTCTGCTTCGCAGACTTGGAGATCATCTTCCAGGGGCCGCGGGTACCGGGCGTAGTCCTCGCCAGGTCCGAACTGGAGCGGGTTGACGAAGATGCTGACACCAACCACATCACCCCGCGATCTGGCCAACTTGATCAAGGAGCGATGACCGCCGTGCAAGGCGCCCATCGTGGGTACAAAGGCAATCCGAGGACCACCAGGTCCGTGCAGCGTGGCGCGAAACTCGGAGTATTCGGCGGTGCTATTCGTGATCTTCATCACTTGGCCTCAGGAGTCGGAGTCGTCGAAGCGAAGGTGTGCTCTTCGCTTGGGAAGATACCTTTTTTGACCTCGTCGACGTACGCAGCAGCAGCATCGCCGATGATCTTGGCGAGGTTGGCGTATTGCTTGACGAAGCGCTGCATCCTACCGCGCCTCAGCCCGGCCATGTCCTGCCACACCAGGACCTGCGCGTCGCAGTCCGGCCCGGCACCGATCCCGACGGTCGGGATGTCGAGCTCGGCGGTCACCTGGCGCGCGAGATCACCGGGAACCATCTCCAAAACCACAGCGAAGGCTCCTGCGTCTTGGACGGCGTGAGCATCGGCCAGGAGTCGCTGCGCGTCGTCGCCGCGGCCCTGTACTCGATAACCGCCGAGCTGGTGTTCGCTTTGCGGGGTGAAGCCGATGTGGCCCATGACCGGGATGCCGGCGTCAGTGACCTTGCGAATTTGCGCCGCCACTCGCACCCCACCTTCGAACTTCACAGCGTGGCAGCTGCCTTCCTTCATGAACCGGATCGAGGTCTCCAGGGCTTGCGAGGGGCCGTCTTCATACGAGCCGAAGGGCAAATCGCCGATGACGAAGGCTCGCTTGGTGGACTTGGCCACAGCGCGGACCAGCGGCAACAGCTCCTCAACGGTGACCGGCAGCGTCGTGTCATAGGCGTAAACATTGTTGGCTGCAGAGTCGCCGACCAGCAGCGCCCAGACCCCTGCCTCGTCGAACAACTCGGCGGTGTACTGGTCGTAGCTGGTTAACATCGCCCAGCGTTCGTGGTTGCGCTTGGCGTTGTAGAAGTCGGTGATGCGGATCCTGCGCACCGGTGCCGCCTCCAGGCGGCCTGACCCAAGCGGAGGACTGGTGTTGGTCACGGGTTCAGCCTCACCTTGAAGAAACTAACGCATGACCCCATACCGCGGGTCGCGTCCCGGATCTCGCGGCGAGCCGGGGTTCACAGCCGGGAGAGAACCAGCGAGGATCGGGTGCGAGAGACACCCGGATGGTTGCGGATGATGCCGAGCACCTTTTCAAAGTGGGAGGTGTCAGCGGCGCGTACTCGCAAGATGCCGTCTGCTTCGCCGGTGACGGTGTACGCCTCGGCTACCTCTGGAATGCTGCCGACCATCTCCCGCATCCGGTCCGGCGGCACCCTGCCCTCGCAGTAGACCTCGACAAATGCCTCGATCGTCCAGCCCAGAGCCGCTGGCTCGATTTCAGCTGTGAATCGTCGGATGACGCCATTTTGGCGAAGCCGGTCGACACGCCTTTTGGTGGCTGCAGTGGAGAGCCCGACATGATGCCCCAACATGGCAAAGCTCTCGCGGCCGTGGCTGGTGAGGCGCGCAAGGATCTTGTGATCGATTTCATCAAGACGCAACACAGTCTCCTCGTTTTCATTGATCACACTATCGGACTTGCGCCTTCTCGGACCCTACGCTTCAAGGGTGACAACCACGGTGTTGAACCACATCGGGCATCCTGTGCGGCGTGCCCGGCTTCGGCATTATCTGATGTGCCCGCCGACCTACTTCGATGTGGCCTATTCGATCAACCCGTGGATGGATCCGAACGCCCCCATCGACAGGGTCCTGGCGGGCCGGCAATGGTCCGGGCTGGTTGACGCGTACCTGTCGACCGGTCATCGAGTCGACCTTCTCGAGCCGTTGCCCGACCTGCCCGACCTGGTGTTTGCCGCGAACGGCGCCACGGTAGTCGCCGGCCACACCCTGCTGGCCCGATTCGCCAATCCCCAACGTGAGGCAGAGGCCGCAGTGCACGCGAGGTGGCACAGGCGGAATGGCATCCTGTACGGCGCCGGTGAGGTGTCCCAACCGGTCGCGATCAATGAAGCCGAAGGTGACTTTGCTGTGCTTTCGCAGAGCATCCTTGCCGGCTTTGGCTTTCGGACTGCCCCGGAGGCTCATCGCGAGCTCGCCACGTTGACCGACCGCGAGGTGATCAGCCTGGAGCTGATCGACCCGCGGCTGTTTCACCTTGATCTTGCTCTGGCTGTCCTCGACGACGAGCGTGATCACATCGCCTACTACCCCGAGGCGTTCAGCCAGCCGAGTCGTCGGCTGCTCGCCGAGCTGTTTCCCGATGCCCTGATAGCGACGGAGCATGACGCGTACGCCTTCGGGCTTAATGCGGTCAGCGACGGCCTGCATGTCTTCATCCCTGCGGGTGCGGGCCAGTTCCGCGAAGCCCTCGCGGCTGCTGGCTACTGGCCTATCTCGGTGGACCTCAGCGAGCTGAGCAAGGGCGGCGGCAGCGTGAAGTGCTGCACCCAGGAGATCAGGTATGCCTCGGTCGCGGCTGCCCGCCCAGGTCTCGTGCTCGACCACCGATTCCCGCGCTCATCAGGAGGATCATTGTGATCACCGTGGACCAGACCCTTACGCGTGCCAGCCAGTTGTTGCTCCTCGAGGAGGAGCGCGTCGCTCACAACTACCATCCGCTCGATGTTGTGCTCTCAGGCGGTAGCGGCGCGGTGCTGACCGACATCGAGGGCGAGCAGTACCTGGATTTCCTCGCGGCGTACTCGGCTAACAACTTCGGGCATCGCCATCCAACGCTGGTCGCCGCCGCGAAGCAGCAGCTGGATCGGCTGGCCCTCACCTCGCGCGCGTTTCACCATGATCAATTGGCGCCGTTTGCCGAGGGGCTGGCAAAGCTGGTCGGCAAAGACATGGTGCTGCCCATGAACACTGGCGCGGAAGCAGTGGAGTCCGGCATCAAGGTTGGCCGGAAGTGGGGATATGAGGTCAAAGGTGTACCGGATGGCCGGGCGATGATCATCGTTGCCTCCGGCAACTTCCACGGCCGGACCACCACGATCATCAGCTTTTCCGATGACCCGCTCGCGCATGATCATTACGGACCCTACACTCCAGGCTTCGTCATGGTTCCGTACGGTGATCTTGAGGCACTCCGGAATGCGATCACCGAAGACGTTGTCGCGGTACTGCTGGAGCCGATCCAAGGTGAGTCAGGGGTACGGATCCCGCCACCTGGCTATCTTGCTGGCGTGCGTGAGCTCACCAGCAAACATGGAGTGTTGTTCATCGCCGATGAGATCCAGTCAGGGCTGGGCCGCACCGGCCGTACGCTCGCCTGCGAGCACGAGGATGTCACAGCTGATGTCTACCTGCTAGGCAAGGCACTCGGGGGCGGCATCGTGCCGGTCTCCGCCGTGGTTGCTGATCATGATGTGCTCGGGGTGTTGCAGCCTGGGCAGCATGGCAGCACCTTCGGGGGGAATCCGCTCGCCTGCGCTGTCGGGCTGGCGGTGGTCCGGCTGCTGGAGAGCGGTGAGTACCAGGAATGGGCCGCGAGGCTTGGCGTGCGGCTGCGGGAGCGGTTGGATCGTATGGTCGGTCGCGGAGTGGTCTCGTTTCGCTCCCGCGGCTTGTGGGCCGGAGTGGACGTGGATCCTCGACTTGGCACAGGTCGTGATGTTTGTGCGGCGCTGGCCCGGCGCCATGTGCTGGCAAAGGACACGCATGGCTCGACTATCCGCTTGGCGCCGCCCCTGGTGATCAGCGAGAGCCAGCTCGATCACGGGCTGGACCAGCTCGAGCTTGCGCTGCGCGATCTGGGCTAGCTCGTGCCTGGACTCGGAACCAACGCAATGTAGAAGCTCCAGTCCTCGGTGTGAATTCTTGTCCGCAAGGATGGAGCCATGACGGCACAGGATCCGGACGAGGATGCGCGGCGACTGTCGGGGGAAGCCCTGCGCGAGGGGGATGCGACCGGCTGGTTCGAGCGGCTGTACGCGGAGGCGGCAAACGGCCAAGCGATCGTGCCCTGGGATCGCCGAGCCCCTCACCCGCTACTGGTGGAATGGATCGAGCAGCAGCCCGCATTGTCAGGGCGCCGCACTCTGGTCGTTGGCTCTGGACTCGGTGACGACGCCGCGTACCTCGCCCTCGCGGGATTTCACGTTATTGCCTTCGACATCTCGCGTTCTGCCATTGAGGCTGCGCGGCGGCGGTTCCCGTCCAGTCCGGTGGACTTCCGGGTTGCGGATCTGCTGAATCCGCCAGCCGAGTGGCGCCACCATTTTGACCTCGTGGTGGAGACCTATACGACGCAGTCGCTCCCAATCCGGCTGCGTCCTACGGTTGTGCTGCATGTCGGCCGATTCGTTGCGCCGGGCGGCACGTTGCTCGTGCTGGCCGTGGCCCGTGACGCTGGTGAACGGGTCGAAGGACCGCCCTGGCCGCTCAGCCGCACTGAGATCGAGTCGTTCGCGGTCGAAGGCCTTCAGAAGGTGAGCGTGGAGGAGATCCGTGACCCGCCGGAAATGCATCGCTGGCGAGCCGTCTTCACCCGCCCGCACTTCTAACTCTCGCGCTGCAACCTACGTGTACGTAGATTTCATACGGTCTGCACAGGTTGCTACCTATGCAGAGTGTGCGCAACCTACGTGTACGTGGGTTGCCGACAGGGAGTAGCGAATTGTTTAGGTATCGCATCGCCGGGCATTAACACTGTGGAATGAGCGGGCAGGGCTGAGGAATCAAGATGATGGACCATCGCACAGCCGACGCCGGCGCTGACGCCGACCCGACGGACAGCCGCGACGAGACCTTCGACGAACGGATGGACCGCAACTGGGCGGAGATCTTGCAGGAGCTCCGGGTGACCCAGACTGGTACCCAAATCCTTACCGGTTTTCTGCTCACTGTTGCCTTCCAACCCAAGTTCGCCGATCTGACCCTTTTCCAGGAGCGGGTCTATCTGGTGCTCGTCATCACTGCGGTCCTCACCACCGCGCTTGCCCTTGCGCCGGTGGGTTTGCACCGTGGTCTGTTCCGCCAGCATGCCAAGGCGACGATCGTGCAGACCGCTCACGTCATCTTGTTGATGGCGCTTGTCGGAGTCGCCATCGTGTTGATCGGCACCGTGCTGTTGATCTTCGATCTGGTGGTGGGTCGGGTTGCGGCGTACATGGTGTCCGGCCTGACGATGCTGGTGGTGATCATCATCGGGGCGTTGCCGCTGGTCCTCCGAAGTTACCGACCAGAGCAGCTCGAGCCGGACCAGTCCAAGATCGGCTGAAAGGAGACGATCATGCCAGGCAAGAAGAAGCCAGGCCCAAGTGTCAAGGATCGCAAGGTTTACGTGGAGATTCGCGAGGAAGGCGGGTCGAAAGAGAAGGCGGCGCGGATTGCGAATGCGGCTGCGGCCAGCGGTCGGTCCTCGGTTGGCAAAAAGGGTGGCAGGTCCTCCTCGTACGACGACTGGAGCGTCAATGACCTTCGCAAGCGCGCCAAGGAGCTGGGCCTGTCGGGCTATTCGGGCAAGAAGAAGTCCGAACTGGTTTCGATGCTGCGAAATCACTGATTTTTGATCACTTGGCATCGTTTGCTTGGTCTCTGCACCATCTGCAGCTAGTGCCACATCCACGTAAGGGGTTCCAAGTGGCGAGGGGAGACCTGGGCGGGCCTCGTGAGTGTTAGATGGGGCTTGCCTCGTGGCGCTCCACCTGTCGCGGCTCGAGCGGCAGCACCAGCCGAAACATCGCGCCGATTCCGCGGGGATCCTCGCAGGTGAGGTCGCCGCCGTGTGCCCGGGCGTAGCCGCGTGCGATCGCCAACCCCAGACCGGAGCCGCCGGCATCCCCTGCCCGACCGTGATCAAGTCGTACCAGCCGCTCGAAGATCCGTTCTCGCTCCGACGGCGGCACCCCCGGCCCAGAGTCCCAGATCTCGGCGATCGCGGACTGATCTTGTTCGCGTACTACTACATGCACCTTGCCCTGCGGGCCCGCTGCGCGCATCGCGTTGTCGATCACGTTGCGTATGATGCCGCTGATCTTGGCGGCATCAGCGTGAGCGACGACCTCCGGCCCGCTCATCGTCACGGTGGCCTCAGGATGCAGCAGCCGTACTCGATCAATCTCGCTGTGCACCAGCGTCCGCAGCGATACCGGCGCCAGATCAAGATCGATCCCGGCGTCCAGCCGAGCAGCGGTCAGCAGATCGGAGATCAGCGCGCCGGCGCGCTCAGCCTCTCGCACCAGCAACGCCTCCAGATGCTGGCGCTCTTCGCGATCGAGCCGATCGTCGTGGTGCAGCAACGTTTCGGCAGCAGCCTGAACACCGGCGATCGGGGTACGCAGCTCATGGGCAGCATCGGCCAGGAAGGCCCGAGTGCGTTCCTCCGCTTGTTGCGCCCGTCTTTCAGCACCTTCGAGCTCATCCAGCATCTCGTCGAACGCCTGCGCAGTCTGGCCTAATTCGGTGTCCGTACGGGTTGGCGCGAGTCGAAGCCCACGGTTGCCCTGGCTGACCGCCTTCGCTAGCGCTGCCATCGAATCCAGGGGTCGTAACGCAAGCCGAACTGCCGCCGCGACGAGAACGGCACTTACCAGCAAGGCGATCACCCCGGTGATCAGAAGCACTTGGCGCAGCGTGCGCCTGGCTCCCGACACGAGCGAGGTGTCAACCGCGAGAGTGAGCTGGGCGCCATCTACCCGCGTCGGCGCATTAAGCGTGATGGTGGTCGTCTTGACAGCCTCACCGCTCATGATCGGCGTACCGAACTCGGTTCCATTCCTGAGCACCAGGTATGCATCCACGCCACCGGCTTCGGTTCGGTTCACGATCTGCTTTGGCCCAGCACCGGAGCGGGCCAGCTGCCGCGCCAGCTGCGCCTGACCGGTGAGCAGGGCATCGAGGTTCCGATTGGACTGGGCAATGAAGATCGCATTGACCGCGATACTGAGCAAGATCAATATCACGGCCAGGACTGCCATCACTGCTGCGATGACGCGGAGCCGGAGCGAAACCGTGTTGAGCCGGTTCGTCACGTTGTTCCCAGCAGGTAGCCCCGGCCGCGTACGGTGTGGACGAGTCGGGAGCGCCCACCCGCCTCGAGCTTGCGGCGCAGTGAGGAGATGTGGACCTCGACCACATTGTCGTCGAAGCCGTCATAGCCCCAGACGGCGGTCAAAATCTGGGTTTTGCTCACTACCCGCTCGCGATGGGCGGCGAGGTACGCCAGAAGTCGCCGCTCGGTATCGGTCAGCTCCACCAGGCCGCCACTGCGCCGTACCAGTGTGGCGTCGTCGTTGATCACCAGGTCGTCAATGGAAATCGAACTGCCGCCCGGGCGGCTGCGCCGGAGCACCGCGTGGGTCCGCGCGACCAGTTCCGCCATAGCGAAAGGCTTGACCAAATAGTCGTCGGCGCCTCCGGTTAGGCCCTGCACGCGATCGGCGAGGGCGTCCCGCGCTGTCAGCATCAGCACCGCCGCCGTGCTGGTGCGGCGTATCACCCGCAGCAGTTCGAAGCCGTCGCGGCCGGGCAGCATCACATCCAAGATCACCAAGTCCGGCGCGAGTGATGGTAGCTGGCATTCAAGATCACTTCCGTCAGCGGCCGCCGCGACCTGAAAACCTTGTGCGGACAGCGCCGTGACAATGGGCACTCGGATCGCCTCACTGTCCTCAAC
>JBKPAB010000010.1:0-9142 GCA_046726195.1 Actinomycetota bacterium
CCTCACGATCTTGCTAGTGTTCGCGGCACTAACGTCAACTTAGGAAGCTATCCCTCCCGAGGAGATTGCGTGAGCACACCCGTGAAGGTTGTCGTGACCGGCGCCGCCGGCCAAATCGGATACAGCCTGTTGTTCCGGATCGCGAGTGGTTCGATGCTCGGCCCCGACCAGCCGCTGGAGCTGCGCCTCCTCGAAATCGCACCAGCCCTGAAGGCGCTGGAAGGTGTGGTGATGGAGCTTGAAGACTGCGCCTTTGCGCTGCTGAGCAACGTCGAGATCGGAGACGACCCCAAGACGATCTTCGAAGGAGCCAACCTGGCCTGCCTCGTCGGAGCGCGCCCTCGCACCAAGGGAATGGAGCGCGGCGATCTGCTGGAGGCCAACGGCAAAATCTTCAAGCCGCAGGGTCGGGCCCTCAACGATCACGCCGCCGACGACATCAAAGTGTTGGTGACTGGCAACCCCGCCAACACCAATGCCTTGATCGCTATGTGCAATGCGCCCGACATTCCGGCGGAGCGGTTCAACGCACTAACTCGGCTCGACCACAACCGCGCCAAGGCCCAGCTGGCCAAGAAGACCGGTGCGAGCATCAACGAGATCACCCACATGACGATCTGGGGCAATCACTCCTCCACCCAATATCCGGACCTGTTTAATGCGCAGGTGCGGGGTCAGAACGCGGCGGAATTGATCAACGACCAGGAGTGGCTGGAGTCCACCTTCCTGCCTACTGTGCAACAGCGTGGCGCCGCAGTCATCGAGGCCCGAGGTGCGAGTTCGGCCGGAAGTGCCGCCAACGCGACCGTGGAGCACATGCGGGACTGGGTGCTTGGGACACCCGAGGGCGACTGGGTGTCAATGTCAGTGCCGTCGGACGGGTCATACCAGGTCCCTGACGGTCTGATTTGCTCGTTCCCGTGCACCGTGTCCGGCGGTGTGTACCAAATCGTGCCAGGCCTGGAGATCAACGAATTCTCCCGCGGCAAGATCGACAAGAGCGTTGCTGAGCTGATCGAAGAACGGAATTCGGTTCGAGCGCTCGGTCTGATTGACTAGCGCGACGGTCAGCGATACCACAACTGCGTCACACTTGTTGCCATGACTGAAAGCCAGCAACCGAACCCGTTCAGCCGAGAGGGATCGAGTCCCTCAGACGGGCTCGGCCCCGATTCAGGCTCTGACGGCTCTGGCCCAGCCACGCCTTCATACCAGCCGCCCAGTGCCGAATCGAACGACCAGTACGCGAGCGACTGGCCCTCCTATCCAGCTGGGGACTCTTACGGAACCCCCGCCACCGACCCGTATGGGAGGCCGCGCAACTCCTACGGCACTACCAGTGGCGGCTCGAGCTACACCGGGCCCGGACTTGGCTTCGATTCCCAGCCAATCCCGCAATACGGCGACCCCGGCCAAAGATATGAACAGGTGCCCGGCTACGCACAGCCCTACGAGGTCAACCCGTACCAGCCCAGCTTCGGCGGAGTAAGCCCATACGGTGTCGTGCCCCCGACCCCGATACTGCACCCGCAGGCAAATCTTGCTCTCACCTACGGCATCCTTGGCACGGTCTTGGGCGTGTTCTGCGTGGTCGGGGGACTGGTGGGGATCGGTGGCATTGTCGTCGGACGACGGGTCAAGAATGAGATCGACGCGGAACCCGGACGTTATACCGGCCGCTCACAGGCGGTCGCCGGTTTGGTGACCGGCATCGTTGGAGTGTCGATCTTCACCATTGTGACGGTATTGGTCGTGCTGGCTGTGATCGCCGGAATTGCAAGCTCGGGCCTCTTCTAACCGCTGGTGGTCAGACTTTGACCAACCTGGCACGGCGGGCTGATCAGACAGGGAACAATGGTCGGCCGTGACCTATAAGGAAGAATGTCGACCATGACCAATCCGTACGACGAGAATCCCCAGACTCAGCCGAGCCCTCAGACTCCCTATACTGCGCCGGGGCAGCAGTACCCCCAGGGCGCCGGTCAGCCCGGGCCATACGGCCAGCAGTCACCCATGCCATATGGTCAGCAGCCATATGGTCAGCAGCCCTATGGTCAGCAGCCCTACGGTGTCCCGCAGGAGCATCCGCAGGGAACCATGATCTTGATTTTCGGGATTCTCGGCATCTTCATCACGATCTTCGCGCCCATTGCCTGGTATATGGGAAACAAAGCCAAGAAGGAGATCCAGGCTTCGGGCATCCAGTACTCCAATGAGCAGAACATCAGCGTCGGCAGAATGCTGGGCAAGATCTTCACGATCATCGCTTTGATTTCCATTGCGATCACGATCATCATCGTGATCATCGTGGCCATTGGGGTGGGTCAGAGCGCATAAGCAGGACACGGCCGCGAGTGTCTCGTTTCATCGACCTTCGGGTACGACGATCGCTAACGCGATGATCGCCACCGCACCGACTACAAGAACCGTGACATCGAAGGCCTTCGTACGCACCTGGAGCAGCCCGGCATCCCGGCTGGGCAATACGATGCGTTCTACCGCCCCAATACCCAGGGAGGCGCCGATGAGTAAGCAGCCCAGGCGCCACGTGGATTCGCCGAGAAAGCTGACCACCAAACCTGCGACTACCCCGATCACCACGAGTAACAACGGCCACTGACGCATTGATCTGGAAGCCGGGCTCGTGTCAGACCGGCGCGGCACGAGCCACCAAATGTTCGGCGCGTTCGACGACATTGCTCAGCAGCATCGCCCGCGTCATGGGCCCGATGCCACCCGGCATCGGCGCCACCCAGCCCGCAACTTCGCGTACGCTCGGGTCAAGATCACCAACCAGCCCGGCATCGGTACGGGTGATGCCTACATCAACACAAACTGCCCCTGGTTTGATCATGTCGGCGGTCACCAGTCCCGGCCGTCCGGCCGCGGCGACAACAATGTCGGCTTCTCGGGTGTGCCGGGTCAAATCGAGGGTTCCGGTGTGACACACGGTAACCGTCGCGTTCTCGCTCTTGCGCGTCAGCACCAGCCCGAGCGGCCGCCCAACCGTGATGCCCCGCCCGATCACGCAGACCTCGGCTCCGTTGAGTCTGATGCCATTGCGGCGGAGCAACTCAACGATGCCTCGTGGCGTACAAGGCAAAGGGCCCGGCACTCCCAGTACCAGCCTGCCGAGGTTGATCGGGTGGAGGCCATCGGCATCTTTGTCGGGGTCGACGAGCGCGAGTGCGGCATTCTCGTCAAGGTCGCCCGGCAATGGAAGTTGGACGATGTAGCCGGTGCAGTTGGGGTCGGCATTCAAATCCGCGATCACTGACGCCAGCTCATCCTGGCTCGTCGATGCGGGCAGCTCCACCTGAATCGAGCCGATGCCCACCGCGGCACAATCGCGATGTTTGCCGGCCACGTACGAGCGGCTACCGGGATCATCGCCAACAAGCACCGTGCCGAGGCCCGGGACGACGCCGCGCTCGGCGAGCACGGAGACGCGATCCTTTAGCTCAGCCCTGATGGTCGCGGCCAAGGCCTTGCCGTCCAGAATCCGAGCCGTCATGTGCCCACCTATGTGCCAGAGTCAGTGATAGAAGTGTCGCGCGCCAGTGAGGTACATGGTTGCCCCGGCAGCCTTGACCGCGGCGATGACGTCCTCGTCACGCACCGAGCCGCCCGGCTGGACTATCGCCGACACCCCGGCGCCCAACAAGATCTCAGGTCCGTCCGCAAAGGGAAAGAAGGCGTCGGAGGCAGCGACCGAACCGGCCACGCGGTCTCCGGCTCGCTGTACAGCCAACCTGCAGGAGTCAACCCGGTTTACCTGTCCCATACCCACCCCGACCGAAGCACCGCGCCGTGCCAACAGAATCGCGTTCGATTTCACACCGCGAACGGCCTGCCACGCGAACTCCAAATCGGCCAGGACGTCCTCGGATGGTTGCTGACCAGCAACAAGCCTCCAGTTGACGGCTCTGTCGTGATCAGCATCAACGGTGTCAGCACGCTGGACCAGAAGACCGCCGTCAATGCGCCGGCTCTCGACCCCGCCGCGGGTAGGCGGCTCGACCACGAGGATCCGAAGATTCTTCCTGGCGACCAGCACCTCGAGTGCCGCGTCGGCATACTCGGGCGCGATGATCACCTCGGTGAAGATCTCCGCGACCTGTCGCGCCATCTCAACGCTGACCGGCCGGTTGGCCGCGATCACGCCCCCGTACGCCGATGTCGGATCGCACGCGTGGGCCTTGCGATGAGCCTCTGCAATGTCTGATCCGATGG
The DNA here is from genome assembly GCA_046726195.1 of Actinomycetota bacterium. Taxonomy (GTDB): domain Bacteria; phylum Actinomycetota; class Actinomycetes; order Propionibacteriales; family Propionibacteriaceae; genus Microlunatus. Next base: position 4,234 of record JBKPAB010000010.1, read on the forward strand.
CGATGCCACAGGGGTTGGCATGCTTGATGATCGCGACGGCAGGCTCGTCGAAATCCCCGGCGGACCGGCGAGCGGCATCAGCGTCGACGTAGTTGTTGTACGACATTTCCTTGCCGTGCAATTGCTTCGCGTTCGCCAGGCCCCGAGGAGGGCCGGAAGTCCGATAGAGAGCCGCAGGTTGGTGCGGGTTCTCTCCGTACCGAAGGCCCATGACTTTCTCCCAGGTGCCCCCCATCCAGCGCGGGAACCCGGTGCCGTCACTGAGATCACTGACCACGCTGCCCATCCAGCTCGCCACCGCTACGTCGTAGGTGGCCGTGTGGGCAAAGGCGGCCGCCGCCAGGGCCTGCCGCTCCGCCAATGTGAAGCCACCAGCCGCGAGCGCCTGCAGGAGCTGCGGATATTGCTCAGGTGAGGTGATCACTGCTACCGAGGCATGATTCTTTGCCGAGCTGCGCACCATGGCAGGGCCGCCGATATCAATTTGCTCGATGCAGTCATCGGGCGCTGCACCGGAGGCCACCGTCGCGCTGAACGGGTACAGGTTGCTGATCAACAGATCGAACGGCTCGACACCAAGCACTGCGAGCTGCGCGCGATGCGACTCCAGGCGCAGATCGGCGAGCAACCCGGCATGGATCATCGGGTGCAGGGTCTTAACGCGACCATCGAGACACTCCGGGAAGCTGGTGAGCTCCTCAACTGCGGTAACCGGGAGGCCCGCCTCGGAGATCTTCGCGGCCGTCGAGCCCGTGGAAACGATCTCCGCCCCCGACTCCATTAAGGCCTGAGCCACCAGGAGCAGGTCGGTCTTGTCATAGACCGAAACCAGAGCGCGCTTTATCGGGCGGCGAGTCGCGCCATTGCCGTAGGTCGCATCGGTCATGTCCACAGCACCTTTCTGTCGACGACCCGCCACGTTCGGGTGGCGAGCTGATGGGTGATGGCAACGAGTAGTTCGCGCTCGACCACCTTGATCCTTTCGTGCAAGGTCTCCACCGTGTCATCATCGGCCACTGGCACCGCCCGCTGGTCAAGAATCACGCCGCTGTCAACACCCGCATCCACCAGAAACACGGTGGCACCAGTGATCTTGACTCCATACGCCAACGCGTCCCGGGGACCATGCATCCCGGGGAACGACGGCAGTAATGCGGGGTGGGTGTTGATGATGCGACCTTCGAAGCGGGCCAGGAACTCGGGTCCCAGAAGTTTCATGAATCCCGCGCTGATAACCAGGTCAGGGTCGTACGCGGCAACCTCAGCAGTCAGCGCTCGATCCCAGTCTGCCCTCGTGGCGTAATCGGAGACTGCGTGAACGAAGGTTGGAATCCCTGCCCGTACCGCCCGCTGCAGTCCTTCGATTCCGGTCCTGTCCGAGCCGACGGCCACCACCTGCGCTCCGTACGCCGGGTTTTCGCAGGCATCAATCAGCGCCTGCAGCAAAGTGCCGCTGCCCGAAATCAGTACGACAAGCCGGGCAGCCTCATCCGGGCGCGTAGCGGCTACGGGCTCGGGCACGACGGACAGCCTAGTGTCGTGGTTTCCTGACCAGACTGAGCCCGAGGCCGGCGATCATCCCAGACAGGCCCATCGTTGTGCCGGCCATCACCAGCAACGGGAAGAGCCGCGGGCCCAGATCGGCAAGGCGGAGGGTCCCAAGGTCACCACTGGCCGCCCAGGCCAGCCCGGCGAACACCACACCTGCCAGCGAGCCGCAGGCTCCGCCTCTCAGGATGGCCTGGTCCAAACGCGGATCCGAACGGTCAGCTAGCACCACCCAACAGGCGGTCGCACCAGCGAGCGCACCGGCGGCGAGCCACCAGAGTTGTACCAGATCGCCCGGACCGGCCGACGGTAGCGCGCCGAGCAGCGGGATCCCGGGGAGTATGCCCAGTTGGGTACCAGCGGGTGCCACCAGCGAGCCGGTGCCCAGGGAGAATCCCGAGCCCAAGGCGTACGACGCGGACCAGATCAGGGCGTTTGGCACGAATGCCAGCTGGATCAGCAGCAACGCGATACCTCCAGCCACCCCTGGTCCCAGCGCCTCGTGCAGCGCCTGCACCCGCTTCAGATGTGTCGCCAGCCCAGTCAGCAGCACAGCCGCGCCAACGACCAGCATGACGAGCTGGGCCGATACCACGGCGCGTGCGATCGCCCAGCTCCTGGTTACAGCCCGCCCAACACCGAAGACCCGCCGACTTCCCGATACCGCCGCCAATAAGAACACCACCATTACCGCTGCCCAGCGTGTCGCAACCTGCCATGGCGCACCCAGCAACAGCGTCACGACAAGAACGGGTATCAGGTAGGCCGCGACCGTGACGACGCTGATGAGCGCGGGGCTTGTCGGGCGCTCAGCGCGTGCCCGCCGAGCGCTCACCGCCGCAAAACGCCAGATCATGAACGCGATGAGTGCGGTCACGCCCCACGGCACCAAGGTGACAGGAGTGGCCCCAACACGCACACCGATGCCATTACCCAGCAGCCAGAGCCGGGTTCCGAGCACCAGGGCACCACCAAGATTCCCGGAATCGCCTGGCAGCCAGCCAAGAACCGTCACGCCAGCGCAGAAAATCCAGCTCACGATGACTGTCACCACACCCCCCAACACGGCGATGGCGGGCCAGCTCATCCGTGGCGAGGCCGGCCGCGCCCGGGTTGCCCGAGCAACCTTCTCCCGGGCAGGTTTAGCCCGCAGCGAGACCCCTGCGGCGGCTCGGCGGGACGAAATAAGTGAAGGCATGACCTCTCCATGCTCATTCAGCGGGCTGACACCGATGGGCGGGACACGCCAGGCGGAGGTAAAGTCTCCCTTTAATTGCCGGTTCTCGCCCAACACGAGCGACCGGCCCAGGTAGCCTGCGATGGCACTCCGAACTCGGGGGGAGTAGTTCAGCATGGTCGACCAGGAGTCCAAGACCTATCGACCCCGGCGAGCCTTGATCGAACCCGATGCCGAGCCCGCCCAGCCGGAACGACCGGCCCAGCCTTATCGCAACGGTGCGAGGCTTGATCGCAACGGTGCGAGGGTTGATCGCAACGGTGCGAGGCCGGTCTGGCCTCCTGTGTTGGATGAGGCACAACCCAAGCCGCTCTATCGCGATGACGTACGCCCGCGCGGCTGGTCAACTCCAGCTTCACGTGCGGTTCCGATTCCGGAGGCAGATCCGCCCACTGAAGAGACGATGCGCCCAATCGGCATCTCGCCGCGTCGACCGAGCCCCGCGTACGACGAAACCACCACGATCCTGCCCCGTAGCCGGCCGACCAAACATCGCACCCAAGCCCTGGACGCGATCGACGATTTTGACGACGAAGACGAGCGGGGGCCACTGAGCGGGCACGCCAAGCTCGCGGTGCTCATCGGAGCGGCGGCGGTCGTGGTCGTTATCGGCCTTGTGGTTGGGTATACAGTCCTCGCCGGCCGACAGCCGCAGACCCAGCCCAGCCTCGAACCCACCACGTCCGGTGCCGCGCCACCTGGTCAAACCGAGACTGCCTTGTTGACCGAAGAGTCGATGCTGAATCCGGCCCAGGCTGAGATTCTCGATCGGGATCGCGCCTGGAAGGTCGTCCCCCCCGAGCCCGGCGCGAATGATGAGGACGCTCCTACGGCGGCCTGCTTTGGAGACGAGCCGCCTGAAGGCCAACCTGCGCCGCAGCAGAAGATCATCCGGGTGCTCGGCAGTAGCGGTAAGAAGGCACCGAGCGCGCTGCACGAGGCTACGGCATACAACACAGTTGAGGAAGCCACCCAGGCCTACATGATCGCCTCCAAGACGCTCGGCGGCTGCGCGATCGTTGGCTCGTACATCAAATCAGGCCACGTCGTGAATGGGGTCGGCAAGCAGGCGGTCGGCGTTGTGATCATGGAGGTGGACGGCGAGAAAACCCAAGCCCACAGCGTCGTGTTGAACCGCTCGGGCCGCGTGGTGAATCTGGTCGATGTTGCCCAACGATCGGAAGCTATCGCCATTGATGCGGTTGCCAAGGCGCTTGGGCAGGTGAACAAAGTGCAGTGCGGCCGCGCGGGTGGAGACTGCGGCGGCGGGGTCTCTGTAAAAGATGGACCCCCGCCACTCGGCGGCGACGAGCCCGGCTTCCTGGCAACCGGTGACCTGCCACCGGCCGGGGCCAAGGTGGATCCTTGGGTTGCCACGGATGTCGAGCTGCCGAAAGAGGAGTTCCAAGGATCACAGTGTGAGAACGTGAATTGGGCGACCGTGTCGGCGGAGTCCAAGAGCTCCAGGGTCTACCTGATACAGGAGAGTGGGAAGGACTTTTTCGGCCTCAACGAGATCGTGCTGACGATGAAGAACGCGAAGGCCGCCAGCAAGCAGGTCGAGGCGATCAAGTCCAGCCTTGCAAGCTGCAAGACCAGGAGGCTCACCGCAAGCGTCAGCAAGCCCGACAAAGTAACCAGCATCGGCGCCCAGAGCACCAAGGTCGCAGGCTGGACCGCAGACGTATCGCAGAAATCGACGCAAGGCACCGTCAAATATCGGGTCGGGATCGTGTCGGCAGGGCCGAAGGTGATCTACACGTTCCTGAACCCGAGAGGTGACTACGACTTCACTGGTAAGCAATGGGACACCGTCGCGGTACGCGCAGGTGAGCGCGCAACCCAGGTCGACTGAGGAGGCCAGTTCGGGGTGAGGCCCCTCTGATCAGAGCTGCTCGCAGCTGATCGAGGCTCAGACCTGACCGTGCCATTTTCGCGGTTCTCGAAGTTGAAGTGGTGCTTGGCTAGGGGTTTTGATCGGCGAGTTGGGTACTAATCGGTGCTTCCGCGGGAACCTACGTGAACCCAGGTTGCAGTCGCTTTGCACAGGTTGCTGCCTGTGCAGAGCGTCAGCAAGGTCGGTTAACTCAGGTTTCCGCATCCATCCTGTGGTGCTGCCAACCC
>JBKPAB010000011.1:0-10578 GCA_046726195.1 Actinomycetota bacterium
CTTCAGCCCAAACCCACTACCCAGACGGCCCGCCACCAGATCCCGGGTGGCTTTAGTGAGCAGCACCTGCCCGCCATGGCCGGCCGCCCGCACCCGGGCACAACGATTGATCGGCGAGTGGTCGACATGATCACCGCCGCGGAGACGCGCCTCCCCGGTGTGCAACCCCATCCGCACCCGCAAGGCACTACCGGTAGGCCAGGCTTCACGGCCGAGTCGAAGCTGACACATCCCGGCCGCCTCCACCGCCGACACCGCGCTGTGAAAGACAGCAAAGAAACTGTCACCCTCTCCCCGGGACTTGATCACCGCCCCGCCATGCCCCTCGATCACCTCGGCGAGAAGCCGATCATGCCGCTGCAACGCCACCTCCATCGCCTCCGGCTCGGTCTCCCACAGCCGGCTGGAACCCTCGATATCGGTCAGCAGGAACGTCACCGTGCCAGCCGGCAGCTCCTGCAAGGCATCACTGCTGATCGTCGCTTCCGCAAAGTGCTCGCTCAGCAACACCGCAAGGTCATCGCTCAGCAGCCGCTCCAGCTCCCGCGCCGTAGCAAACTGCCGGTAGGAAACCGTGCCCGCCGCACGGATAGCGTCGATCATCGCGGTCAGTCCCGGCTCCCGGTCCGGAGCCGGGCGCTTCAGGTACAACAGCATCGGCTTCCCAGCGGCCAGCCGGAACTCATCCTCCAAACCCGAGATCTCCATGCCCGGACCCACCCAGCCGTACCGCTGCCAATAGATGCCCACAAAGATCTGGCTCTGCTCCAGATAGGCCCGATACATGCTCTGCGGCGGATGAGGCCTCGCGCCAGACTCAAACCACACCGGAACCAGATGCAGCCGCCGGATCGCCCGCAGCGCCGCCGCCCGCTCCTCAGCCAACTCCTCCAACGTCGAGGAAACAAACACCCGGACCCGCTGATCCGGGGTCAGGATCACCGCTGACCGATCCTGTGCCGAGCGCTCGCCCGGCGAAACGGTCATACCCGGCTTCCGCGCATGCTCATGCCCCAGTCTCCCGCTGAACTCCGCACCGGGGGAAGTCATCAGGTACGGCGAGCCTCAACGACCTTAACCGGCCGCACCACCTGCAGCCGGCGTCCCTGAACGCTGCCACGCCAATGCTGGCGAGATGAGCGGGAATACAACTTGATCATCAGCACGGACAGGTGGCTACGGCGTGGCCGGGGCGACTAGATGTGAGCGGGCGTACGGCTTGGCTTGTCGGATGTTGATCGTGCAAAGCGGTGGAGTGCCCGCCAGATGAGCGGTATGCCGACGAGGCTCGGCAGTAGCCAGTAGGTCCAGTGGGGTAGCTGGTTCCAGAGCGGAAGGAAGGGGCCGTTGTCGACGTAGAAGCCGGTGAGTAGGGCGATGTAGGAGCCGCCCATGCCGATGGCGTGGTGGGTGGGCCATCCGGATCGGTGGCGTCGTCGTGCCTGGAAGCCGTAGAGGCCGAGGCCGAGGGCGATGACAGCGATGGCGAAGAGGTGGGCGTCTTCTCGCCAACGGATGGCGGCCATGATGGTGGCGGTGGTGAAGATGCCGCCGAGTGCCCACAGGTAGACGTGTCCGGCTCGGGGATGGCGGCCGCGGCGTTTCTTGGCGGTGGCCGCGAGCGCCCCGGCGATAACCGCGGTCAGCCCGCAGGCAATGTGGATGGCTAGGGCAGTCCCGAAGACCGGGCCAGCGTCGGGGATCGGAAGCCCAAAGATTTCACCCGTCAGGATCGGGAGCATCCGATTACACCGGACCGTCTGTCGACGTGGCTGAGAGGCCGCGCCGGATTGCGATGGCATGCCGGAGAGTGATGATGCTGCAGGTGATACGGAGCAGGCTTGCAGTAATGGCGAGCGCGGCGAGTGGCTCTGCTGGCATGTTTGATCCGGCGTAGACGGCGAGCACTGTGAGATCCCCGAGGAGCACGAGAGCGGCGATGGCGATGGTTGCGGTCAGTGCCTGTCGGGGGCTGGATTCGGGGAGCCAGCGGATCAGCCGGCCGGTGGTGGCGAGGGCTGTGGCGGCGGTGGCGAGGGCGATGGGGAGGAGCGGGATGACCGGGATCGCGATGATGAGGGCGACCAGGCCGGTACGCCACGGGTGCGGTTGGAGCAGCAGGAGCCACCAGATGCCGACGAGGGGTCCGGTGAGGACGAAGAGGGCGATGGTGCGTCTGGCATAGGCGGTGGCCAGCTCCCCGGCGAACGCGTCGGCGACCGCGTCAGGGGTACCGAACTCAGCGATCGCAGCCTTGGCGGCCTCGGTTTCGGTGAGTCCGTTGGCGATGTGGTGGCTCACGGCGTGGTCGAGGCCGTCGCGGAGTTCCGCGACGATCTGCTCGCGGCGCCGGCGTGGCCCGCGCAGCCGGGCGGCGAGGTCACGGCAGTATGCCTCCCGCTGGATCTGCGCAGGCTGTGTGGTCACGTGGTCGCCAGCCATGCCTGCCTGCCGAGGACCGCGGTGACGGCGGTGGAGAACTGTTCCCAGATGGCGCGCTGCTCCCCGAGCGCGGCCCGACCGGAGGGAGTCAGGTGGTAGGCGCGGCGGCGACGTCCCCCGACGGTTTCCCAGGCGCTGCCGATGAGTCCGGCCCGCTCCAGTCGGTGCAGCGCCGGATAGACGGTGCCGGTCGGCAGGTCGAGCGCGCCGCCGCTGCCGGCGCGCAGGGCCTCGATGATCGCGTATCCGTGCTGTGGCCCGGCCTCCAGGACGGCCAGCAGCAGCGCATCGAGGTGGCCTTTCAGCAGCTCCGGTCGCATCGGCAGCATCTAGAGTCCCTTTCGAGTCTGGTGTAGCTTCACAATACTTTGCAATGCTACTTATGAAGAGGTAGCATCACAATAGTTTGTAATACTACCTATGAGGTGTCGATGGTGTACGCCATTTCAATGATCGTGAACCTTGCCGAGGCAAGCGCTACCGACCGGGCAGTGCTGGGCGGTAAGGCGGCGAGGCTGGCGGAGTTGTCGGCGGCTGGATTCGCGGTGCCACCCGGCATCATCGTGACCGCCGATGCGCTCGACGAGCCGGATCTGGACGGCCAGCTTGGGGCGGCCGCCGCGCGTCTCGGCGGAGACCGGTTCGCGGTGCGTTCCTCGGGGGCCGCCGAGGACCTGTCGGATGCCTCGTACGCCGGGCTGTACGAGACCTACCTCAACGTGCCGGCCGAACAGCTCGGTGCCGCGGTGCGGCGATGCTTTGCCGCCGCGGCGTCGGAACGGGTGGCGGCCTATCACGAGCACCATGGCGGCATGTCGGCAGCCATGGCGGTGCTGGTACAGGCGATGGTTGATTCCGTTGCGGCCGGTGTGGCGTTCACCGCACACCCGGTCACTGGCGACCGGACCCAGGCTGTGGTGACGGCTGTCACGGGCCTGGGTGATCGGCTGGTGTCCGGTGAGACGTCCGGTGAGGAATGGACCATTACTCCAGACCGGGGTGCCGCGGTGACCCGCCACGATCTCAACGGAGAACCGGTTCTCACCGCTCGGCAAGCCGAAGCGGTGGCTCAGCTGGCTACGCGGATCGTCGACCGGTTCGGGGGCCAGCCGCAGGACATCGAGTGGGCCATTGACCACGAGGGCCGGTTGTGGCTGTTGCAGGCCCGGCCGATGACCGCGGTGCCGCAGCCGGTGTCCTGGACGGCGCCAGGGCCGGGGTTGTGGATGCGCAACTTCCGGCTTGGTGAGTGGCTGCCGGAGGCGGTCACGCCATTGTTCGCCACCTGGCTGCTGCCGGTGCTGGAGGATGGCTACCTCGACGGCATGCACGCCAGCGTGCGTGTGCGGATTCCGTTCCGGTACGCCCTGGTCAACGGCTGGTATTACAACGCGCCCCCGATCCCGTCCCCGAGAATCATCGCCCAGGTGCTGTGGCAGGGCCGCGGCCGAGCGGTCAAGATCCTCTACAACGCGTTGATCCGGGTCAGCCGCGACCCGGCCGGCGCCGACGAAGCGGTGCTTTCGGACCTGGAACGCCAGTGGCGCCAGATGCAGCTGCCCCGCTACCGACGACTAGTCGCTAATGCGGCCGCCGAAGAGGACACTGCACCGCCGCACCGCCTCGTGGAGCTCATCGACACCCTCGGCCGGGAGGCCGGGATCTTCCTGTGGTACCTGGCGATCCTGGGCGGGTCAGCGTGGAAGATGGAGGCCCGGCTGACCCGCTTCGTCCGCCGGCACCTTGCCGACGTGCTGCATGAGCAGGCGGGTGGGGCGCAGCTGCTGCTGCGCGGCCTGCCACAGGTTCAGCCGGTGTTGAGCGAGCATGCGGTGCAAAGCCTTGACTGGTACCACCCACTTGCCGGCGAACTACCCACGCCGCCGTCGCCATCAGCGGCTACTGCTGATCGACGGGTGAGGTTGGCCGAGGAACGGGTCGCCGCCGAGCGACGCTGCCGCGTCGCACTGACCGGCCGCCCCCGAATGCTGGAGGCGTTCGGGCGACTGCTTGAGGTTAGCCAGCGGTACGCCGTCGTTCGCGAGCAGCAGGCTCACGAGTTCACCCTGGCCTGGCCAGTGCTACGCGCCTGTGCCACCCGGCTCGGACAGCACCTAACCGATATCGGGGCGATCCAGCAGGCCGACGACGTTTACTTCTGCACCCGCGACCAGGTCACCTCAGCACTTGCCGGCCGGATCAGCGGACAGATCGTCGGCATCGGTGAGCGGCGTGACATTTGGCAGCGCCTGCGCCAACTGGCCGCCCCTCTGACCCTCGGCCAGCCGACACCGCTGATCGGCGATGTCATCGACCGCGCGGTGCAGCAGGCCCGCCATGGCGCCGTAACCGCCGAAGGGGCGATGATTGGACATCCCGCATCCACCGGGCGCGCCACCGGTCCAGTCCGCATCGTGCACGGGCCGCAAGACTTCGCGGCCTTCAGCGACGGCGACGTGCTGGTCGCCAAGACCACCGCCCCAGCGTGGACGCCGCTGTTCGCCCGCGCCGCGGCCGTGGTAACAGACAGCGGCAGTCTGGCCGCCCATGCCTCCCTCGTTGCGCGCGAGTATGGGATCCCCGCCGTCGTCGGCACCGGCGACGCCACCCACCGGCTACTGACCGGCCAGATCGTTACCATCGACGGAACGGCAGGCACGGTGACGCTTCACGCCGCGGCATGAACGCTTCCGGCAGGCGCTTGCCGGTGCAGCTGCCATCCTCGCGACCATCACGCCCATGATCATGAGATCGACGAGTCGGCCAGCGCCTCCAGGGCCGCTAGTCATGTAGAGCGATTCGAGATATCTGAAGCCCCAACCGGCAGTCGCGTTCTCCACGTCCGGCAGAGTGCGCAGCGGCTGCCCGAGACGGGTCTTGTAATCGATCCTTCAAAGTCGAGCAAGTCGCGCCGCACAATCCGGCTACCTGCAGCCTCGGCGAAGGTGCTGCGAACCCACTGCGCAAATCAGGCTGCCGAAGCTCACGCGCTAGGTTGCGGCCAGCGCTGTCGCCGCCTCCGGGAACATGCGGCGTATTGCAGCGCATGGGGATCCGTACGACAGTTGAAAGCTGCGGACTGGAAGGTTCGCCGGGTGGTCTCACACATGCCACCCGCCGGCTATCAACCGGTAATGGGAGGGACTCTTAGTGGAGCGCATTCAAGGCTCTGACGCCGGCGAGCTGCTCTCGATCGCGCTCGACTGGCTCCCCGAGTCGATTGCCACTCATCTGGGATTTGTGCACTTCTTCATCGGCGATCCGGTTTTCGCAGGTCTTCACAAAGTCGAGGTAGCCCATGACGGGGGTTCTTTCCGGACCATCGAGCAATACGTCTCCGAGCGCCTCCAGGGCCACCGACCGAGGTCAGTACGGCGCCCGACCATCGTGCTGCCGTTTGGTCCAAGGCGAATGGACCAGGTAGTTCACGAGCTGGGGCATGCCCTTGACGACCTGCTCGGGTATCAGTGGTGGGCCAAGCCCGTCAGCAACTACGCAAGGACTGATTCTCACGAGGCATTCGCGGAAGCATTCACCGCATGGGTGGGACTGCCCGGCTACCAAGAGGAGCGGGATCGGCTTTATCGGATTGACCGTGACTCGGTTGCGTTCTTCGATGCCATCACATTGAAGCTGTAGCTCTGCAGAGGCCGTTCACAGCCGATCACCGGGAGGGAGACGCCGGTGTGCTGAGCGTGCGCGCTCATCATCAGCAGCTGCGCCATAACTGTTGAGCTCGTTCGGGTACGCCAGCCAAAAGCCGCATCATCGCCAAGCCGTGCTCCATGGCATACGAGGCAGCGGCGTGCCGGAGCATGTGCAGGTTGACTTGGCCTATGCGGGCGAGTGTGGCTCGCCGCCCAACCATCTGCGTGACGCCACTGGTGGTCATCGGCTTACCGCGGCTACCAAGCCACAGCTCAGGGAGTCTTGCAAGCTGGTGTCGAGCACGCAGCCTCAGATAGCGCTAAAGGGAGGTTCCGGTCAGCACCAAACTGACAATTGCCTCATCCTTGCGGTTGGCAAGCTCCGTGCCTTGGCATCCGGCAATCAGCGCGCGCAATCGTCATCCGAGAGGACTGGTACCGGCTTCTCCGTCGCTTGGGTGCCTAAAGGCCTGCCATGGGTCTCCCCTCGAGCCGGGCCACTGCGCCATTCTGCGGGCCCGGGAGGTGAGGCTTTCAGCTCAGTGTTATCCACATCCGAATACCGAGGAAACCCGGTAGGCCATGCCGAGTCCGGTCCGTAGCGTCCAACCATCGGACGACTAGGAGCACATCATGAATACAAGATCGGGCAGCACCGCTGCCGCTCTCACAGCCTTGGTATTGATCGTTGGCGGGTGCGACGGTGGAAACATCGCCGACCAGGCAGAGGCTGGCGCGCCCATCGCCTCAACGTCGCCTTCGGCCAGACTTGCGAACTCGGCGCTACCCCGGATCGACCTTCCTGTCGAGCAGGGCGAGACCGTCGAAGGCTTGCTTGATGTCGATGGTCACGACATCTATGCGCGCTGCGGCGGCAGCGGTTTTCCCACTGTCGTCTACTTCACCGGCTGGGCGCCGGACCGGAGCAAGCTCGGCGTCAGCGCGATCCAGGCTATCGAGGCCGTCGATCAGGGCAAGCATCGGATCTGTTCTTACGAGCGACGCAACACGGGGCGCAGCGAGACTGTGAAGGGGACTCAGACGCCGGAAGACATCGTCGGTGACGTCGATGGCGTGCTCGACGCCCTGGGCGAGAACGGTCCCTTCGTGCTGCTCGGAGCATCCTTCGGCGGCCTAGTCGCCGGCGCGTACGCCGTTGCCCACCCCGACAGGACCGCGGGAATCCTCCTCCTGGACTCCTCGATCCCGGACGACTTCATCATCGACAAGCGCCACGGCTTCGACGGCATGTGCCTGAAGGCGAACCGCGAGGCCGACGCCTGGGACTCGCTTGAGAAGATCGACAACTGCCGGCTTGCGAAGTGGGCCTACGACCGTCGCGATCAAGAGCCAGACGTACCGCTCATCTATCTGGCAGCCAAGGATCCATCCGACCGCGGAGACGTCGCCGACGACCCGCTCCGAAAGGCGTTCGTCCAGCGCTGGTCGCCCGGCGTATGGGAGTCGGTCAACGCACCCCACTGGATGGACGAAGCCGACCCGAAGCTCGTCGTGACGACCCTGGAGCGGGTCATCGCCCTTGCGAACTCGAAAGGCTCGAGATGAGCCGATACCAACCCTCAGCCGGATAATCGCCGCTCGAGCAATTGCGCGCACCCTCGACTCTGGTCCTTCAGGCATGCCGGTGCCACGATTCCAGCGTGGGAGCTGACTGGGCTGGCAGGCTTCGCCGAGCTGCTGTGTGGTTCCTTGCCGCCATAGCTATCGGCGTGCTTGCCGTCCTCGCAATACGTGCTGACGCCACTGCACCACATGCGAGCCTGTGGCTGATCACGTTGGATATAGCAACTGGGCTGGCCTTCGTTGTTGGAGCCGCAGCCTCGCCTGGACCATCTGCAGAACGCTTGCTGATGGGGGCGGTTGGTGCGGCCTGGCTGATGGCTTCATTACTGCCTGCGGCCCGATCCCTACACCAGGCAGTGCTGGTTGTGGCATTAATCGCGTTCCCGGCCGGGCGGTTACGCGGGCTGAGTCGCTGGCTGTCGGCATGTCTGGCCGCCCCGGTCGCGTTCGGCTTATTGCCCCAGATCGGTGTGGCAGCGGTGTTCGCTCTGGTCGCTTTGCTTGTTCTGATCAAGGGCCGACGCTCTACTGCCACGACATACCCGGCGGTCGCGGCCATCGCCGTGGCGACCGTCCTCGGCGCGTCGTGGTCGGTCTCGCGTCTGCGAGCGGCGGCCTTCGACCCGATCCTGGCTTTGGTGGGTTATCAGTTGATGCTCCTGGCGGTCGCTGCGGCCTTCCCCGTCGCCGCCCATGCAGTCATTCGGAGCCGGGCAGGGCTGGCCGACCGCCTGCTCGCCGGCGAGCGGCTTGCGGGTCTCAACGGGTTCGCGGTCGTGCTGGGGCGTGCGCTCGGCGACTCAAATGTTCAGGTCTTCCGTTGGCACGGCGCCGATGCAGGGTACGTCGACGAACAGGGTCGCTCAGTCCCGACTGGAGGCGAGGAGCAGAGGTTGCTCACAGTCGCTGAGGCCGACGGGCCGGTTGCGGTCGTCGCGTACCAATCGTCCACCCTGGACGATCCGGCTACAGCCGAAGCGGTGACAGCTGCCGTCCGGCTGGCGGTAAGACACGAGCGTCTGCAACGCGAGCAGCAGCAGCAGCTCGCCGAGCTCGAGGCGTCCCGAGCGAGGATCGTCGCTGCCGCGGACCGCGAGCGGGAGCGGGCCGCTGCCAAGCTTCGGGAGGATGTCGGAGTGTCCCTCCAGCTCGCCCAGTCGGAGTTGAGCGCCGTGCGGGCAGCAGCCCGGGACCAAGCGTTGGTTGAGTCGCTCGACATAGTTGACGGTGAATTGGTCACTGCCCAGACAGAGATCGTCGAACTCATCGCAGGAGTACCTCCGACACGTCTCGGGAGCGGGCGGCTTCAGGAGGCCTTGGAGGCATTGGCCCGCCGCAGCCCGATTCCGGTGTCGGTGACCGTTGCCGCTGACGCGGGCAGCGGCCAGGACACAGAGGCGGCACTCTTCTACGTCTGCTCGGAAGCGCTGGCCAACGCAGTCAAACACGCGGACGCGAAGCGGATTGGCATCACCGTCCGACGGATCAACGGTGGCATCGAGGCTGTCATTTCCGACGACGGACGTGGCAGCGCGGACCCGACCGGTTCGGGGCTGCAGGGGCTGGCCGACCGGCTGGCAACACTGAACGGCCGGCTCCGGGTGGACAGCCCACCCGGAGCGGGCACAATCGTGACGGCGACAGTCCGGAGCTAATCGATCTTCTGCCAAGGTTCGAGGACGAGCTCATGCTCCCCCACGTCGCCAGTAAACGTGAGGCTGTCGCCCTCGATCTCCCAGGTCAACGTGACGCCACCACCCGGCCCGCAGTGATCGGGCAGCGTCTCGGAGACAGGAAGCTTGCATCCGGTCAGCTTGGAGACCAGTTCAGGGTCGTGCACAAAGATGACGGTATCGCCGGTTCCTCGCAGGTAGCCGGCCTCGAGCGGGTCATCTTCGACAGAGTGTCCGCAGTCAATCCCTGGATCGTCGAGTGGACGGCACCGCATTTCATACGTGCCTTCGTAGACCCTCAACGTCCACGTCCCCGAGTGGCCCGGGCCATTAGTCCACCCCGCGGCCGCTACGTCGTCCGTCGTGATCTCTACCCGGTATTCACCGTCAGGCAGGTCGGACCGCTGATCTGGTGGGCCGCTCGCTGACAGCTCATCCGCCGTGCCCTGCTGGCAGTCCTCGGGTACGGTGGGGACCTCAGGCTCTGGGTGATTCGCCGCGATCGCCTCGATTTCTGTGAGCAGAGCCCCGTTGGCCGGGTCGGCGCCGAGGCCGTCTAGGACTGGCTGCAGGCTGGTGCGCAGCGCAGCGATCTGGTCTGGGCTTGCGGCGGTGAAGCGCGTCCCTTTCCCGCACAGGTCCCGTGCGATGGTGGTTTCGTCATAGGTCGCATCGACCGAGACCTGCATCGCCTTGTCGGCCGCCTCCCGGACCCAGCCCTGCTGTTTGTCGGTCAGCGCGTCGAAGCGCTTTTGGCTGATAGCAAAGACGAATACCTTCGGCCACAGAACGACGTTGGCGGTGACATAACCGGCCTCGGTGGTGTTGCCGTTCTGCGCGTACTGCGCAATGTCGAACTCCACACCCCGCAGGCGCCCAGCCCGCACCTCATCGATCCATTCGAAGCTCAGATTCACCGGCGTCGCGCCGAGGAGGCGTACAGCATCCGTTTGGACCGGTGAGTTGTAGACCCGGAACGTGGCACCCGCCCAGTCATCCGGCCCGAGCAGGGGTGCCTTCGCGGCAAACGGGCGGCGCAGTGGGCCCACTGCGAGGTTGAGACCGACAACGCCTGTGCCGTCAAGCTTCGCCAACAGCCGCTCGGCAACCGGACCGGAGACCAAAGTCTTCTCGGCTGCGTAGCTCGTCAGCGTCATGGGAGCCTCGACTGCCTCCAGGCCGGTAATGCCGGCGTTGGCGAAGGCGCGAGTCGAGGGCCAGCCGCCGTCCAC
>JBKPAB010000012.1:0-5374 GCA_046726195.1 Actinomycetota bacterium
GCCGAATTCACAACCCTGGTTGAGCCATCGATTGCGGCACGGCGCTCGCCTCCAACGAAGATCCCGCCGTCGATGGTGAGGGCGGCCGCCCGTTGGCGCCAGTCGATGGCTGCAACCGGATCCGCTGCCGCTGCCTTCATCCGGCCCTCCCCGGCCTTGACGAACTGATCAAATCCAAATACGTTTGGGCCCTAACGATACCGGATCGGATGAGCAGGACGTCAACCGGGAGCGGCTGATGCGCGCTGTGCGTCGAAGCGCGCCCTTCGACAAGATCGGGGTGCACGGCGCTCAAGACAGACAGGGGTACGGATGACGACAGCGTCGGTCGAGGACGTGGAGGTCGACACCCGGCACTGGATCGGTGGGGAACGGGTCGCTTCGGAGACCACATTCACCGACATCTCACCCATTGATGAACAGCCCATCGCGGAGATCTCGGCTGGCGGCACTGCCGAGGTCGACGCGGCCATACGCGCGGCTCAGCAGGCCTTCCCCGCATGGGCTGCGCTGCCGCGAGGCGAGCGGGCTGAACTCCTCCGCAAAGTGGCCGACGGTGTCGACGCGCACGTCGAGGAGCTCTCCAGGGTCGAGACCCGCGATAACGGGTCACTATTGCGGTCGCATCGACGCAGCGTGATGCCGCGGGTCGGGATGAACTTCCGCTTCTTCGCCGATTACCTCGAAAAACTCGAGCGCCCCGACGGTGAAATCCGCGGCCACCGGGAAAGGGTGACCTACGACCCAGCCGGCGTAACTGCTGTTATTACGCCGTGGAACGCGCCGCTCATGCTCGCCACCTGGCGCATCGGGCCCGCCCTCGCGGCTGGTAACACAGTTGTGGCCAAGCCACCCGAGTGGGCTCCGCTCACCGCGTCGCTGCTGGCCGACATCACTCGCGAAGCCGGGCTGCCGCCCGGGGTATTCAATGTCGTCCAAGGCTCAGGCGCTGAGGCTGGAGCACCGTTGACGGCGCATCCCGGGATCCGCCGGCTGGCCTTCACGGGCTCGGTTCCGACTGCCGGCGTGATCGCTAAGGCCGCTGCGCCCAACATCGTGCCGTTGTCCTTCGAGCTTGGCGGCAAGTCACCGCTGGTGATCTTCGCTGACTCCGACTTAGACCTGGCCGTCAGCCTGGCCGGGGAGCAATTCGACAATTCTGGGCAGGTCTGTCTGGGTGCTTTTCGGATCCTGGTCGAAGACTCCATCGCCGACCGATTCCAAGACGCCGTGCTAAGCAGGGCGAAGACGATCGTGCAGGGAGACCCGCGCGACGAGGCGACCGACATGTCCTGCCTGATCACGCGGCGGCATTTCGAAAGGGTCGACGGCTTTGTGCGGCGAGCTCTGGCCGCCGGTGCCCACCCCATTCTGGGCGGCTCCCCAAATGACGAACTCGGACATCTCTATTACCGCCCCACGATCCTCGTCGACGCCGAACCAGGCAGTGAGATCCTGACCGAGGAGGTCTTCGGACCGGTCCTCACCATCCAGACTTTCTCCGGCGAAGAGCAGGCGGTTGAGATGGCCAACAACACCAGGTTCGGGCTGGCGGCGACCCTGGTGACCGGCGATCCTGATCGAGCCGAAAGGGTCAGCGCACGGATCAACGCCGGGACGGTGTGGGTCAACTGCTTTTTTGTCCGCGACCTGGGGGCACCCTTCGGTGGCAACCGGAAGTCCGGGATCGGCCGCGAAGGCGGGATCTACTCCTTCGACTTCTACTGCGACATCAAGAACACCGTGTTCTCGCCGACCGGCTGGACTATCAAGAACGAGAACCGCAACCAAAGGTCTTAGACCAAGAGCGAAAGGAACACCTGCATGGGCGAGGTGGTGGGCGCGGGTCTGATCGCGCACGTCCCGACCATCGTGCTGCCGGAGGAGATCCGCCGGGAGTTGAACAACGGGGAAGACACAACACTGGTCGCTGGGCTCCAGCAGCTGCGCAGAGAAGTCTTCGAGACTCTCGATTACGACACCGTGGTCGTCTTGGACTCCCATTGGGCGACGACGGTGGAGTTCGTCGTCACCGCGCAGGAGCGGCGCAAAGGCCTGTTCACCTCCGAGGAGCTGCCGCGGGGGATGACTCAGCGGCCCTACGACTTTCTGGGTGATCCGGAACTTGCACAGTTGATCGCCTCCAAGGCCGACGATCATGGAACCTGGATCACCGCAATCTCAGATGATCATCTTCCGATCTTCTACGCCACCACCAACTTGTGGGAGTTCCTTGGGCAGGGCCTGCCAGACAAGAGGTGGATCTCCATCGGCGTTTGCCAGACCGCCGATACCGAGGACAACCTGCGCCTTGGGCGAGCGTTGGGCGACGGGATCGCCGAGAGTGACCGCAAGGTCGTGCTGTTGGCTTCCGGGGCGCTCAGCCACACCTTCTGGCCGTTGCGTGAACTGCGTAAACATGAAGCCGCCGGCATTGATCACATCTTCACTCCGGAGGCCGCCGCCGCCGATGCACAGCGGATGGAATGGTTCGAAGCTGGTGATCATGCTCGGGTGCTGGAAACCATGCCGGAGTTCTACCGGTTCCGCCCAGAGGCCCGGTTCGGGCATTACCTGATGATGATCGGTGCGCTCGGTGAAGGTGACTGCACGGCAACCGGTCGCCGCTACGGAGAGTACGAGAATTCGATCGGGACCGGGCAGGTGCACTACTGGTTCGACAGGCCCGAGGGCGGCTTTCCGCGACCGCGCCGTACCCCAGAAGATCCCGAGGTCCGCCGGCAGACAGCTGGCCCGGACCTGCCTGCAGCCGGCTGAGCCAAACCGCAAGACCAAGGAGTGCCCATGCCTCTGCGCGAAACGCGGCGGATCTTGCTGGACGGCAACATTGTCGATGTCGAGCGTCACGGCGACGAGTTGGTCGCCGGCGATGGCCGCACAATCGGCGTCAATGAAGCCCTCCATCTCGCGCCGGTGGTGCCAACCAAGATCATCTGCGTGCATCTGAACTACTCCTCCCGGGTGGAGGAGATGATGGTGACCCTGCCACCGGCACCGACCTATTTTCACAAGCCGGTGTCTGCGCTCAATGCCCACGATTCGGCGGTCGTCAGGCCGCTGGGCTGTAAGTGGTTGAACTATGAAGGCGAGATCGCCATCGTGATCGGCCGGACAGCCAGGAACGTCTCGCCAGACGCGGCCGGTGACTACATCCGTGGTTATTCGATTGCCAACGACTACGGACTCCATGATTTCCGCGATACCGACTCTGGTTCGATGCTCCGGGTCAAAGGTGCCGACACGTTGTGCCCGGTAGGGCCTGGACTCGTGGAGGGCTGGGACTTCCATGGCAAACAGATCCGCACTCTGGTCAACGGGCAAATCCGCCAGAACGCCAATACCAATGAAATGAAGTGGGACATGCACTACCTGGTGGCTGACATCGCCCGCACGATCACGCTGCAGCCAGGTGACATCCTGCTCTCCGGAACACCGGCGATATCGCGCACCGTCTATCCCGGGGACGTGGTCGAAGTAGAGGTTGAGGGCCTGGGCACGCTGCGCAACCACATTGTGGAA
The DNA here is from genome assembly GCA_046726195.1 of Actinomycetota bacterium. Lineage (GTDB taxonomy): Bacteria > Actinomycetota > Actinomycetes > Propionibacteriales > Propionibacteriaceae > Microlunatus. The sequence goes on from JBKPAB010000012.1 coordinate 3,541, forward strand.
GGGCCAACGCCCATCCGCAGCCATGTAGGTGCACAGCCGAGCGAATCCGAAGAGGTGTTGTCCACTGCCAAAGGCGGCGACTGGGAGTTTCGCGGCATCCGCAAGCCGAAACCGTCTGGGACGCATTGAAGAGAATGGAGCTCTCGTGACTCAAGAAACGCCGTCGAGCCCACCGCCATCCGCTGGTGAATCCTCAACATCGGCCGACATCGCCCGACGGGACGCTCAGCAGCTGCGACATGGCCGCCTCGGGGTGCTCGCCGTTGCCTTCTTTGTGATCTCGGCGGCTGCTCCGCTGACCGCGATGGCCGGTGGTGCCCCAGTCGCCATGCTGCTCAGTAACGGCCCCGGGATTCCCCTGGCGTACGTGATCGTGAGCCTGATCTTGTTGATCTTCGCGGTCGGCTATACCGCCATGGCCCGTCACCATACGAGCACCGGAGCCTTCTACAGCTTCGTCTCCCGAGGTCTCAAACAGCCCGCCGGCGGGGCCGCTGCCATGATCGCCCTGCTCGGCTACAACGCCATGCAAATCGGCCTGTATGGCTTGTTCGCCGCTGCTGCTGCCGGATTCTTCAGCGACACTCTCGGTATCAGTCTGCCGTGGTGGATTTACGCGTTCGCCGCCATCGCGATCATCGCTGTGCTCGGCTATCGGCAGGTAGACCTATCGCTGAAGGTGCTGGCGGTCTTGGTCAGTCTGGAGTTCTTGATCGTTCTCATTCTCGATGCGGTGATCTTGATCAATGGTGGCCAGGGCGGTACCGCACCCCTGACCGCGACGCCGTTTACCTGGGCCAGTTTCACTTCCGGCTCCGTTGCCCTCGCCCTGCTGTTCAACTTTGCGGCTTTCATCGGCTTCGAGGCCACCACGATCTACAGCGAGGAGGCCAAGGACCCGAAACGAACTGTCCCTCGGGCAACCTATGTCGCGGTTCTGACGATCGGCGCCTTCTACACCGTGACCACCTACCTCATGGTCGAGGGCCAAGGTGCGGCCGGCTTGCAGGAGTACCTCGGTAGTCTGCAACCCGATCCCACCGTCTTCCTTTTCGCGCTGGGCGAGACGTACGTCGGGCCGATCTTCACGGTGATCATGTCGCTACTGTTCGTTTCCAGCGTTTTCGCGGCCTTGCTGGCTTTCCACAACGCGGTGGCGCGCTATCTCTACGCTCTCGGTCGAGAAGGGCTTGTGCCTGCACGGCTCGGCCGCACTCATGCAAAACATCTGAGTCCCTACACCGGATCGCTCAGCCAATCGATCCTGGCTTTCGTGATTGTCTTGATCTTCGTTCTTACCCAGCAAGATCCCGTCCTTGCACTGTTCACCTGGTTAACCCAGCTCGGCACCTTGGCGATCATCGTGTTGATGGCCTTGGCCTCGTTTGCGGTAATCGCCTTCTTCGCTGGGTACCGGGACTTTGACTCCAATGTGTTCCGCACCATCGTCGCGCCAATTGTCGGAGGGGTGGCGATGACCGCCGTCGCAATCTACGCGGCCTCACAGTTTGGCCTGCTGATCGGTAACCCGGAAAGCCCGTTGCGTTGGATCTTGCCGGCCTTGATCGTTGTTGCCGCGATTGCTGGCGTCATCGCGGCGGTTACGCTCCGCACCCGTTCGCCGGAGCTGTACGCCCAGATGGGTCGACATCGCGACCTCGAGCTTCTTCCCGGCCACTAAGGAGGAAGATATCCACGTGTTCAGGTTGCAGTCGCCGGCCTTTGACGACGGCCAGGAGATGGCTCAGAAATACGGAAAACGAGCGGATAACCTCTCGCCTCCCTTGGAGTGGGTGGACCCGCCCGAGGGGACCAGGTCATTCGCGATCGCGTT
>JBKPAB010000013.1:0-82716 GCA_046726195.1 Actinomycetota bacterium
GCCGTCGTCGGTAACGAATGGTGGCAATGGGCGAAAAACCCAACTGGCCGCCACGCTAGTGAAGGAGCGCTGATTAAGCATGCAGCCGACCGCGAACACCGCCGCGCGCCAGGAGAAGACACTGGCCGGTGAAAACTTCCCGGTGGCGATGCGCCTGCTGCCGGCGCGCTTCCGCAACGACCTGCTGGCGGTGTACCGGTACGCCCGGCGCGTCGACACCCTCGGAGACGAAGCGCCGGGCGACCGGCGGCGTGCGCTGGCTGAGGTTGCTGCCGAGGTGCAGGCGCTCTACCGCGGCGAACCTGTAAGGAATCCGGTGGTCGCGGGGCTGGCCAACACCGTGCAGCGCTGCCTGTTGCCCGCGGACCCACTACTGGCACTCGTGCACGCCAATGTCATGGATCAGGACGTCCACAGCTACGCCACCTTCGATGACTTGCTCGGCTACTGCAGCTACAGCGCCAACCCCGTGGGTGAGATCGTTTTGCACATTTTTGACTGCGTCAGCGCCAACCGGCTGGCGTTGTCCAATCGGATCTGTACCGGGTTGCAGCTCATTGAGCACTGGCAAGACATCGGCGAAGACTACGCCGCCGGGCGCATCTACCTGCCCGAGCAGGACATGGCGCGGTATCGAGTCAACGCCTCCGACCTCGGCGGCGTACGGGCCAGTCCGCAGCTGCGCGCCCTGCTCGCGTTCGAGACCGACCGGGCACTCGCCTGGTTGAACGCCGGTGCGCCCTTGGCGGCCACCTTGTCGGGATGGCCACGGCTGGCGGTGTCCGGTTACCTCGCCGGAGGTCGTGCCGCCGCCGCTCGGCTGCGAGCTCGGGACTACGACCCGCTGCCGACACCACCCAAACCGCGGGCGCGCGACATCGCCCTTGCTTGGGCCATCGCGAAGGTCAAGTACCCCGGATGAGTCGCGCTGTGTCACGTGCTGCCGCCCTAGCGCCGGAACTAGCCGCTGCGTACGCCGCCTGTGCCGATATCACTCGGCGCCAGGCCCGAAACTTCTCTTACGGGATCGCCTTGCTGCCGTCGGTGAAGCGCCGCGCCATGACCGCTGTCTACGCTGTCGCGCGCCGCATAGACGACATCGGCGATGGGGATCTGCCGCCTGCCACCAAGCTCTCGCTACTTGAGCAGACCCGCAACGAGCTCGCCGCGCTGAGGCCGCCTGAGCCGCCTGCGTCAGGCGACCAAATCCTCACCGCGCTCGCGGATGCCAGCAGCCGGCTGCCAATCCCGCTCAAGTCCTTTAACGACCTGATCGACGGCTGCATCGCCGATGTCGAAGGCCGCCACTACGACGACTTTGACAGCCTGGTCAGGTACTGCCGACGGGTCGCGGGATCCATCGGCCAGCTGTCGGTCGGTGTCTATGGCGTAATCGACGACACTGGAGAAGCCTTCCAGCTAGCTGATGCTCTTGGCGTCGCCTTGCAACTCACCAACATCCTCCGCGACGTACGCGAGGATCGGCAGAATGGCCGGATCTATCTGCCACAGCAGGACCTGGACCGTTTCGGCTGCACGCTTCCCCTCGACGATGCCGGCAATATTGCTGACCCGAGCGACCGTTTCGCGGCACTGATCCGGTTCGAAGCCGAACGGGCCCGACGCTGGTACGACGACGGCCTGCGGCTGCTGTCGCTGCTTGATCACCGCAGTGCCGCCTGCACCGCTGCCATGGCAGGCATCTATCGCCGACTGCTCAACAAGATCGCCGCCACTCCCGGTGCCGTCACCACCTCCCGGCTCAGCCTGTCGGGGCCGGCCAAGCTGGCGGTCGCCGTACGCGCCGTAACGGTGGCCCGGGTATGAGCGCCCTGCCGAGCGAGATTGGGCCGAGCGATTCGGTGACCGACGTTGTCGTTGTTGGCGGCGGGCTCGCCGGTATTGCCGCTGCCGTCCGGCTGGCCGGGCGCGGGCGTGCGGTCCGGTTGCTGGAACGCCGTACCCGGCTCGGCGGTCAAGCCAGCAGCCTGGACCACACCGGGCTGGTCGCCGACACCGGCCAGCACGTGTTCCTGCGTTGCTACCACGCGTACCGTGCCCTGCTAGATCGCATCGGCGTTAGCGACCTCGTCGAGCTGCAAGACCGACTGGATATCACCGTTCTGCTGCCCGGCGGCCGGCACGTCCGACTGCGCCGCGGCAGTCTCCCGGCTCCCTGGCATGTGGTGCCCGCCCTGGCCCGATACGCCGGACTCACTCCGACCGAACGCGCCCGTGCCCTCCTCGCTGGACAAGCGTTACGCCAGGTCGACCCCGACAACCCGGCAAGCGACCTGCAGACCTTCGGAGGCTGGCTGCGGGATCATCATCAGTCGGCCCGAGCCGTGCGCCGCCTATGGGGGTTGATCGCTGTCGCCGCCCTCAATCTGCACCCCGATCTGGCATCGCTGGCGCTGGCGGCCCGGGTCTTCCAGATCGGGCTCTTCGACGGCCCCAGCAACGGCGACATCGGCATGGCCCGCGTTCCGCTCAACGACCTCCACGCCGTCCGGACGGCCCGGCTCCTGGAGCGGCTCGGCGTCGCAGTGACAACTCGGAGCCACGTCCAACGGATCGAACCCAACGGACAGGGCTTTATCCTCCGCACCAGCCACGGCGATCTCCTTAGCAACCAGGTCGTGGTCGCAATCCCGCACGGTCCGGCTGCGCAACTCATCCCGCCAGGCGCCTGTCCTGGCTCCGATCGCTGGGCCGACCTCGGCAGCTCGGCGATCGTGAACTGTCATTTTGTGATCGACCGCCCGGTCCTCGACGTACCCTTCGCGGCAGCGCCGGAGACCACCATGCAGTGGATCTTCGACCGTACCCAGACCGTTGCCCTCGAGCATGGCCAATACCTGGTTACCTCGGTCTCCGACGCCAACCAGTTGACCGTCATTCCTGGCCGACAGCTGTGTCGCCAGCAATGGGACGAACTCCAGTCCCTGATCCCTGCGGCAGGCCAGGCGCAGCTCGTGGACAGCTTCGTGACTCGCGAGCCCCGCGCCACCTTCTGTCAACGAGCCGGCACTGCCGGCCTGCGACCCCGGACCGGCACACTGCTGCCAGGCCTGGTCTTGGCCGGGGCGTGGACCGCGACCGGCTGGCCCGACACCATGGAAGGCGCGGTGCGCAGCGGCCACGCTGCTGCCGACCTCTTGACCGCTCAGCACTACGTCCCAACCGACGCGCCGAACCATCTTGTCGCGGGGGGTGGCCCATGGTGACGCCGACCGTCGAGACGCGCCGTCCTGTGCTTGTCGAAGGGCTCAGCTCCGGCTGGGAGCTGATCCAGCCGCAGCTGCGCAGCACCCTCGACCGACTCGACCCAGGGGTACGCCATCTCTGCGGCTACCACCTGGGCTTCTGGGATGAGCGCGGCGAGCCCGACTATCCGCGTGGCAAGGGCGTACGCGGAGTCCTGGCCCTGCTGTCGGCTCAGGCGGCAGGATCGCCGGCGGAGTCGGGACTTGCCGCTGCTATTGCCGTCGAGCTGGTCCACAACTTTTCGCTGCTTCACGACGACCTGATGGACGGCGACCGGATGCGCCGCCACCGGCCGACGGTGTGGGCAGTCTTTGGTAGCGGCCAGGCCATCTTGGCCGGCGACGCCCTGCTCGGGCTGGCCGACGAGGTGCTCGCCGAGGCACCATCAGCCAACCGGTCATGGGCCATCCGTTGTCTGGCTGCCAGCACCCGGCGACTGATTGCAGGACAGCTCGCCGACCTCGAATTCGAGACTCGCCGCGACGTGACACTGAGCGAGTGCCTTCAGATGGCTGCGGACAAGACGGCCGCCCTGCTGTCGTGCGCCGCCAGCATCGGGGCCGTGCTGGCCGACGCGCCGGCGGACCTGGCGATGAGGTTGGCCCAGTTCGGTGAGCATCTGGGCGTCGCGTACCAGCTCATCGACGACCTTCTCGGCATTTGGGGAACGCCGGAGAGAACGGGAAAGCCGGTGCTTTCCGACCTGCGGGCAAAGAAGAAATCGCTGCCGGTCGTCGCTGCCCTCACCTCCTCGACGGCAGCCGGAGAACGGCTCTCGGCGCTATACCTCACCGACTCCCAGCTCACCGAGGCGCAACTCACCGAAGCTGCCGACTTGGTCGAGGAGGCGGGCGGTCGGGCTTGGGCGGAGAGCACGGCCGATGCCGAACTGGCGACCGCTCTTGACCTCCTCCGGAGGGGGCACTTCCCGCCCGGCATCGCGGAAGACCTTCGCCGGCTCGCCATCCAGCTGTCCGGACGGGATCACTGAGATGACGACTTTTTCCGAGCAAGGCAGAGCTGTCGCAGCGGACACCGCACCTGGCCATGAGGCGGTCCAGGCTTGCCTGGACCGTGCCGTGAATCACCTCCTTCGGCTGCAGCACGCGGACGGCTGGTGGCGCGGCGAGCTGGAGACCAACGTCACCATGGATGCCGAGGACTTGCTGTTCCGGCGGTTCCTCGGCATCGACACCGCAGAGCAGCGGCAACAATCGGCCCGCTGGATCCGCGGCCAACAACGCAGCGACGGTTCCTGGGCCAACTTCTATGGTGGCCCGGCAGACCTGTCCACCACCGTTGAGGCATATGTCGCGCTCCGGCTCGCCGGCGACCTGCCCAACGCGGACCATATGGTCGAGGCTCGGCAAGTGGTGCATGCGCTCGGTGGACTGGAACAAGCCCGCGTCTTCACCCACTTCTGGCTGGCTCTGTTCGGTCAATACTCCTGGGATGACGTCCCCGTTATGCCACCGGAACAGATCCTGCTACCGGCACGCGCCCCGCTGAGCCTGTACGACTTCGCCTGCTGGGCGCGGCAAACCATCGCTCCGCTGACGATCTTGTGCACCCTGCGCCCGAGACGAGAACTCGGATTCAGCGTCGACGAACTTCGCGTCGGCGGAACTCGCAGCCGGACCCGACCACATGGGTGGGCTGCCGCCTTTGGCGCCTTGGACGCGGTGCTGCACCGATATCATCGCCACCCGCTGCGCCGGATACGCGAGCTCGCCCTGCGCCGGATGGCTGCCTGGATCGTCGAGCGCCAGGAGGCCGACGGCTCCTGGGGTGGCATACAACCGCCCTGGGTCTATTCGCTGATGGCGCTGCACGCCTTTGGCTACCCGGTCGACCATCCTGTCATCGCCCGTGGGGTTGCCGGCTGGGATCGGTTCACCATTCTCGATGAGACGCCGACCGGTCCGAGCCGGCGAATAGAAGCCTGCCAATCTCCCGTCTGGGACACCGCCCTGGCGATCATCGCGCTCCGCGATGCGGGACTGTCAGCCGACCATGCCGCCCTAGAGCGGGCAGCCGACTGGCTCGTCGCGGAGGAGATCGGTATCCGTGGCGACTGGGCAGTACGCCGCGACCTTGCCCCCGGCGGCTGGGCGTTCGAGTTCGACAACGACAACTACCCCGACATCGACGACACCGCCGAGGTGGTGTTGGCCCTGGACCGCGTACGACCCACAGCGCAGCGGCGGGCGGCCACCGATCGCGGCCGCCGCTGGGTGGCAGGGATGCAGTCCCGAGATGGCGGCTGGGCGGCCTTTGACGCCGACAACACCCGGGAGCTGCTGTACCAGCTGCCGTTCTGCGACTTCGGTGCCGTCATCGACCCGCCCAGCGCTGACGTCACCGGCCATGTCCTTGAGATGTTCACGACCCGGACAGCAGACGGGCCAGCCGTCACATCCGGAGTGCGCTGGCTCATCGATGCCCAGGAACCCGACGGATCATGGTTCGGGCGGTGGGGTGCGAATTACGTCTACGGCATGGGCGCGGTGGTACCCGCCCTGATCGCCGCCGGCGTACCCGCCGACAGCGCACCCATCCGCCGCGCCATCGCCTGGCTGGTCGCGCACCAAAACAGCGACGGCGGCTGGGGTGAGGACTTGCGCAGCTACACCGATCCCGGCTGGCGCGGCCGGGGCAACTCGACACCGTCTCAAACCAGCTGGGCGCTGCTAGCTCTGCTCGCCGCCGAATCAGAGCACGGTCCCGTGATCAACGACGGGATCCGCTGGCTGATCGACCGGCAAACCAGCGATGGCGGCTGGGACGAGCCGTACTTCACTGGCACCGGCTTCCCCGGCGACTTCTACATCAATTACCACCTCTACCGGCTGGTGTTTCCCGTCAGCGCGCTGGGTCGCTACCTCGACAGGAGCGTGCCGTGAGCGCGGCGATGGTGTGCGCGCCCACGCTGCTCGAGGCCAGGAAGCTGCGCCGCGGCCTAGCTGGGCTCCCAGTTCAGGTCACGGGCATGGGTCCGCGGCGGTCCTCCCGGTTCCATGGCGACTCCCTGGACGGGCTGGTGGTCGCCGGGGTGGCCGGCGGGCTGGCGCCGACTCTGCAAGCGGGCGATGTCGTTGTGGCCAGTGAGGTACGCGGTCCGGGCGGCACTCGGCCTTGCCCCAGCGCCCCGATGCTCGCAGCGCAGCTGCGACGGGCCGGACTGCCGGTGCACATCGGACCCGTGCTGAGCACCGACCACATTGTCACCGGGCAGGAGCGGACCCGGCTGGCCGCTACTGACGCACTCGCGGTGGACATGGAATCGAGTTGGCTGGCTGGCCAGGCACCGCACGCGGCCCTGGCGGTCGTGCGGGTCGTCGCCGACACCGCCAACGCGTCGCTGTGGCGCCCTGCCACCTTGGCTCGGCTCCGGCACGCGCTGTCCGGGTTGTCGCTGGTCGGGCCCGCGCTCCAGGCATGGTGTGCGGCGGTCGGCGAGCGGTACGTCCTGCTACCGGGACCCCGCTCATTCTGCGCCGGCGTGGTACGCGCCATCGACATCGTCAACCAGGCCCTGGTGCAGCGCGACGCCCCGATCTACGTACGCAAGGAGATCGTCCACAACCGCCATGTGGTCACCGAGCTACGCCAGGCCGGAGCCGTATTCGTCGATGAGCTCTGCGACGTGCCAAACGGGTCCACAGTGGTCTTCTCCGCACACGGCGTTGCGCCATCCGTACGAGTGGAGGCCGCGCAGCGCCAGCTGCAGGTGATCGACGCCACCTGCCCGCTGGTCAGCAAGGTGCACGTCGAGGCGCGCCGCTTCGCAGACGACGGCCACACGATCTTGTTCATTGGCCACCGCGGACATGACGAAACGGTGGGCACTATCGGCGAACGCCCCGACCGCACCGTCTTGGTGGAGACTGTTGCAGATGCAGAGCGGGTGCAGGTCGCGGACCCCGAACGAGTGTCTTATCTGGTCCAGACCACATTGGCGGCCGACGAGGTCGACGGCATCGTCGCCGTACTGCGCAGCAGGTTTCCGGCCCTGCGCGGCCCGGCGTCGGACGATATCTGCTACGCCACCACCAATCGGCAGTTGGCGCTCCGAGCCGTCGCAACAGAAGCCGACCTCTGCCTGGTGGTCGGCTCGGCCAACTCCTCGAACTCTCAACGGCTTGCGGAGCTGGCTGAGCGGTCCGGCACCCCCGCCCACTTGATCGACGACGTCTTCGACATCGACCTGGGTTGGCTTGCTGGCGTACAAACCCTGGCCATTACCGCTGGCGCGTCCGCCCCCACCTCACTCATCGACGACATCGTGGCCTCCCTGGCCGGACTCGGCCGGGTGCACCTGGAGCACCGCAACATCACCGAGGAGACCACGACGTTCACGCTACCGAAGGAGATCCGACCACGATGAGCATGCCGCTTCGCCAAAGCTTGACAGTGGCGCGTTATCTGCTGCGGCAAAAGCTCCGCGGCAACGACAAGTTTCCCTTGCTGGTCGAACTCGAGCCGCTGTTCGCCTGCAACCTTGGGTGCGCCGGTTGCGGCAAGATTCAGCACCCGGCCGATCAGCTGCGCCGCCGGATGCCGGTCGAGGACGCCATCCGGGCCGTCGAGGAGTGTGGCGCGCCGATGGTCTCAATCGCCGGCGGCGAACCGTTGATGCACCCGCAGGTCGATGTCATCGCCAACGAGCTGGTGGCCCGTAAGAAGTACGTCTTCTTGTGCACGAACGCGCTGCTGGTGCGTAAGTGGTGGGATCGCTTCAACTTCGTTCCGTCATCACGGTTCGCCTTCACGATCCATCTGGACGGCCTGCGGGAACGTCATGACGCGTCGGTACAGCAGGCGGGTGTATTCGACGAAGCCGTTGCCGCGGTCCGCTGGCTCAAGGAGCGCGATTTCCGCGTCACCACCAACACCACCGTGTTCAACACTGACACTCCACAGACCGTCATCGATGTCCTGAACTTCCTCAACGACGACCTGGAAGTCGATCAGATGATGATCTCCCCCGCGTACGCGTACGCTAAGGCGCCTGACCAAGATCACTTCCTGGGGGTCACCGAGACCCGGGATTTGTTTAAGAAGGTATTCACCGGGGATAACCGGAAACGGTGGCGGCTCAACCACACGCCACTGTTCCTCGACTTCCTCGAGGGCAAGACCGACTTCGGATGCACGGCGTGGGGAATTCCGAGCTACTCGCTGTTCGGCTGGCAAAGACCGTGCTACCTGATGGCCGACGGCTATGCCGCCAGCTACGCCGAGCTCATCGCCGAAACCGACTGGGAAGCCTATGGCCGTGGCCGCGACCCGCGGTGCTCCAATTGCATGGCGCACTGCGGGTACGAACCGTCCGCGGTCCTCGCCACCATGGGATCTCTGCGTGAGACCATCCGGGCCGCCCGTAGCTGAGGTCTGTCATGCCAATCCCTCCAGGTGAGCCGTGACCACACCCGTCGCAACGCCGCCGCCTGACGAAGGGTACGGCAAACTCGGCCTCGCCCAGGGGCGCCGGCAGCAGATAGAGCAACACTCCGACAGGCGTGTGGCGCTGGACGCCCAGCCACGACGAGTCCTCGTTGTGTCGGCCGACATAGGTGCCGGCCACAACTCGACAGCGGCAGCGCTAGAGCAGAAGATTGAGCAGCGCTGGCCAGGGAGTCAGCTGACTCGGGTGGACACGCTCGATGTGATGGGTGCCGCGGTTGGGCCGGTATTTCGGCGCATCTATGTCACGAACGTGGAGTTGACACCGTTGCTATATGAGCTCTGCTACGCCTCGTTGTGGCGCCACCGGCGGTTTGCCGACGCGTGCAAACGATTCACCGGAAGCTGGGCCGGCCGCCGGCTCGCACCGATCATCTCTTCCGTCGATCCCGACTTCATCGTCTCCACCTATCCCCTTGGCAGCTCTGGCTTGGCCTGGTTGCGCCGGCACCGAGGGCTGGCCGTGCCGGTCGGCGCATGGGTGCCCGACTTCGCAACTCACCCGTTCTGGGTCTACGGCGACATAGACGTCACCGTCGTCATGCATCAGGTCTCGGCTGAGACTGCCCGGGCCGCCGAGCCGGCTGCCAGGGTGATCGTCGGCATCCCACGCACGCTCGTTGCCGCCCCGCCGCGCTCGCCCCGCCCTCATAGTGCCGATGGCCGATTCACCATCATGGTGGCCTGCGGCAGCTATTCCTTCGGTGATGTCGTGGACACGATCACCGAAGTGCTGGCCGCCTCAGCTGCCGTCCGGGTGGTCGCGGTGTGCGGCAGGGACACGGCGCTCGTACGTCGACTGCAGCTGCTTGACCAGCCAACTGATCGACTCGTCGTGCTGGGCTGGACCGACGACATGGCTGACCTGCTAGCGGAGGCCGACCTGCTGCTGACCAATGGCGGCGCTGTGACGGCCCTGGAGGCGTGGTCGGTCGGCACCCCAGTTCTGATGTACCGGCCTATTGCGGCACACGGCGCTGCCAACGCTGACTTGATGGTGGTGGCCGGGGTCGCGGACCTCGTTACCGACCGCCGACACCTGTCGGACTACATTCGCGCCATAGCGTCAGAAGCGCGCCCAGCGTCCGGCGAACTGCGCCCTGAGTCCTTCGACGAGCTCAGGACGGCGCCCTTCGACGAGCTCAGGACGGCGCCTGTCGAAGGCCGACATGTCGGTCCAGTCCGGGCACGCCCAGCGCCAGCGTCCGACGGTGTGCAGCACCTCGCGAACCTGCCATCCGGCATTAGCCCGATGGCGCCCGGTGACGCGTTCTTCGCCTACCTTGACAGCCGCGACGTCCGGCAGGAACTGGGCGTCGTGATCGAGCTCGGCCGACGACCGGACGGCACCGTGCCCGCGCTGTCCGAGATGAGGGCGGAGATCATCCGAGGCTTTCGGGATCTGCCGGCCATGCGGCGTGGACTCGTCCGGACCACCCGGCCAGGATGGCGTCCGTACCCCGAGGCGAGCCTCGACCGGCAGGTGAGGGATCTCGTAGCGCCGGTGCCCATTCCCAACCACGGACCGCAGCAGCGACTGCTCGAGGCCGTCACCGCGTTCTGGTCTGAGCCACTGCCCGAGGATGGCCCGGCCTGGTGTGCTGGGCTCGTACAGGATTCAGAGACCGGTTGCAGTCTGGTCGCCATCAAGTTGCACCACAGCGTGACCGACGGGCTCGCCGCGCTGCCCATCCTCGACCGGGTGTTTGGCGGAAACACCGCCGCAGGTTTCGCGTCGGGTGCGCCCGCAATCGCCAAGCCGAGGAAGGCCATAAATACGGGACGGTCGGTCAACTTGCTGCGGAGCTCGGCCCGGATGGTCTCGGGGCTCGGCATTCTCGCCGCCAACGCGCCGGCTGGTCGTCAGCCGATCACGGCCGGCCCCGTCAGCCGGCGCCGCGTATTGGTTACCTGGGATGCGCCACGCGGTGACTTCCTGTCGGCAGCGCGCCGGGTACACGTACGTCCCCAGGAACTTGCGCTTGGACTGATGGCCGAGGCGCTGAGCCGTCTCCTCGTACCAGCTGGGCTGGTGAATACCCATTCGCCGCTACGCGTCATGGTGCCAACGACGGTCCGTGGACGTGGGGACCGGCTCCTCGGCAACAAAACCGGAGCCATCTCAGTCGACCTACCCGTGGAACCGATGACGCTCCGATCTCGCATCGACAAGATCACCGAGGCGACTCGTCGCAGTGCTCGCCGGGGCGAACCACAGGCAGCGTACGCGGTGATGCGTTTGGCCGGCCGGCTGCCGCCCCGGCTGCACGCTGCTGTCGCGCGAAGCGTTTATCACCGCCGGTTCTTCCACGCCATCCTCACCTACCTTCCCGGCTCACGCCAGCCGCGTTGGCTCGCCGACGCCCCGGTTCGGGCCGTCTACCCGTTCCTGCCGCTCGCCCCGACCGTCCCGCTGACCGCCGGCCTGCTGACCTTCGGGCCGACCGCCTGCGTCGGACTGCAGCTGGACGCCTCACTGAACCTCCGGCCTGAATGTGTACGGCAAGCGCTCGACGACGCCTGGAACGCCGTCGCCCAAGCCGAGGAGCCGACGACAAACTCCGAGGCGCCGCGCGAGGACCGGGGGTGACCGTCAGCCTGGTCGCTACAGCCGTCGCATTGGCGCTGCTGGCAGCGGGGTGTTTTTGCACCACGGGCTACCTGCAACATGAATCGGCCCGGGCGGCGCCACGTCGTGGGCCGCTGCATCCGCGGTTGCTGCTCGATCTATTAGCCGATCGACGGTTGGCCCTGAGTCTCGCGCTGATCGTGGCGGCGTTCCCGTTCCAAGTGGCTGCCCTTCATCTGGCGCCGTTGGCGGTGATCCAGCCCCTGCTCGCAACCCAGCCGTTGTGCTACCTGGGTCTGGCGATGGCGGCCGGCGTACTGATTGCCGCTCATCAGGCTCAGCTGATGGCGGATTGGCCGGCCGCCCACGCAGTCAAGACCGCTGCATCCAAACCGCCGTCGATCCGAGCCGCCTGATGCAACTCCGTGGTGCCCAGGCGCTGGTCGTCGGTGCCACTGGAGGAATCGGCCGAGCCGTGACCGCCGCGCTGGTCGACGCCGGTAGCCGGGTCGTCGCCACAGGCCGCGACGACCGGCGGCTGGCCGAGCTCAGTGGCAGGTTGGGCATTGAGACGGTCGCCTTTGACCTGGAGGCGGGCGATAGGTCCGATGCTCAGATTCCGCAGGTGCGCGGCGGCTGGAATCTGGTGGTGCTGTGTGCCGGTGTCGGGCAGCGTGCCGCGCTGGCGACGTACGCTGACGCAGATCTGGACCGGCTATTTCTGATCAATACCGTGGCGCCCATCCGATTAATCCGCGACCTCTTGCCGCTGCTGGCCGACCCGCCAGGTGAGCGGCGACTAGTCCTGATCGGGTCGATCGCGGGGATCCTGGGCGTGCCCTTCGAGGCCGCGTACGCCGCGTCGAAGAGCGCCTTGATGATCTTCGGCGACAGCTTGCGCGTCGAGTTGGATGGCGCCGGAACCGGCGTCACCATTGTCAATCCCGGAGTGGTGGAGACCGAATTCTTTGATCGGCGCGGTGTGCCCTATCACCGCCGCTTTCCCCGGCCGGTATCGCCCGAGCAAGTCGCGGCGGCACTCATCAAAGGGGTCTCTCGCGACCGCGCGGAGGTCGCCGTCCCCGGATGGCTGCGACTCCCCATTGTCCTCCGCGCCTGCGCCCCCGGCGCGTACTGGCGACTGGCTGGTCGATGGGCTTGACGCCAGAGCGTGGTGCGGGTGTCGGGGACATCTTGGGCGGCGCAGTACGCGGCTTCCTGGTGTGTGCAGACCCCCGCCTGGCTTCTTAGGGCTGGTCGGCTGGTCTAGACCTTCCGGCTGCTCCTCGACCGCCGCCGGGCCAGCCCACCGACGATGGCGGTTCCGATAAGGAGAACGACTCCGATAATCCCCAGCCAAACAAGGCCTTCGATCGCGAAACCGACGATCGCAAGAATGAGCCAGATCACCAGCAGAACCACCAGAAGAGTCATCTATCCAGGATGAATCTGAGCTGCCTTCAAAACGGTCGAGAAGCACAGGCGCGGAGGTCTCTCCGATACACATCAGCCCGTGGTTCGGAGCCGAGGGATGGCGGCGGATATACCAGGCGGGAAGTTTCCTCAGTACAAACCGGATGGATGTCGGCCACGATTACCTCGGCGTTCGCGCCGGCGCGGGCGACCATCCGCAATACTCGGCGACGGATTTCAGCCCGACGACCGCTGTCCGGCCAAACGTCAGCGTGGCCGACGCGGAGCGGAGCCGACGATGCCAATTCAGGCGACGTCGTGCTGGATGCGGTCGGCTATAACGGGCTGCGCTGCTCGGATTGTCACCACCAACCCTGTTTGTGGGTCCAGCGCAGCAGGATCAACGAGATGATGAGCATGATAAATAGCAGGATGGCCAGCCATACCCAGTGCGTGGATTCGTTGACAATCACGTTCATCCCGGCCACCGAGGACAGCGATGTGATGGGAAGGGTGACAGCGGCTATGACGGCGAGGCGCTCAGCGGCAATGGCCATCTTGGTGTCGGTACGCGCACGATTGAACTCAGTAACGCCTATCAAAAACCACAGCTGCGAGTCGCTGATATGGGCGACCGTCTCGTACTGGTCGAGCACGTCTTTCATCAGTTCCAGCCCCTCGGCGTGTGCAAATTTGGTCAGCTTGATTGCCCGCCGATAGATCTCGCTGCCCTGCTCGGCCATCGTCTTAATCGTCAACAGCTCGTGCCGGGCCGCAAAGAGCTGGTTGAGGAACTGGTGCGGATCCTCATCCGCTTCAGCCATGACCCGCTGCTCCATCAAGCCGACGTCACGGGCGATCTCGGCGACCATCTCGGCTTCGCGCCGGGCTATCGAGGAGACGATCGCGTACGTCAGGCCAAACGTGGAGGTAGGGTGCAGCCGGCCGCTTTTCATCCGAGCCGCCACCGCCCTGCCGGTGTTTCCACCGGTGGGTTTCCCCGAGCCGCCTCCCGCACCCGGCGTGCCCGTTTCCGGGCACCGGGCGCTCCACAAGCCCCGCGGTGGCTCGCTGTGTCCTCAGCCGTGACCGACCAGGGGGAGGGTATGGCCGCTCCCCGGTATCGGTAGCGCGTGGTGCGCACGTTCGCCGGTTGAACAGCTGCCCGTTCCTCCGTGTCCGGCCACCATCCGCCGCCGCAGTAGCGTCGGCGGAGCTCCTTCACGGTGCTCCGGCGGTGTTTGCGGCGCAACCATTCGAAAACCCGTCGCCAGGTGTGGGCGCTCAGGTATTTGAGGTGACGCTGGACACGCCGGGCCGGAAGTAGGCGCACCTGCCCCGCAGCATCCGGTTCAGCTGAAGCAGCAGGACCTCAAAGGTGAAGCACGGTGCCGCGAACAAGGCGGCGACGCCCATGAAGGTGTAGCCGATCCCGTCGACCATTTGCATGAAAGATCCCGGTTCGAAAATTAGCTCAACCTGACTCTCGGTGCCGTTCAGCAGGTGCGGCTCGGCGACAAACAGCCAGGTGACATAGACAAGACTCACCAGCGAGGCGTAGACCGTCGCAAATGAGATTGCGCCGTACGCGGTTTGAGCCAAACCAGTCAGATTCTGCGAGACGCCACTGCCGTAGGCCGGGTCAGGTAGTCGTGACAGCCGTAGGCGGCAAGGGCCGCAGAGAGCACGACCTGGGATTCGTTCGGACCGCCAGGTGACCATGGCCCCGCGGCGTACAGGCCGCGTACTTCGGTTGTCACCGGAGGTCGGCGCAGCCAGCTTGAGAAGCCGCGCCAGGCCACACCGAACGAAGGGCGGGGAAGCGTCCGGGTGAAGTCGTGCGCTGTCCGTACGCCTTTGCCGGACGACCGGTGCAGGTAACTGAGGGCCGGCACCCCGGCCTCGGTGAGCGTGACCGTCTCATGGACCAGGCCGTTGGGCGCCGGTGCCTCGCAGTGGGTGATGGTGGGGGCTGCCGCAGGTCTCAGGTGGTCTAGCTGGCGCCGTGTCTTCCGGGCTGTGGTGGCCGGAAGCAGTTCGTTAAAGGTCTGCCACGGGTCGCAGGTAGCGACGACTGCTGCTGCAGGGTGCTCTCCGTCGCTGGTGGCGACTGCCGCGACCCGGCCGTCGCGAATCGTGATGTGCTCAACGGAGCAGGCGAGGTGGACGCGCACCTTACGGAGCGCCAGTCGGGCAGCAAGGGCCTCGACAAGAATCGAGGAGCGGCCCAGATCGAGCGCGGCGTTGCTGTCGACCGGTTGTACCTGCCAGCGCCCGAACCTGCGTGCCGTGGACAGCTCGACGGCCACGAAAGCCGGCGTCTGTTCGGGCTCCGAACCCGACCGGTAGGCGATGCTGCGAATCAGGGCGCCGAGATGCTTGTGATCAAAGGAGGTTGCGAGATCCGCGAGGGACATGCGACGTCCCAGCAGGCTCCGCCGGGCGCGCCGGTGTAACTGTCGGCGACTGCGCAGCTCAGCCTCCAGGCCGAGCCCGCGGAGCGTCTGCCACACCTCATCAAGCCGATCAAGCAGCCGCTGCCACCGTTCGGCGACCGGGCGGCCGTACGCCTCAGCCAGCGCGGCATACTGACCGCCACGGTCGCTCGGCAGAAGGAGCTCGGCAGCGTCGGCGAAGATCATCTGAGGCGGCCCGGCAGGTGCCAAGGCGTAGCCCATCTTGGCCAGCTCGGCCTCCAGTGGTCGGCCGCTCTTGCGGAACAGGTCGCGCCAAGGGGCTGGGAAGCCGAGGATCGAGGGTGCATTGTCAACTGTGCCGCCACCCTGGAGCTGATATGGCGCCCGGGTGCCGCCCAGTGTCTCGGACCGCTCGTAGAGCTCTACCTGATGTCCGGCCTTGGCAAGCCGTGCCGCGGCAGCCAATCCAGCCAAGCCGCCGCCGATAACAACGATGGGATCAGGCATTAGGCGCGTTGCGGAGGCAGTTCCATGAGAGGAGCGTAGGGCCCGACCTTCATGGTGGGGTTGCAGCCATACCCTTAGGCGCATGCCAGATCTGGAACCTGTTGACGAGTCATGGACGACTGCACTGTGCGTCGTCGCCCATCCAGATGATCTTGAGTTCGGCACCGCGGCAGCCGTCGCCCGCTGGACCGATCAAGGAAAGACCGTGGTGTACGCCATGCTGACCAGTGGCGAGGCAGGCATCGACGCAATGGATCCGGCCGAGGCGCGGCTGGTACGGGAGGCTGAGGAGCTGGAGTCAGCGAGGATCGTCGGCGTCGAGATTGTCGATTTTCTCGGCCTCGCCGACGGAGTGTTGGAGTACGGAGTCGGGCTCCGCCGAGCCGTCTGCGCCGCCGTACGGCACCATCGGCCCGAGATCGTGATCACCAACAATTTCCGCGAGACCTGGGGTGGCCAGAGCCTCAACCAGGCCGACCACATCGCCACCGGGCGAGCGACCTTGGACGCCGTACGCGATGCCGCAAATCGCTGGGTGTTTCATGATCAGATCGAGGATGGGCTGGAGCGTTGGAGCGGGGTAAGGCAGGTGTGGGCAGCCTTCTCACCAGACGGAAAACATGCTGTCGAGACCACCCAGACGTTTGAGCGCGGCGTGGCGTCGTTGGCGGCTCACAAGGCTTACATTGATGGCCTCGGATGGGACTCGTTCGACCCCGCGGAGTTCTTGGAGAGTGGAGCGCGGCAAGCCGGGACCCGATTAGGTGTCCCCATGGCCGCCACGTTCGAGGTCTTCGACATGGGCTGGGGCGGATAGCCCTGGATTGTCGTGCCCGCATGGCGCACGCGCGACGCCGTTAAACGCACGCGAGCCGTCCTAAGACGTCTAACGAGTGTCCTTGAGCGTGTTTTACTCCTTTTAGCCGTCTCGGGATGGCAGACGCGGGCCAAGCATGCCACGATGCCTGGGCTGGTGGGATCGCGGGTGGGTGGGTCGAGGGCCTGATGCGCGTGTCAATAACCCACGCTGCGTGGGATGTTGACGCTCTACATGGCGTGCATGCGATGTACAGCGTGAGGAAGCTAGGTACGGCATGTGCCATTAGACAGAGCGAGGCGACAGCGAGCGGAGCGGTCACACTCTTGCGGCGAGTCTGTAACCCAGCTGGATTAAGCGGTCGAAGCCGCGATCGGGCAAGATCCACTCGGCCAGCAGGATGCCGCGAGCCCCGCCACCGACCACGTAGCGGGTACGCGGTCTCGGGCTCCGCACCGCCTTTGCAATGGCTTCGGCAACGACCTCAGGACCAGACGCCAGTCGCATGTGATCAACTGCGCGCAACCCGGCTCCGACGATCTTGGCCTGCCCGGCATACGCAGTACCTGCCGAGGTCGCCTCGAGCTGATCAGCTGCGATCCCGGACCACTCGCTGCGGATGGTGCCCGGCTGGATGATCACGACTTTGATCCCGAATTCGGCCACCTCGACGCGGAGGCTGTCACTGAGTCCCTCGACCGCAAACTTGCTCGCGTGGTACCAGCTGCCAAGCGGTTCCCAGATCTTGCCGCCCATGGATGAGACATTGACGATATAGCCATCGCGTTGAGCTCGCATCTGGGGAAGCACCAGCTGAGTAAGACGTGCCAGGCCAAAAACATTGACCTCGAACTGCTGCCTGGCCTCCTCGATGGGTACGTCCTCCAGCGCGCCGTATAACCCGTAACCGGCATTGTTGACCAGCACATCGATCCGTCCGGTGTCGTCGATGATTGTCTCGACGAGCGCCGCCATAGACCCGTCGTCGGTGACATCCACGGCCGTGGTACGGATCCCGCGAGCGGCCAGATCCGACATACGTTCGACGCGCCGAGCACCGGCGAAGACCGTGTAACCGAGCTCCATGAGCTTCCAGGCGGTGGCCTGGCCGATGCCGGACGACGCGCCGGTGACCAGCGCGGTTTTGGCGGAATTGTCAGGCAGGGGGCTGGCGGGCATGAGCTGGATCATAGGGCGTTGACCGCGTGGGCAACGACCACAGCTGCCGCGGCCGACCAGGCCTGCGGACGGCACGCACTCGGGTAGGGAACGGCCCTGCCCTCGCCGCTCCACAGTTCTGGCAGGCGTTGCTCGAAGGCAACCGAGGCACGGAGCAGACCCTCGATCAGCCCACCCGCATACTCGGCCAGCCCGGCGCGTACCAGACCGGAAATCACGATCGCAGTGTCGTGCGGCCACACCGAGCCGCAGTGGTAGCTCAGCGGGTCATAACCGGCATCGGTCACTGCCATGGTGCGCAGTCCGAGCCCAGAGTCCAGCGCCGGGCTCGTCACGTGCCGGGCGATCAGCAGTTCCTCCTCGGCATTTAGGATGCCGGTACCGAGCAGGTGCCCGATGTTGCTCGTGAGCGAATCGACTTGATCTTTGGCGCCGTCCAGGGCAAGTGCCGGATAGAGATCATCACCCGCCCCGCACCAGAACTGAGCGCGAAACCGGATCGCCAGCTCAGCAGCCCACGACGTGTAGCGGTCCGCGCCCGGCCGACCGAACGCCTCGAGCAAGCTGGCGCCCGCCATGGCGGCCTCGTACCCGTAACCCTGCGCCTCGCAGATGGCAATAGAACCCTCGGCGGTCCGACCATTGTGGAAGCGGATCGAGTCGGAGGAGTCTTTCCAGCAGTGGTTCTTAAGGCCGTGTCCGCTAGCGTCGATGTACTCCAGAAAACCGTCTCCATCGGCATCGCCGTAGTCAGTGAGCCACCCCAGCGCTTTTTCGAGTGCGGGTAGCAGCTCCGTTACCTCCGCGCTCGGCAGGCCGGCCCGCCATGCATCGTGCAGCAGGCAGATCCACAACGGCGTCGCGTCGATGCTGCCGTAGTAGATCGGCGGCAACTCAGCCCTACCCAAGCGCTGTGTGCTGTCACGCAGCTCATGCAGGATCTTGCCTGGCTCCTCAGCGGCGTCGATGTCGATTCGCGTGCCTTGGCGATGGGCCAGGGTGCGCAGTGTGGCTCGCGCCGGTCCGAGATCAAGCGGCAACAGCATCCGCGCCGCCCAGATGCTGTCCCTTCCGAACAGTGTGAGATACCACGGCGCCCCAGCGGCGAAGAAGCGGTCTCCGGGTACGTCGCGTGTCGCCATCCAGAGCCCGTTCAAATCTTCCAGCGACCTAATGAGCCAAGGCCACAAGCGATCGTCGACAGTGCTGGGAGGACTGTCCAGATTCGTGATCTTGAGTGGCGGTTCGGTGGGCGAGTTGACGGAAAGCTCAGTGCGAGTGTCTCGGATGCTCAGCCGCCATGCCGGGCGGACATCCCCGTGGGCCGGCACGCTGGCCTGCCAGTGCAAGATCAGCCGGGAATGATCGTCAGATAGCACCAGATTGGCACCCTCAGCCAGTAGCGACAGTGCCAGGTTTTCGTGTACCCAGCCGATATGGTCGCCGGACGGTTCCGGAAAGGTACGCGATGGCGTCGGCGTACCCGCCCTGATCGAGCACAGCGCCGCGAAATCGCAGGCCAGCTCAACCCTGACATCGACTTCTGTTGCGACTTTGAGGCGTGAGCTGATCATGAGTCTCTCCGCAAGCCGCCCAGGCTCAACGAGGCGGAACCAATCAAGCCGCAGCCGCGGATCGCCGTTGGCGGTGCGTAGCAGGAAGATGAACTCGGCTCGATTACCCTCCACAAACGTGGCGAGGTGCTCGCCTGGCTGGCCATTGACCGTAACAGCGAGCCCACTCAGCACGCGTACGTCGGCGTGAATCAAGCCCTGTACCGTCTGCCCATCGGGCGAGGTGGTTATCTGGCCGGTGCGTTGTGAGAGCAGTTGCGTGGGTGCAGCGAGCACCGTGACGAGGTCGTGCAGGTGTGGCTGATGCCTCATGTGCCCTGGGCTCCTTATGTGCCCCGAGCTTGTCGAAGGGCACGCTTCGAGAGGCTCAGCGGGCATTCGTTCTCGCTGCGGCAGGCTGTGGTTCCTCACTTGCTGGTTCCTCACTGCGAAACTAGCGCGTGGTCTGCTTCCACGACCTGGACCTCAACCCGCCCCGTCGCGCCGTCGAAGGTTTGCGGGTCCGTCCGCGTACACTCCCTTGACGAACTGTCGGGCGCGGGGTGTAAGTTAGCTCTCGTTCGAACAGGCGTTCTAAAAGACTACGCCCTCGCATGGCGGTCCCACTGAGCGCTTGGCCGACATCACGGTGCGTTCGCGGCGCGCAGTGATGGCTTGCCTCGATGCGGCCCTAGCTCGATGCAGATGGACCTCGACCCCATCTGCATCGAGGTTGCCGCTTCGGGTTTCGTATACATCGACCAGAGGACCAATTTGATGGCCAGCAACGACGACCTGCAGCGCGCCCGCAGCTCCCTTGCCGAAGCCGAGCTGGCGCAACGGCCGAGTGATCGCTACCTGGCTGCCCACCTTGCGGCGTTGCGCGTGGTCGCGATCGTGCTGAGGCACCGGGCACCTCATGGCCTGAGCCGGATAGACGGCCGGCCGCGCAACGCCTGGCGGATGCTTGCAGAGGTAGCGCCGGAACTTGCCGAGTGGGCGGCCTTCTTCGCAGCCACTGAGGCCAAGCGAGATGCCATCCGCGATGGTGCCATCTCGATTGTCAGTGTCCGCGAGGCGGACGACCTGGTCAGAGACGCGAGAGCCTTCCTGCGTTTGGTGGAGCGGGCTGTCGGATTCAGCGCAGCGCGGCAGCGCCCAATCGACGTGGCGTCCCGGTAGCCGGCACGGGCTGCTGTAGTATCGAACAAATGTTCGATAGGAGGCAGTCGCGAGATGTCACATCGCATAGTGATGCACGTTGACATGGATGCGTTTTATGCCTCCGTCGAGCTGCGCCGACGACCGGAGCTGCGGGGGAAGGCGGTGATCGTCGGCGGCTCGCCACGCGGTGTGGTTCTTTCGGCGTCCTACGAAGCCAGGGCTCGGGGCGTACGGTCCGGTATGCCGTCGAGTGAGGCGAGGCGGCTGGCCCCCCATGCGACTTTCCTGGCACCTGATTTCGATAGCTATACCGCGGTATCCAAAGCGATCGTCGCAGTGTTTCGTTCAGTGAGCTCGGTGGTCGAGTCCGCCTCGATCGACGAGGCATTCCTGGACCTGACCGGCGCGGTGAGGATGTTCGGCAGTCCGGTGCAGATCGGCGAGTACGTCCGCGCTGTCGTTTCTGACGAACAACAGATCACCTGCTCGGTCGGCATAGGTCCCACCAAGTTCGTCGCCAAGGTGGCCTCACGGGCAGCAAAGCCCGACGGACTCATCGAAGTCCCACCGGGTCACGTCGTGGCGTTTCTGCATCCACTTCCGGTAGAGGCGATGTGGGGAGTGGGACATGCCACCGCCCAGAAGTTGCACCGTCTTGGCATCTTCACTGTTGGTGAGCTTGCGCATACTCCGCGAGCCACATTGCGCCCGGCCTTTGGACCGCACGCTAGCGGCATGCTCAGCGAGCTCGCGTGGGGTAGAGACCGTCGCCGGGTTACCCCGCAGGAGCCGGAGCATAGCGTCGGCTCGCAGGAGACCTTCGGCAGGGACACCGACGATCCCGATACCATCCGCCGCGAGCTGCTCCGGATGGCGGACCGCACCGCTCGCCGGATGCGCAAACAGCGCATGCTGGGCCGCACCATCACGATTTCGGTGAGGTTCGCTGATTTCACCGAGCTCACCCGATCTACCACGATGACGGCACCCACCGACGTCACTGACGAGATCTACGCCCAGGCGCTGCAGCTGTACCAGCGGCTGGCGCTCGGGAGGGCCCGGATCCGGCGCGTCGGGGTACGGGTCGAGCATCTCGTTGACAGGCATCGGGCTTACCGGCAACCACAGCTGACTGACCCGGAACGCGGCTGGCGGGAGGCCGATCTTGCAATCGATGCGGTTGTCGGAAAATTCGGGTCGGCGGCGGTTCAGAGAGCAGTGCTGACGCGCCGTTTCTAGCCAGCTGTGAAGGCTGGCAATGGCAGTTTGGGTGTTTCCCATACCCACCGCCGCAACCTAGACTTGGAGCCACATCGGCGAGCTAAGGACGAGGCCCGATGCCGTCAACAGGGTGCACAAGTCACACGTCAGTGGGTATTCGGTATCCGAAGGGATCGGATCTACTGCTTGAGTGTGAGGGGCGTATCATGACGGCACGCGTACGACGAGACCTTTGGGAGGTGGCCCGTGGCCCTCTCAGATGAGGAGCAGCGGCTTCTCGAGCAGATGGAAGCCGCGCTCGCGGCCGAGGACCCAAAGCTGGTCAACGCACTCCGTGGGACTAGCGCCAGGCGAGTTCATCGGCGTCGCGCGGCTCTTGCTGGCGTAGGGTTTTTTATCGGCCTCGGCCTCCTCATCGCAGGTATCTCGATCAACCCATTCCTGAGTGTCCTTGGCTTCGTGATCATGGTCGCAGCAGCGGTGACGGCCATCTACTCCTGGCAACACGTTGGCGGCAGTGCCGATGCCGGCCCACGCGATCGGGCGAAAACCTCGCAGGGATCCCGTGCCCACGACGGGCAAGGTTTCATGGACAAGATGGAGGAGCGCTGGCGTCGTCGCCGCGACGAAGGGTTGTGAGGAGGAAATGCGTGCTGAGCCTGTCGAAGCACCAGAGTCCTTACGCAGATGCGTGCTGAGCCTGTCGAAGCACCAGAGTCCTTACGCAAATGGGTGCTGAGCCTGTCGAAGCACGCGAGTCCTTACGCACGGAGTCGCCTCCGCGACGGGCTTGACCCGCTCACCCGCTAGGGCTCCTTAGGCGTACGCCTAAACAGTGAACGTGGGAGCAGCAGCGCCATAGTTTTGCGCCGCCAATCGGTCGGGGCGGCCACTCCACGTCGGATCTCAGATGTCATCGTGGGTAGCTCCTCCACAGCGCCGCCATCGTCAAAAGCGCGCGCGTAGCGCGATCGCTCGACCAGGGTGGCGACCCGACTCATCGACTCAGACTCCTCCTCCTCGAGCCGCTCCGCGACCTCGCGGCCAATGGTGTGCGGCGAGCCTTCCGGCCAGGACCCGCCGTAGTCCACGACGGTGTCCCTGATCTCGGCCCATGCAGACTCCACCTGCTCCTCAGCCGGCCCGGTCCCGTTCAGCCGGCTACTGCGCCGGCGCACTCGTATTGTCGCCGGGGCCGCCAGGATCAGCAGCACCACTAGGGCAATGCCGATCCAGAGCAGCGTGCGCCCCAACCCGGCGCCGGTTGACTGGCCGGGGACGTTTGGATGCACGCTTGGCGCGAGCGATTGCTCGGCGCCCGGTGACGATTGGCTGTCCGTCGCCTCCGAGGACGGGTTTGCTGAAGGATCACTGTCGGATGGTGTGTCCTGTACCGTCCACGGCGGCGCCGTGCCAGTCACGCTGGCCGGCGTCGGTTCGAATCGCACCCAGCCGTAGTTGGCAAAATACAGCTCTGGCCAGGCATGCATGTCGCGGATCGAGACCTTCCAAACTGGTCCGTCCTGTTCACCCGGCAGGAAGCCGACCGACACTCGGGATGGGATGCCGACCACCCGCGCCATCATCGCCATGGCAGAGGCGAACTGCTCGCAATAACCCCTGTGATCTCGAAGCAGGAAGTTCTGCATCGCCTCATAACCGCTCCCAGGCAGCGGCTCAGTGCTGTAGGTGAACTGACTGCTGCGGAAGTAGGCCTGGATTGCGGCTGCCTTTTCTGCGGCCGTGTCGGCATCCGCAGTAATCCGATTGGTCAGCTGAACCAGGGAGTCCGGAATGTCGGACGGAATGCTAGCCGTCACTGCAGCGTCTGCGGGTGTGCCGGCAACAGCCTTCCTTAGGTCTTCGATGTCGGGCTCGATGTCGACACTCTCGACGGTGTAGCTAAGCCGGCGCAGATCCTGAGCGCGGTTGTCGGCATTCACCACGGTCAGGGAATTGGCGTCGTATTGCCAATCTCCCGGCGCGTCAAAACTTCGCGGCGCGTACGGCAACGGCAGGTATTGGGAGGCGAAGTCCAACACGTTGATCGTGGTGTGACGCTTCTCAGCAGGTTCACCGCTCAGACCAGGAATGGTTGGCAGGCTCTGTCCGGTGTTCAGCCGTATCTGGACATTGCTCCAACCGTTCGCACTCAGCTGGGGCAGCGATGCCAGGCGCAGGTAGACCCCATCCGGAGCTGTGGTCTGGTACTCGATGACATCGCGATCTTCTGGCTGGTTGAGATTGCGACGCAGATCCAGCGTGGGATCGGTCAATTGCAGAGGGCCGCGGCCTCCAGGCCCGCTACCGAAACCGATCCCCGGCAAAGCCAAAGTCGGCAGGGCGAAACCGAGGATGATGGTCGCGACGATGGCAAGAACCCCAAGATAGCCGGCTGCGCGCCAGACGACCGGAGTTGCCGCGCCGAAGCCCTCCGCCGAGTCCCGGGAGAGCCCACGCGTCCAACGCGCCGTGGTGTTGAGGCCTTCGGCGATCAAGATCGCCAGATACCCGATGGCGATGCAGCAGAAGCTGATCACCCCGGTGTCGGCGCCCAAGCCAAGGGCTGGCACCAGGAACAGTGTGGCCGGCGGTGCAATGGCCCAGGCAGGGCGCCCAATGCCGGAGACCAATAGATCCGTCATGATCAGGATCATCCCGATCACGGTTACGAAGATCAGCGTCACGCCGTCGTTGGGATCCATGGGAGATGCCTGGGTGCGCATGTGCTCGATACCGGCCGCCCAGAGCGCGGGATAGTCCTCAAACCACGGAGTGCCTAGCGCACTCATTCCAGCACTTAGAGTCAGGCTCAGGCCCACAGAGTAGATCAGCAAGATCACGATCTGGGCGGTGAGCACTGCACTGCTGGCCAACCCGGCGCGTCGCAGTCCCAGGCTGGCAGCGCCAATCGCGATGATCAAGACCCAGCTGAGGCCGAGAAAGCTGGACTTCTGAGTCAGCGGGGTCACGGTGAAGCATGCCAGCATCACCGAAATGATCACTGCGACGGTGCTGCGGTCGGTGGCGCGCACGTCACGCCGCCGTGTTGAGCTGTTCGAGGGCGGACCATGCATCGGCCACACCCATACCGCGTGGTACGTCGATGACCCGCCACTGGTTGTCACGCAGGATCTGCCCGGACAGCTCGTGCTGTGCCCGCTGCTGCTCGCTGGCAGGTTCGTCGCCAAAGGTGTCGACATCGAGCAGCATGGCCAGGCCCTGCGCCCGATTACGTCGTACCCGGAGCAGAGAGTTAGCATCTTGTGCGCTCAGCCGACCCATGATCGCTATCACCAACTGCCCGGGCCGGTCCACCGTGGCGGATTCCACCGCGTAATGAATCATGGTCGTTGGTCGCGGTCTCAAGTCGGTCAGCCGGCTGATCACCAGTTCCTGGGACACTGAGCTGTGTTGGCCCATCGAGCCGCTGATGTGCAAGGGTCCATCGGCTTCATAGATCTCGATACTGAAACCATCGTCCAGAAAATGGATCGCAATCGAGGCGGCTGCCGATATTGCCCACTCCAAGGAGTTCTGCATGCCGCGGCCTGCGTGGGCGCTGGCTCGGGAGTCCAGCACGATGCTTGCGCTCGGGTCCCACGCCTGCTCCTCGCGTCGCACCATGAGATCGCCCCAACGTGCCGTGGAGCGCCAGTGAATTCGCCGTACGTCGTCGCCTTGCCGGTATTCCCGGACCAACGCGTCGTCCTGGCCCACCACGCCAATTCGGTGTGGCCGACTCTCACCAGTGTTGCCGCCGCCACCTATGGTGCGGATTGTCGGTAGCGGGACCACGCGTGGCGTCACCATGACCTCGCTCTTCGCCACGAACTGCCGATCGAGCTGCACGAGACCAAAAGGATCAACAGTCCGTACCGTAAGTGGTCCGGTGGAAAAGCGACCGCGCACCCGTCCCAGGAGCGGATACTCCACGACCCGACGCCAGCGCACATCCGCCCGATCAACCAAAAAACGCGGCTGACTGCCCAGCTCACGCGGAACTGCGTCCTCCAAGAGCAGAATGCCCGCCGGGAGTCTGCCATCCTGGCCCAGGATGATCTGGCCTTTCATCGGTGAGCCGAGTGGCACTTGAGCGGGTTCAATAGAGCGCTCGCACGACATCCGGAGCCGGGCTCGGGCAACCAGAATCGCGGCAATAACGGGCAAGGCGGCCAGCAGCAAGCCGAGTCGCATGACATCGCGCTGGCCAGCTGCCATCGCAACCAGCATGACGATGAGGCCGACCACGAGGAAGGACCGCCCTCGGGGCGTGAGCAGTCGCCACGAACGCGACACGATCGCTATCTCCGGTCAGGAATGTGCACAGAGTGGATGGCTTGGGCGATGACGTCGGTCACCGTACGGCGGGCGAGCTGGGCATCAGTGGAGGGCAACACCCGATGTGCCAGCACGGATACTCCCAGTGCCGCAACGTCGTCCGGGGTCACGTAGTCACGGCCCGACAGCGCCGCGAAGGCGCGGCTGGCGCGGAGCAGCTGCAGCGTCGCGCGCGGCGAGGCGCCAAGCCGAAGATCGCGCGAGTTACGCGTGGCGTTAACCACCTGGACGATGTAGTGCTTGACAGCGGGACTGACGTAAACCCTTTTGACCGCCTCGATCAGCCCGCGGATGGTGGCGCCATCGGTCACCGGTTGTAGCGCCGCGAGGGGATCGGAGGACCCATGGGACTCCAGCATGTCCAGCTCGGAATTCGGGGTCGGGTACCCCATCTGGATTCGCGCCATGAACCGATCCCGCTGCGCTTCAGGCAGCGGATAGGTGCCCTCCATCTCGATCGGGTTCTGGGTGGCGACCACCATAAACGGCGATTCCAGCCGATAGGTCGTGCCATCGACACTGACTTGGCGTTCCTCCATTGATTCCAGAAGGGCCGACTGCGTCTTTGGCGAGGCCCGGTTGATCTCGTCTCCAACCACGATGTTGGCAAATATGCCGCCAGGCTTGAACTCGAAGTCGCGGGTTTCCTGGTTGAACACCGAGACGCCTGTGATGTCCGACGGCAACAGGTCGGGGGTGAACTGAACCCGGCGTACCGAGCATGCGATGGAACGGCCCAGTGCCTTGGCGAGCATGGTCTTGCCGACCCCGGGAACGTCCTCGACCAACAGGTGGCCCTCAGCGAGCAGTACCACTAACGCGAGGTCGATGGAACTGCGTTTGCCCTCGATGACGCTCTCCATCGCGTGCCGTACCCGGCCCATGACCTGGACCACGTCGCCGAGGGAGTAGCCCGATTCTGGGCGCCGCCCGATCTCGGTGGACTTCTCGTAGCCCAGGGACATGTGAAAACCCTACGTGTTCTCTTCCAGTCCTGACACCATGCCCGCGTGGCGATGGCCGCTGCGTCAATGTATGCCAACACGCCGAAGCCAAACAGCTAGGTCGATTTGACGTGCTAAGTGGGGAAAAGTGGGTTATAGTGGCGCAAAGTGGAGCAAGGTGGTCAATAGGTGGAGTGAGGAAGGTGGTCCGTGTTTCTTGGGGCCCACACTCCAAAGCTCGACGACAAAGGTCGCCTGATCCTTCCGGCGAGGTTCCGCGACGAGCTTGCTGACGGCCTGGTGATTGCGAAATTCCAGGAGCGATGCCTGGCCATCTGGCCGATCAGTTCGTTCGTCGACATGACTAAAACCGTAAGGAGCGCCTCCTCCAGTCAGCAAGGTGTTCGGGACTACCAGCGGATTCTCGGGTCTGGAGCCTCGGACGAGACCCCGGATAAGCAGGGTCGGATCACGATCCCGCCGGATCTGAGGTCGTACGCGGGCCTGGATAAGGACTGCGTCGTGGTGGGGGCGATCGATCGCGTGGAGGTCTGGAATCCAGCCGCATGGGACCAGTACTCCGCTGAGAAGGAACCGGCATTTGCCGAACTGAATCAAACCCTCTTCCCCGGAGGCTGAGGGGCACAACAGCAAGGACAAGCAAGACGGCTCGTGTAGAGAGGCTTCAACCCGCAGGTTCGACTCCCTGACACAACTTCCCCGGTGCCAGGTAGGACTCCCCGCGGATCTCGGGTTGAAACCCCTCTACACGAGCCAAGAGCTGCGAGCGTCCATTTTTCTTGCGCGAGCAGCTCCACTAGAAGGGTGATGTCGTATGAGTGCCCAGGCCGAGCTGCACGTCCCCGTCATGCTGACGGAGGTCGTCGCGTTGCTCGCCCCCGCTCTGGACGGCTCGCTCACCGATCCGGCAACAGAAGCCGGCTGTGTCCTTGTCGACTGCACACTCGGGCTCGGCGGCCACGCTCACGCACTGCTGACTGCATGCCCGCAAGCGAGGCTGATCGGGCTCGACCGTGATCCGCAGGCGCTGGCTCACGCTCGCGAGCGGCTAGCCGAGTTCTCCGATCGGACCACCCTGCTAGAAGCGACCTTTGATGAGCTGCCGCAGGTGCTGGCCAGGCTCGGTCAACCGAAGGTTCAAGGAATTCTGCTTGACCTAGGTGTCTCCTCACTTCAGATCGACGATCCAGAACGCGGGTTCGCGTACGCCCAGGATGCGCCGCTCGACATGCGAATGGGACGCCAGGATCTGACGGCAGCCGAGATTCTCAACACCTACTCGAAAGCCGAGTTAGCCAGGATCCTGCGCAGCTACGGCGAGGAGCGTTTTGCCGACCGAATTGCTGGGCGGATCGTCGCCGAGCGGCAGCGGGAGCCGTTCACGTCGTCAGCGCGCCTGGTCCGGCTGCTTTATGACACTGTTCCAGCAGCTTCGCGCAGATCGGGAGGCCATCCTGCGAAGCGGACGTTCCAGGCTTTGCGGATTGAGGTGAACAGTGAGCTCAGAGCACTCGAATCGGTTTTGCCCGCTGCGATAACGGCGCTTGCGCTCCATGGCCGGATCGCCGTGCTGGCTTACCATTCGCTCGAGGACCGGCTGGTCAAGCAAGTCTTCGGCCTCGCCGCTCGAGATCGCGCGCCGCGAGACATGCCCGTTGTTCCCCCCGAGCTACAACCACAGCTGCGCTTGCTCACGCGCGGAGCGATGCGGCCCAAAGCCGCCGAGATCGCCCGCAACCCGCGCGCCGCTTCGGCGCGTCTCCGAGCGGCCGAACGTATTGCCGAGATGGCGGTAGCCGCGTGAGTGCACTCTGGGCGCCTATCGCGGGCAGGCAGGATGACGACGGGAGCACCGGCCGTCCCCTTCACGCTGTGGCCGAGCCTGCCGCCCGCCTGGCTCGATTCCCTTTCCTGCTGGTCTTGATCGGGATCTTCGGGGTCGGCATGGCCGGCTTGCTGATGCTCAATACCACGCTACAGAGCCAGGCGTTTGAGTCGCGCACCCTTAACCGCCAGGCCACAGAACTCGCGTACGCCCAAGCCGATCTGGAAAACCAGCTTGATGTGCTGGCCGCCCCCCAAGAGCTAGCGCGGCGGGCTTCCGCGCTAGGAATGCGGCCCAACCCATTCCCGGCGTTCTTGGAGCTGCCGAGCGGCAAGGTGGTAGGCGAACCGACTCCGGTCAGAGGCACAGAAGTTCCTGCCCTGATCGTGAAGACACCCGCCGAGCTCGCAGCCGAAGAGGCTGCCAGACGTGCTCGTGCCGAGGCGAAGGCTGCCGCCAAAGCTGCCAAGCGAGCGGCCGAGGAGGCCGAGCGGAAGGCTGCGGACCAGGCCGCGGAGAACAAGAAGAAGGCCAGCCGCGACGCGGATACGACAACAAAGAAAGGTGCGGATGGCAGGGGACAGCCTTGACCGAGAAACGTCATCCGGCCGCGAAACAACCACAGCGGCGGCTGCGATCGCAGGCTGCTCCTCCTCGGCACCGCGCACCGGTTGCTGATCGACCGTCCACACTTCATGCGCGCCCCGAGCTGCGAGCGTCGGAAATCGCGCGCCGCCGCACGGAGGAGGAACGAGCAGAGGCGTTCTTCCCTCTGCGAGAGACGACGACGGCGGCGGATCCCAAGCGCGATGCGCGAGCAGCTCAACAAATGGGGATGCGAGCGTCGCGCTTGCCGCGAGCAGGTCAAGATCGCGGACGGATCCTCCGCAATGGCACAGTTCCGCCTCGCCCGCGGGTCCGGCAGCCGCCGCCGACCCGGCGGGTGGTCCGTCGCATGCAGCCGATGCGCTTGCCGCTTGCCTCAGCACATCGGCGGTTGCATGCGCTGCTGCTCGTCGTCTCCATGGCCCTGTCCTTGTGCGCGGGTCGGCTGCTTCAGCTTCAAGGCTTCGACTCCTCGTACTACTCAGCCGATGCCTTGACCCGGACTCTGCCGCTGCTCCCCGCGCGAGGCCAGATCACTGATCGCAACGGTCTTGTTCTGGCATCGACCCAGCCGGCGGTGGCAGTAACAGCCGATCCGACTCTGACCGCACCCCGAGCTGCCGAGATCGCTGGCGTACTCGCTGGCCACCTGGGAATGTCCGAGGCCGAGCTGATGCCCCGGTTAACCAAGAAGGGAGCGCGATTTGTCTATCTCAAGAAGAAGGTGCCCGCGCTTACCTATAGCGCCCTAGCGGCTGAGCTGTCCGACCGGCACCTGCGCGGCATTTTCCGAGAGAGCGATCCGATACGTACCTATCCCAACGGCTCAGTGGGTGCCTCGGTAGTCGGATTTGTCGGTGCTGACGGTGAAGGCCTCGCAGGGCTGGAGCGCACACTCAATGCGCAGCTGGCCGGCGTTGAAGGTAAGGAGACCTATGAGGTCGCACCGAACGGCAGCAAAATCCCGCTTGGCCGCCGTTCACTTACGCCGGCGCGGAACGGCCTTAGCTTCCAGCTCACCCTCGATTCAGAGGTGCAGTGGGTTGCCGAGCGCCGGCTGGCTGAGCAGCTTGCGAAGACCCGTGCCGATTCCGGCTTCGCCATCGTGTTGGACGTCAAAACCGCACAAGTGATAGCGCTGGCCAATGCGCCAACCTACGACTCCTCCAGGCCGCAGGCAGCAGATCCGGAGGATCGTGGCAACCGCGCTGTCTCAGCACCGTACGAGCCCGGGAGCGTGCAAAAGATCCTCACCTCGGCGGCATTGATCGACTCCGGGACAGCGAATCCGAACACTCGGGTCGTGATACCCAGGCGCCTCGCATCGGGCGGCCGCCATATCAGGGACGTCTTCCCTCACGGGGTAGCGCGTTACACCATGCGCGGCGTGATCGCGATCTCGTCCAACATTGGCACCGCTCTACTGACCCGACAGCTGGACAAGCAGACGCTGCACGACTACCTGGTGAGCTTTGGCCTGGGCTCCACGACCAGCCTCGAGCTTCCTGGTGAGTCAGGCGGCATCATCCCTAAGGCCGACATGTCCGATGGCCAGCGCGATCAGATCGCCTTCGGGCAGGCGATTGCGGTGACCGGGATCCAGCAGGCCGCTGCCATCGCCGGCATTGTGAACCGAGGTGTCTACAATCCACCCACTGTGATCAAGAAGGCCACCGACGGCGAGGGCCGGGAGGTAGCAATGCCGCGTCCGCCGCAGCGGCGGGTCATCTCGGAGAAGAGCTCGGCTCAGGTACGCGACCTGATGCAGGCTGTCATCGACAGCGTGAACGGTCAGCGACATCTGAAGCTTGATCGGTACACCAGCGGCGGGAAGACCGGCACTGCACAGC
Source organism: Actinomycetota bacterium (assembly GCA_046726195.1). Classification (GTDB taxonomy): domain Bacteria; phylum Actinomycetota; class Actinomycetes; order Propionibacteriales; family Propionibacteriaceae; genus Microlunatus. The sequence continues at coordinate 31,161 of JBKPAB010000013.1, forward strand.
GCGCCGATACGAGCTGCGTTTGCTACCGCGGCTACGTAACATCATTTGTGGGCTTTGCGCCCCTCGACGACCCGCAGATCCTGACTTACGTCGTGATCACCAACCCGAGGGAAGGCGATACCGGAACGACTACAGCGGCGCCGGTCTACCGCGACATCATGAACTTCGCTTTGCCCCGTTACTCGATCAAACCTGATGCCAAGCCGCACAAACCGCTACCTACGCAGTGGTGAGCCGAGCAGAGCATCAAACCGGATCGCGCGCGCCGCTGTCTGGACGAACGAGCGAGCCGCCAGTCTCGCTTTTGCCGACACCTCGTTGTACCGGCTGGCTGCGAGCGAGTGAGGAAGACAGCGGCTTACAAAGCGCGATCCGCGCGGAGCGAACGTAGTGAGCGGAGCAATCAAACACGATAACGTCATTAACGTGTCTATTGCTGTTCGGGGGGGCATGATCAGGCCGCGCACGAGGCACCAGATCGGTTTGGCCGAGCTGTTCGGGAACCGCACCGCGGTAAGCGACGCCGTTGTCAGTGGCATATCCATCGACTCCCGGCAGATCCGTCCCGGCGACCTCTACGTTGCACTGCCCGGTGCGCGTCATCACGGCGCGGAGTTTGCCCGGCAGGCCGCCGCTGCGGGAGCCGTTGCCATTCTTACCGATACCGCCGGGAGCAGGATGACCCAAGGGCTGGCGCTTCCTGTGATCGTGGTTGACCGTCCCCGGCAGGCGATGGCAGGGGTCGCCGCAACTATCTACGGCCAGCCCGCTACGGCGCTCACGATGTGTGCCGTCACTGGGACTAACGGCAAGACCACAACGACATTCCTGCTGGAGGCCGCGCTGCGCGCCGGGGGAGTGAGCACCGGGCTGGTCGGCACGGTCGGTTTCCGGCTGAACGGCGTGCCATTGGACTGCGTTCCTACCACCGTGACGACGCCGGAGTCGACCGACCTCCAGGGTCTGCTGGCTTTTCTGCTTGAAGAGGGAGCAGAGACAGTTGTCATGGAGGTCTCCTCCCATGCGCTGGTGTTGGGTCGTACGGAGGCGATCACCTTCGACGTCGCGGCCTTCACCAATCTCGGCAGAGATCATCTGGATTTCCACGGTGACCTCGAGTCCTATTTCGAGGCCAAGGCTTCACTGTTCACTCCGGAGCGGACCAAACATGCGGTAATCAACGTCGATGATTCCCGGGGTCGTGAGCTGGTGCAGCGCATCGGGCGCAAGTCCGGCATTCGACTCACGACCGTTAGCCTCGAGGGCGACGCGGCTTGTCGCGCACTCGCGTACCAGGTCCAAGCCGACGGGCGCACTGCGGTCAGAGCCGACCTACGAGGTCGTACCTTCGACTTCAGCCTCAACCTGCCCGGCGCCTTCAACATCCGCAACGCATTAACGGCGTTGGCGATGGTCGAGGCGATCGGTGGCGACCTGGAACAAGCTGCGATCGGGTTGGGACAGGCCGAGGTCGCGGGCCGGATGCAGCGCGTCGAGTTGGGCCGAGGCGCACCCCTGGTTTATGTGGATTTCGCGCATACGCCGCAGGCGATCGCCGCAGCGCTGGAGGCGGTCGGAACTCGTCGCCGCATCGTGGTTCTTGGTTGCGGCGGAGACCGCGATCCGCTGAAGCGCGAGCCAATGGGAGAGTCGGCTGCCCGGCATGCGGACGTGGTGATTGCTACCGACGACAACCCGCGATCCGAAGACCCAGGCGCCATCCGTGAACGGCTCATCAGCGGCGCACGTGCTGCCGTACGCCGAGACGGACTCGCCACCGAGGTGATCGACGGCGGCGACCGGCGCTCCGCAATCCGGCTGGCGCTAAAGCTGGCTGCGCCGGATGATGTGATCGCAATTCTCGGCAAAGGCCACGAGCTCGGTCAGGAGATAGCTGGAACGGTCGTGCCTTTCAGCGATCCGATCGTGGCGGCCGAGGAGTGGGCAGTGCTGAACCCGGACCCGGCTCGGCAGGCGGGCCAGGGCACAGCCCCGTGATCTCAGTGACGGTCGAAGAGATCGCCGGGGTGCTGGGTGCGCAGCTGTGTGGTCCAGGCGACAAGGCCCGGGTGGTCACCGGCCTTACAGCCGACTCCAGGACCCTTGCTCCCGGCGCCCTCTTCGTGGCGCTGCCCGGCGAGCATGCCGACGGTCATGACTACGTTGTCGCGGCCACAACCGCGGGGGCGGCAGCTTCCCTGACCAGGCACCCCATCGCGGGTGCCTTGTGTCTTGTTGTAGTCGATCCGCTGGTGGCGCTGGGTCGGTTGTCCCGGTACCTGGTGGATCGGTCAAGCGCCGCCGGTTTGCAGGTCGTCGGCATCACGGGCTCGGTCGGCAAGACCTCAACCAAGGACCTACTCGCGCAGGTGCTCGAGCGCGCCGGTCCGACCGTGGCAGCGGCCGGAAATCTCAACAACGAGCTCGGCGTGCCTCTGACCGTTGGCAGTGTCGACACGCAGACGCGGTTTCTGGTTGCGGAGATGGGAGCGCGCGGCATTGGCCACATCGCCTACCTCTGTGACATCGCACCACCGCGTGTCGGAGTCGTGCTGAACGTGGGCCAGGCCCATGTCGGGGAATTTGGCGGGCAGGCCGCGATCGCCCAGGCCAAAGGTGAGCTGGTGGAGTCGCTCCCGATCGACGGCTGGGCAGTGTTGAACATTGACGATCCGCTGGTCTGGGCGATGCGACGGCGTACCAATGCACAGGTGTTGCCCTGGTCGACCATCCAGCGGCTTGATCAGGGTGTGTGGGCCTCAGGATTAATTGGTGATGCGTACGGTCGATGCTCCTTTACGCTTCATGAACGTCGTGGTGGCGATCCCGAGCAACAGGCGCACGTCCAGCTACAGCTCACCGGGCGGCACCAGGTCGCGAACGCGGTAGCCGCTGCTGCCGCGGCATCGGTCCTCGGCCTCGACATCGACCAGGTCGCGGCTGGGCTGAGCGCGGCCGCACCGCGATCACGCTGGCGGATGGAGCTCAATGACCGTTCCGATGGCGTCACCGTGATCAATGACTCCTACAACGCCAACCCTGCCTCGATGCGTGCCGCACTTATCACCCTGGCCGAGCTGGGCCGCACTGGCCGGCGCACCTGGGCCGTGCTCGGGGACATGCTTGAGCTTGGCGATACCGCAGCTCAGGAGCATGCCGCGATTGGCCAGTTCGCGGCACAGCTGGGAGTCGGCCGCTTGATCGCGGTTGGTGAGTTGGCCTCGCGTGTCACTGACGCCGCCTTAGCCGGTGGTATGAGCACAGCTCGAGCGGTTGCGGTACCCGACAAGGCGGCGGCGGTTGAGGTGGTGACGGCCGGTCTTGCACCTGGCGACGTCGTCTTGGTCAAGGCATCTCGTGGCCTAGCCTTGGAGACCGTGGCCGACGACATCCTTAATGCCGTCGCACCACCACCCCGCGAGGTGCCCAGGTGAAGACCATTGTCTTCGCCGGCGGCCTCGCCCTGCTTGGGACTCTGCTCGGTACCCGGTTGGCCATCCACGTGCTGGTCAAGAAGGGCTACGGCCAGCTGATCCGAGACGACGGCCCAACCTCCCACCATGTAAAGCGGGGGACGCCCACCATGGGCGGCCTGGTCACCATCGCCGCCGTCGTGCTCGCCTACTTCGGCAGCCATTTGATCACCTTTTCACCTCCTTCCGCGTCCGCATTGCTTGTGTTGTTCCTGTTCGCCGGCCTCGGCGTCGTCGGATTTCTGGACGACTACATCAAGATCAAGAATCAACGCTCGCTGGGCCTGCGGAGCAAGGCGAAATTCGCCGGCCAGTCGATCGTGGCCATCTTGTTCGCAGTTGCATCACTGAATCTCCCCGACGAGCGGGGGATTACCCCGGCGTCTCCGGCGATCTCGTTCCTGCGGGATATCGAGTGGCTCCGATTGCCGCTCATCCTTGTGATCATCTGGGTGATGCTGCTGATCGCAGCCGCCAGCAATGGCGTGAACCTCACCGACGGCCTCGACGGCCTCGCATCTGGCGCCTGCGTTATGATCTTCGGTGCCTATACCCTGGTCAACATCTGGCAGTACAACCAGTCCTGTGCCTACACCGCCTCCGCGGGGCCGAAATGTTATGAGGTGCGGGACCCCTACGACCTTGCGGTGGTTGCGGTCGCGCTTGCTGGCGCCTGCTTCGGTTTCCTGTGGTGGAACGCCGAACCCGCGAAAATCTTCATGGGCGATACAGGCTCGCTGTCTTTGGGCGGCGCACTCGCAGCGATGGCGATCTTCACCCGAACCGAGTTGCTCCTGGTGATCTTGGGTGGGCTCTTGGTCATCGAGGTAATGTCGGTGATCTTGCAGGTCGGCTTCTTCAAGATGACGGGGGGCAGGCGACTATTCAAGATGTCGCCGATTCACCACCACTTCGAACTGTTGAACTGGGCCCAGGTGACTATAGTCATGCGCTTCTGGATCATTGCCGGGCTGTGCGTGGCGGCTGGGCTTGGCATTTTCTACGCGGAATGGGTGGCAGGTACGTGAACGAAGGAACTGCTGGTGGCCCGGTGAGCCAGCAGTGGTTGGCGCACGCCGACCGCCGGTCACCATGGCCGCAAGCACATGTGGTTATAGCCGGCGTCGGGGTGTCTGGTTTCGCGGCTGCTGATGGGTTGCTGCAGTTTGGAGCCCGCGTCACTGTTCTGGACGACCTACTGGATGATCTCACTTCCGATAGGGGCAAGTTGCTGGAAGTGATCGGTGGATCGGTACGCCTCGGGCCCGGTGCTACTGCGATCCTGCCCGAGGATGCCGACCTCGTGATCACCACCGGCTGGCCGGCCAGGACGCCGCTGCTACGTCAGGCCGCCGAGCGCGGCGTCCCGATCTGGAGTGAAGTCGAGCTGGCCTGGCGCCTCAGCCGGCCCGACAAGATCGTGCCGTGGCTTGGGATCACCGGCACCAACGGCAAGACCACGACCACCCAGATGCTTGAGTCGATCCTGGCGGCTGCCGGGTTGCGGACGGCCGCTGTCGGCAACATTGGCCGCCCGATCATGGAAATAGTCCTGGATCCGCAACCTTACGACGTACTCGCCGTCGAGCTCTCCAGCCATCAGTTGCACTGGTCCCGGTCGCTGGCGATGCACTCGGCCGCAGTTCTCAACGTGCAGCACGATCATCTGGAGTGGCATGGCTCGTACGCGGCCTACCGCGACGCCAAGGCCACGATCTACTCCGGCGTCCAGGCCAGCTGCGTCTACAACGTCGCCGACCCCGTTACTGAGCAGATGGTTGAGCAGGCTGAGGTGGTCGAGGGGGCCAGGGCTATTGGCTTCACCTTGGGGATACCTGGACCGTCAATGCTCGGCGTAGTTGACGACCTGCTGGTCGATCGGGCATTCATCGAGCAGCGTCGGGACTCGGCGTTGGAGCTCGCGAAGGTAAGCGACGTCAGTCCTGCCGCGCCGCACAATGTCGCGAATGCGCTGGCGGCTGCCGCGTTGGCGCGTTCGTACGGAGTGCCTGCTGCGGCAGTTAGGGAAGGGTTGCGATCGGTCAGGGTCGGTCCTCACAAGATCCAGACTGTGCTGGAACGCGGCGGCGTGTCCTGGGTGGACGACTCAAAGGCAACCAACCCGCACGCTGCCGATGCCTCGTTGCGCGCCTTCGACTCAGTGGTGTGGATCGCCGGTGGTCAGGCCAAGGGCACCACGTTCGATGAGCTGATTACCTCCCACCGGGACAGGCTGCGCGGCGTCGTACTGCTCGGGATCGACCGCGACATCATTGCCCAAGCTCTCGCTCGACACGCGCCCGAAGTCCCCACGCAAGTCATTGAGGCGGCCGACACTAGAGCGATGGCACAAGCCGTTGCGGCGGCTGCTTCCCTGGCCAGACCCGGTGATGCAGTTCTGCTCGCGCCGGGGTGCGCCAGCCAGGACATGTTCACCGATTACGCCGCACGTGGAGATGCCTTCGCCGCGGCGGCGCGCGCGCTCGCAAAGGAGTAGACCTCAGTGGCGACCCTGACCCCGCAGGGCCGGGCCGCGGCCGGCCACCGAGCTACCCAGCCTCGCCCCCGGATCGGGCAGGCGCCGCAGCGGACGTCCGCCCGCGAAGTGCTCCGCTGGCTCCGCTCGATGTTGGACCGGCCACTGACCAACTACCACCTAGTACTCGGCTCGGTGGCGCTGCTGCTCATCGTCGGGCTCATGATGGTGCTTTCAGCGTCGAGCGTGAGTGCCTACCTCACCTACCGTGACTCCTACTTTTACGTGAAACGGCAGGTGATCTTCCTTGCCGTCGGCGTGCTCGGGGCATTTACGATCATGAAGTTGCCGCCGTCGACACTGCGACTGTTGAGCTGGTTTGGCCTTGCGCTCGCCACGATTTCGTTGATCTTGACCTATACGCCGCTTGGCATCTCGGTGAATGGCAACCGCAGTTGGCTCTACCTGGGCTCATCGCTTTTCTCGGTGCAGCCGGCCGAGTTCGCGAAACTAGCCATGATCGTTTGGGGAGCAGACCTGCTGGCCCGCAAGCATCGACTGCTCGATCAGCCGAAGCACCTGCTGGTGCCGTTCCTGCCGGTGAGCTGCATTCTGGTCTTGTTGGTGCTCTTCCAGGGCGACGCTGGCACCGCAGTGGTGATGGCGGTTATTGCCGCAGGCTTGCTGTGGATCGTCGGTGCGCCGCTCCGGGTCCTCGTAGTCTTAGCGTCGGCCGGCGTCGCTGGCGTGGTCGCGATCTTCGTCACCTCTTCGGTCCGGATGCGTCGCCTTGCCGCTTTTCTGGACCCCGCTTTTGATGCCAGCGGCGCCAATCACCAAGCCAACGCAGGCATGTTCGCGATCGCCTCCGGTGGCTGGTGGGGAGTCGGTCTGGGCGCCAGCCGGCAGAAGTGGGGCAGCCTCCCGGAGGCGCACACCGACTTCATCTTTGCTGTGCTCGGCGAGGAATTCGGTCTGTTTGGCAGCCTCGTGGTGCTCGCCATGATCGGCATCTTGGGTTATGCCGGGATCCGGATCGCCATGCGCGCCGACGATCCCTTCGCACGGTATGCCGCCGGTGGTATCACCATCTGGTTCATGGTTCAGGCGGTCATCAACCTGGCTGTGGTACTCCGAATGCTTCCAATCGCTGGCGTTCCCCTGCCGCTGCTTTCCTACGGAGGCTCCGCATTGGTGGCCAACTTGCTCGCGGTCGGCGTGCTGCTGGCATGCGCACGCAGGGAGCCCGAGGCTCGCAGGCTGCTGGCCAGGAAGGCGATGCGGCCCCATCGCCGCATGACCGCCGTGGTCGGCTCGAGAAGCGGCCCGAGGACGTAGCCGCTGATGAACTCACCAGGTTCTCCTTCTGTGGTGCTCGCGGGCGGTGGGACGGCGGGCCATACCTCGCCGCTGATCGCGACCGGCCTGGAGCTGCGCCGCCTCAGCCCGGGGATCGCGCTGACCGCGCTCGGCACCGCTCGAGGTCTGGAAACAGTTGTGGTCCCGGAAGCCGGGCTGGACCTTGAGCTGATTCCTCCGGTGCCGATGCCGCGCCAGGTCAGCAAAGATCTGATCTTGGTAGGGCCACGGTTGGTTCAGGCGATCACCGCGACAGTGCGGCTGCTGCGGCGCGTCCGCGCGGATGTGATACTCGGCTTCGGCGGCTATGTGTCCACCCCGGCCTATTTTGCCGCCCGCCGCCTCGGCCTACCCATCGTGATCCACGAACAGAACGTGCTTCCGGGTCTGGCCAACAAGCTCGCCGCTCGCCTCACCAGCCACGTCTATACCTCGTTCCCCAAGACCTCGTTGCCGCACGCGCAGTGCATCGGGTTGCCGCTGCGGCGGGCCATCACCGACCTGGACCGAGCCGCGCTGCGTCGCGAGGCACGTATCGGCTTCGACCTGAACCCCGGCCTCCCCACGCTGCTTGTCAGTGGAGGATCACAAGGCGCACAGCAGATTAATAACGCACTGGCAGGCGCCTGGCCGGAACTGCTGGCCCGCGGCATCCAGGTGCTGCACGTGCTCGGACCCAAGAACCTCGTTGCTGGTATCGAGCGCAGACTTGACGAGCGGACAGGAGCTATCTACCAACCGGTCGCGTACGTGGCACAGATGGAGCGGGCGTACGCCGCGGCCGACCTGATGCTGGGACGCAGCGGCGCGAGCACGGTGCTGGAGACGGCTGCCGTCGGGCTGCCCACGATCTTCGTGCCGTGGCCGCACGGCAACGGCGAACAGGCGCTTAATGCCGAACTCGTCGTTAACGCAGGTGGCGGCATCATGCTTGCCGACAGCGATTGCACGTCGATCTGGGTAGCCCAGGAAATTCCTGCCCTGTTCGCCCATCCAGACCGGCTGGACGGGATGAGTGACGCGCTGACCGGCGTTGCCCGCCTGGACGCGGCTACCGTGTTGGCGTCGCGAGTTCTGGAGGTGGTCCGCTGATGGGTCTGCTTACTCCCATCGAGCTGCCCAGGCTGGACGAACTGGGAGCAGTGCACTTCATCGCCATTGGGGGATCTGGCATGAACGGGATCGCCTCGATGATGCTGGCTCACGGAATCCCTGTCAGCGGCAGCGATCGGCAGGACTCAAAGTATCTGCGGTCCCTGGAAGCCCAAGGGGCTCGGGTCTACGTCGGACATCGTGCCGAGCAGCTCGGGAATGCCGCGACCGTGGTTGCCTCATCAGCCATCCGGGAGAACAACCCCGAGCTGGCAGAGGCCAGACGCCGTGGCCTGCGGATACTGCATCGCAGCGCGGCGTTGGGCTCGCTCATGCTCGGTCACCGCGGCATTGCGGTCGCCGGAACACATGGCAAAACGACCACAACGGCGATGATCGCGCAGGTGTTGAGCGGTTGCGGATTCGACCCGTCCTTCGTGATTGGTGGTGCACTCACCGGCACCGCCACCGGCGGGCATCTCGGCGGCGGCGACATCATCGTTGTTGAGGCCGACGAGAGCGATGGCTCCTTCCTGCAATACCCCTGCGAGATCGCAGTGGTCACCAACATCGACCCCGATCACCTCAGCAACTGGGGGAACGCGGACAAATACGCCGACGGCTTTCTGCGCTTTGCCACCGCTGCTTCGGTTCGGCTGCTGGTGACCAGTGCCGACGATCCAGGTGCGGTCGCGTTGACCGAGCGGGTACGCCAGCGAACCTCGGCTGGATTACCGGGGCCTCAAGTAATGACCTTCGGTACCTCGGAGGTTGCTGACGTTCGGATCCTGGACACCAGCCTGGCTGGCACAGGGTCAACCTTCCAGCTTTGGTGGGATGGTTACGCAGGTCGCGTGGAGCTGTCAGTCCCGGGGCACTACAACGTGCTGAACGCGGCGGCGGCGTACGCGGTGGCTGTCTGGCTCGGCGCCGCCGAGGCCGAGGTTCGCAGTGACCTGTCGAGGTACCAGGGCACGTACCGGCGCTTCCAACTGATCGGTACGCCCAACAACATCCGGGTCTACGACGACTATGCCCATCACCCCACCGAGGTGCGTAACACCTTGATCGCTGCCCGGACTGGCGCTGGCGATGGTCGCGTTGTGGTTTGCTTTCAGCCGCATCTTTACACCCGCACCCGAGACTTCTGGCGGGAGCTCGCGCACGCGCTCGAGCAGGCCGACGTAGCGATCGTGATGGATGTCTGCGGCGACCGAGAGGACCCGATACCCGGAATCGATGGCGCCATGGTTGCCGATGCGATTACCCCGGGAACTGCGAACGTGACCTATCAACCCGTCTGGGGTGAGGCTGCACCGACTGTGGCCAAGATCGCTCGGCCCGGCGACCTGGTGATCACCGTCGGCTGTGGCGACGTGACCAAGGTCGCCCCGAAAATCGTGGACGAGATTCAGCGCTTGGCCGAGGTGAGGCGATGACGGCCACCGCTACGGCCAGCCGACCGGCCCGCACTGCACGGAAGCACCCAGGCAGAAAGGCACGCCGGTCCTGGCGCCGCAAAGCCATGGCCCTCACCGCCATCGTGTTGGTGCTGACACTGCTTGCGGCCAGCCTGTGGGTCGTCTACTTCTCGTCGGTGTTGGTTACCAAACGTGTGAATGTGGTCGGCACCCACGAGCTGACCCCGGCGCAGGTGGGCCTTGCGGTGCAGGTCCCGCTCAGCGTTCCGCTGGCGCGTCAGGATCTGGCCGAGATCGTCTTGCGGGCGACCGCGTTGCCCGCAGTTGAGGCCGCGACTGTGACTCGCAAGTGGCCCAATACCATCACGGTGTCCGTCGTCGAGCGTCGGCCGGTGTTCGCGATGCACCAGGCAGGCGGTTACGTCATCGTCGACAGGTTGGGCGTCGCCTATCAGACACAGCTGACGCTGCCGCGGAATCTTGTGCTCGCCGAAGTCAGCCCCGGGGATCCGCGGCTACTCAGTGAGGTTGCCATTGTCGCCGCGGCGCTTCCGGACGCGCTGCGGCGAAAGGTCAATCTGATTACGGCCAGCAACCGCGACAACATCGCGTTGACATTGGCTTCTGGTCCGTCCGTGACCTGGGGTAGCTCCGCGGATTCGGAGCTGAAAGCTCAGGTCGTTTTGGCGCTGCTCAAGCGGAAGCCTGAGACTTCCATTGACGTCTCGAGTCCGCACAATCCCGCCATCCGTTAGCGTTCGCCCCAATCGAGTGAAACGGCTGGCGCATTGTGAGTCCGCGCCGCCATGGTCGTGTCTGATTGCTCGCTCCGCTCGCTGCGCATCGCGCGACGAATCCGCCGACTTCGTCGTCGTTCGTTAACGAAGACCGCCTCTCTCCCACCTCTGCAGGAACGCACGTACACGTTCGTTACTGATGCGATGCACACGTTGCACAACGTGTGTAACGCGAAAGGAGCGCACGTGTACGTTCGTTTCCACGCCCCGATTGCGGAGCCTCCCCTCGCTCCTCTAGCCATCAATGTCTACTTGAGGTGTAACAATTCGCTGTTAATCGCTGACCCTGGCGTGTCACATGCGAATCAATGGTCACCATCTCGTAGCGTTCATTGAAACCGCGCCGTTTCCCCACCCGTGGCAACTTGACCGTTGACTTCAGGTTGAGACTTGGTGCGACCACCTAGTCCGCAGACATGGAAGAAGAGGCGGAACCGTGGTTTCTGCGTCACAGAACTACTTGGCGATCATCAAGGTCGTCGGCGTCGGTGGTGGTGGCGTCAACGCCGTCAACCGGATGATCGAAGCCGGGCTGCGGGGTGTCGAGTTCATTGCAGTCAACACCGACGCGCAGGCGCTGCTGATGAGCGATGCGGACGTCAAGCTGGACATCGGCCGTGACCTAACCCGTGGGCTCGGCGCGGGCGCGGATCCGGACAAAGGCCGCCAGGCGGCCGAAGATCATGCCCAAGACATCGAGGATGCTCTCAAGGGCGCGGACATGGTGTTCGTTACCGCAGGCGAGGGGGGTGGGACCGGGACCGGAGGTGCGCCGGTGGTGGCTCGCATCGCCCGCGCACTCGGCGCCCTCACGATAGGCGTCGTGACGCGACCCTTCTCCTTTGAGGGCAAGCGTCGCGCCGTGCAAGCAGAGCAGGGCATCGCCAGCCTCCGCGAGGAGGTCGACACCTTGATCGTGATTCCTAATGACAAGCTGCTCCAGATGATCGACCACCAGATCGCGATCCTGGACGCCTTCAAGCAGGCCGACCAGGTGTTGATGCAGGGTGTATCTGGCATCACCGATCTGATCACCACACCGGGCTTGATCAACTTGGACTTCGCCGACGTGAAAGCCGTCATGTCGAATGCTGGCTCCGCCTTGATGGGCATTGGCTCGGCCCGTGGCGAGGACCGGGCGCGCGCGGCGGCCGAGACCGCGGTCTCCTCGCCACTGCTGGAGGCCAGCATTGAAGGTGCCCATGGTGTCTTGCTCTCCATCGCGGGTGGCTCTGATCTCGGTCTGTTCGAGGTCTCCTCTGCCGCCAACTTGATCCAGGGAGCCGCGCACGAGGACGCGAACATTATCTTCGGCACAGTCATCGACGATGCGCTCGGCGACGAGGTGCGGGTGACGGTGATCGCCGCCGGTTTCGAGGGTGGCCAGCCGCCCCGGCGCCAGCCGGGCATCAGTCGGGCTGCCGATCTACGGACACACCAAGCGGTACGCAGCACGCCGACATCTCCGGAGCCGGAACCTGTGAGCGTTCGGTCCAATAACAACCACTCGGTCAACCACGCAGCACCGGCAGAGAGTCCGCCGCCGACTCCTCACCCTCCGCCGATCCAGCTCCCTCCCACCCGGATCACCGTGCCGAGGGGTCCCGCGTACGACGATGATCTTGATATCCCTGACTTCCTCAAATAGCGCGTGTCGGGCCGGATCAACAAGTTGCCCAGACGGTAATCTCAGCAACAAATCGCGCGTTGCTTGCGGCGCAAATGTGGCCCAGTAAAGGCCCCAAAGGGGCACAGATTCGAGGCGGATGAGATGGCGGAACGACTAAAGCGCGCAGCAGCTTGGCTGGGCTTGGTCACCGACGATCGGTACGCGGACTATGACGATGCCCCGGGCTACCACGAGTTGACCGAGGATGAGAGCCCGGATGACCTGCTCGCCGCACCCGACCGGCCTGCCACCGTAACCCCCCTCGAAAGCCGTCGCCCGACAGCGCTTGCACAAACCGCTGTTGCAGCGTCCGGCCAGGCGACTCTCCAGGCGCGGACGGCCGATGTGTCACGCATCACCACTGTTCATCCCCGTACTTATAACGAGGCACGCATCATCGGCGAGCACTTCCGCGATGGCGTGCCGGTCATCATGAACCTTTCTGACATGGAGGACGTGGACGCCAAGCGGTTGGTCGACTTCGCGGCTGGTCTCATCTTTGGTCTGCGTGGCAGTATCGAACGCGTCACCAGCAAGGTGTTCCTGCTCTCGCCACACGACGTCACCGTGGCAGCGGAAGACAAGGAACGGATTGCCGGCGGGTTCTTCAACCAGAGCTAGTCCAAGGACTCGGCGGGTCTGGTCTGCGCGCCTAGGCTGGTGTCACGCCTAATACGCCGAAGCAAACAGACAGGCCTCAACCGTGGTTGTCGTGGGACTCATCATCAACTGGATCTTGTGGATTTTTCTGCTAATCCTGTTCGCGCGCATGATTCTGTCCTGGGTTCCGGTCCTCGTCCGTGACTGGGAACCCAGGGGACCAATGCTGGTCTTCGCCGAGATCGTGTACTCAATCACCGATCCGCCACTTCGTCTGCTACGCAAGGTGCTCAAGCCGGTCAGGATCGGCAACATGATGCTCGATTTGGCGTTCATCGGCCTTGCGATCCTGGTGAGCATCCTCATGCAAGTCAACCGCAGCTTGTTCTTCTGACCGGCCCCTCCTGCTGTGTCTTTCGCGACTTTCGGGGGTCTTTCGTGACTTCTTTGGCTCGCCTGTGTACCCACACCAAATTAGGTACGGTAGGGCCCGTGGAAGTGACGGCCCCACCCGAAGAGTCCCACTTAGCTACCCGAGGTGCACGATGACGCTGACGCTCGACGACGTTCGCAACAAGCGGTTCCGGATGGCCCGCAAGTCCGGCTACGAGGTGTTGGAAGTTGACGAGTTCGTCGACGAGGTGGAGGAGAGCTTCGCGCAGCTCATCGAGGAGAACCAGAACCTCAAGCGGCAGGTTGAGGCACTGAAGGCCGCGCCGCCGGCTCCGCGCCCGATGGCTCCAGCCCCGACCGTCCCAGCACCGGTACGGCAGCCCGCGCCGCCGCCGCCTCAGTCCGGCACGATTGTGGTGACCACAGGCAAGGAGGCCAGCGCCGCGGTCGTCCGCCTCGTCGAGATGTCCACCGAGCAAGCCGAACGCCTGGTACACGAAGCCACCGAGGACGCCAACCGGATCCGGGAAGAGGCCAACCGGACCGCTCACCAGCTCACCACCGACGCCCGTACCCGCGCCGAGCGAGTCGAGTCGGAGGCTCGCGTGAATGCGGAGCGGCTCCAGGCTGATGCGCTCAGTCGCGCAGAGAAGCTTGATCGCGAGATCCAAAGTCGCCGCGGGGAAATGTTCGGGGATCTGGAGAAGCAGCGCGACAACCTCACCGCAGCCGTCGCGGCGCTTCGCAACTTCGAGGCGGCGTATCGCACTAACCTCACCACTCACTTGCGCAAGCAGATAGAGACGCTGGAAGCCGGGCGGGCTGAGCCTGTTGACATGCCGGAGGTGATCCGCGAGCTCAAGCCCACCGAGGGCAACGCGAACGGGATCGCAACTGGTCCACAGGGCGAGCATGGCGAAGCTGAGCAGTCGCAGCGCCCGAGCTACAGCGGCAGTTCTGGTAGCAACACCCCGCGCCTCGATGCGCTTCTGGGAGACCAGCGCTGAGCTGATTCCAGCGGCGATCAAGACCGATAGGGCCCGCCACGGCGGGCCCTACGGCGTTATGTAGGCAGCTGCGGAAGAGAGACGAGGCGCTCCTTCCACCCCGACGCGGAAACGAACGTATACGTTCGCTCCCTTCGCTTTACACACGTTGTGCAACGTGTGCATCGCATCAGGAACGAACGTGTACGTGCGATCCTGCAGAGGTCGGAGAGAGAGGCGGTCTTCCTTGAACGAACGACGGCGAAGTCGGCGGATCCCTCGCGCGATGGGCAGCGAGCCGAGATGGCAAATCCAATACTGTGCGCTGCGCGAGCAGCTGAAATACATTGCACCGTTGGAATTTCAGCGAGAAATCAGCGCGGGTCGTTGAAGAAACTGCTTTTGCGGCCTACTGTCTCTGATCACTTACACCTCCAGCAGTGCTGACCAAGAAATGGGGTCCCATGACCACCGCTAAGTCGGGCGCCGCGGCCACCCCCGCAGCCGAGAACGGCGGTCGCACCACCACAAATCGCAAGGCCACATCCAAGGCCGCGCCAACGGTGCATGCGGTACCTGTCGAGCATCAAGACAAGCCTGGAAAACCGATGAATCCCAAGTCCTTGCCAGTTCGCCCCGGCGAAGATCCATGGACCAAGGCTGAGATCAACGAGGTCAAGCAGGCGCTGATCGAAGACATCGCGCGTTTCGAAAGCCAGATCGAGATCTCCACCGCGGAGTTGGTGGGATTGCTTCGTGACGGCAGTGAGGGGGCGGGACGCGATCCAGCCGATGTCGGTTCTGCCAATTTCGAGCGTGATGCTGAGATGTCGCTGGCCAATAATGCTCGGGAGATGTTGGACCAGTCTCGCCTTGCGCTGCGCCACATCGAGCTCGGCACGTACGGCAGCTGCGACAATTGTGGGCAGCCCATAGGCAAGGGCCGGCTGCAGGCTTTTCCACGCGCCACCTTGTGTGTCACGTGCAAACAGCGCGAGGAACGGCGATAACTTCTGCTGGCGGCGTTCGCCCGATCGAGCGGCGACGCTTGCGCCTCCTGGTCGCGCTTGTCGCCGTTGCTGGGCTGACGACCGATCTGGTCACCAAGATCATCGCGGTTACCCAGCTCGAGCCGCTTGCTTCAGTACGGCTGCTGGGTGGATTACTTACACTGCGGCTCATTCGAAACCCCGGGGCCGCGTTCAGCCAGGGTCAGCGTTTTACTTACGTGTTTGCCGTCGCAGGGATCGTCGTGCTTACTTTCGTGATTATCAAGTTGGTGCCACGAATCGGCCATCCGGCCTGGGCAGTGGCCATTGGACTGTTGTGTGCCGGTGTCGCTGGAAACCTGACCGATCGTTTGTTTCGCCCACCGGGAGTGCTCCGCGGCCATGTGATCGACTTTCTCGAGCTGCCGTATTGGCCGATCTTCAATGTTGCTGACATGTGCATCACCGCGGCCGCGATCATGATCATATTTCTATCGGTTGTGAAAGGGATCAGCATCACTGGCCAGCGCCACCCTCGGCCAGGACGCCGCGGCGCGGGCGACGATGATGATCATGACCGAAGCACAGTCGCCGGTGGCTGAGCGAAAGGTCGTGCTCGTCCCGGAGGGATTGAACGGTGAGCGGGCTGACACTGCCGTGGCACGCATGCTGGGGCTGTCGCGGAGCCAGGTTGTGGAGTTGATCGGGGCGGGCCGCGTGTTGCTGAACGGTGCTTCGATCAACAAGTCTGATCGCGTGAGCGTAGGGTCGATGCTCGAGGTCGAGCTGGCCGGCCAACCGCGCGTTGCGGCAGTCCGGCCGGAACAGGTAGCAGGCGTTGTCATCGTTTATGACGATGACAACATCGTGGTGATCGATAAACCTGTGGGTGTTGCGGCTCATCCCAGTCTGGGCTGGAGCGGGCCGGATGTGCTCAGTCACCTTGCTGGCGCCGGGTTCCGAATCTCGACATCTGGGGTTCCCGAGCGGCGTGGCATCGTGCAGCGACTGGATGTGGGCACTTCGGGGTTGATGGTCGTCGCCAAGAGTGAGCGGGCGTACACGATCTTGAAAAGAGCATTCCGTTCCCGGAGCGTCGACAAGATCTACCACGCGCTTGTGCAAGGCCATCCCGATCCGTTCACAGGAACCATCGAGGCTCCCATCGGCCGGGACTCTGGCGCGGACTACAAGATGGCGGTGATAGACAAGGGCCGGCACAGCGTCACCCACTATTCGACCCTGGAAGCCTTTGTCGCCGCCACCTTGCTGGAGATCAAGCTGGAAACTGGCCGTACCCATCAGATTCGCGTTCACATGGCGGCAATTCGGCATCCGTGCGTCGGCGATCTGATGTATGGCGCCGACCCCGTCCTGGCCGCGAAGCTCGGACTGGAACGCCAGTGGCTGCACGCTGTCCGGCTGGGCTTTCTGCACCCGACATCGGGCGAACTGATGGAATTCGAGTCCAAATACCCGCCTGATCTTCAGCACGCCTTGGATGTGATCAGTGCCTGGTAGACCACAGCTTGACTGGTCTCCCGCTCTCGGAACAACTTCGCTAGGGTCAACTCGTGCGTAGAGCAAAAATTGTGTGCACGCTCGGCCCGGCGTCCTCAAGTCCCGAGCGCCTCGCGGAGATGGTAGCTGCCGGAATGGATGTCGCCCGGCTCAACATGAGTCATGGCGACTATGCCGATCATGAGAGAAACTTGCGCAGCGTCCGAGACGCAGCTGACGGCGCCGGTCGCCCGGTTGGCGTACTGGCGGACCTCCAGGGCCCGAAGATCCGGCTCGGCCGGTTCGCGAATGGCAAGGAGAGACTGCATGTGGGCGCTACGTTCGCGATCACCGTGGACCACATCGAAGGCTCCGTCGAGCGTTGCTCGACGACATACAAGGGCTTGCCCGGAGACGTCCGGCCCGGAGATTTGATCTTGATCGACGACGGCCGGATTGCCTTGCGGGCAAGTGAGGTCACCGATACCGACGTGATCACCGAGGTGGTGGTCGGCGGGCCGGTAAGCAACAACAAGGGGATCAACCTTCCTGGTGTAGCTGTCAGTGTCCCGGCGATGAGCGAGAAGGACACAGAAGACCTGCGTTGGGCGCTTCGCAACGGTGTTGACATGGTGGCTCTGTCGTTTGTTCGCAGTGCCGAGGACATCAAGCCGGTGCACCAGGTGATGGACGCCGAAGGCCGCCGAATTCCAGTGATCGCCAAGCTCGAGAAGCCGCAGGCTGTGCAGAACTTGGCCGAGATCATCGATGCCTTCGACGCCTTCATGGTTGCGCGCGGTGATCTTGGTGTGGAGCTGCCGCTGGAAGAGGTGCCCCTGGTCCAGAAGAAGATTGTCACTGCCGCGCGGCGCTGGGCGAAGCCGGTGATCGTGGCGACTCAGATGCTGGAGTCCATGATCTCCTCGCCGCGTCCGACACGCGCTGAGGCGTCCGATGTCGCTAATGCGATTCTCGACGGTGCCGACGCGGTGATGCTGTCGGGAGAGACCAGTGTCGGCGAGTATCCCGTTCTCACCGTCGAGACCATGGCACGAATCATCGAGAACACCGAGGCCCACGGCATGGACCAGATGCAGGGCATTCAGTGGGATCCGCATACCACCAGTGGCGTGATCACCAAAGCCGCCGAAGAGGTGGCTCAGCGAATCCAGGCCAAGTACCTGGTGACGTTTACGACCTCCGGCGACTCGGCGCGTCGGTTAACCCGCCTTCGCTCGACCATTCCGGTGCTGGCATTCACCCCGTACGAGGAAACGCGCGCCGCACTGACCTTGAACTGGGGTGTCGAGACGTTCATGGCCCCCATGGTCGGCCATACCGACGAGATGATCCGCGAGGTCGACAAGGCCCTCACCGAAAGCGGACGCATTGCCGACGGCGACCGGGTCGTCATCGTGGCAGGCTCCCCGCCGGGTGTCGCCGGCCAGACCAACATGATCCGTGTCCGCCGCATAGGCGCCCCCCTGTAGGCGATATCGACCACACATTTCCCGTCTCAAGACGCCTAACGAGGCCCAATCAGCCTCACGTGACACCTGCTGTCCGTCTTGAGACGGCCAACGCGTAACTGAGCCACCTCCGATCTCAGCCGCCTGCCGCCCGTAGCCATAGTGAGTGGGCCGAAAGAACATAGGTGTCCGACTCCCTCCCCGGCACACTCTCTTTAAGAAGCGCGCCTGCTGAACCCTGCGGCGGGGCTGGCAAAACCTAAGATGCCTGAAACCCAAGGCACGCAGACTTTGATCGCCATGCCGACTCAACCACAGCGTTTTGACAGCCCCACCGCAGGGCTCAGCAGGCAAGCGAGAGTCAGAAAGAAGTGCCGGAGAGGGGAGTCGAACCCCTATGTCCTTTCGGACAGACGGGTTTGAGCCGTCCGCGTATACCATTCCGCCACCCCGGCCTTGGGTGCATGATCAGCCAGCTGGCGCCGCCTGCCAGTGAGCCTGATCATTCTGCCACAGCAGCAATTACCGAGACGATCGAAAGCCTCAAGCGGGTAAGCGGATCTAGAGTGTCAAGGTGACTGGGGATAACAGCCAGGTCGGCGATGCCACAAAGACACGTGTCGTTGTCGCCGAAGATGAGGTGCTCATCCGCCTGGATCTGGTGGAGATGCTCACTGAGGAGGGCTACGACATAGTCGGCCAGGCGGCTGACGGGGAAGCGGCCGTGGCCCTTACCAGCGATCTTCGGCCCGATCTGGTGGTCATGGATGTCAAGATGCCCAAGCTCGACGGGATCAGTGCCGCCGAACAGATCGCCAGCGAGCGCATCGCGCCTGTCGTCATGCTCACCGCCTTCAGCCAGCGCGAGCTGGTCGACCGCGCCAGCCAAGCCGGCGCCATGGCGTACGTGGTCAAGCCTTTCAGCAAGGCTGACCTGATTCCCGCCATCGAAATCGCACGTGCCCGATTCGCAGAAATACAAGCGGTGGAAGCCGAGGTCAGCGACCTAACCGAGCGCCTGGAGTCCCGCAAAGTGGTGGAACGCGCCAAGGGTCTGCTGCAGGCAGGCCTAGGTCTGAGTGAACCGGAGGCCTTTCGTTGGATCCAAAAGACGGCGATGGATCTACGCAAGTCGATGCGCGAAGTCGCCGAAGGAGTCATCGAGCACGGGTCGGTCGCCAAGAAAAGATAGCGCACTGGCATCTTTCCGCTTTCAATCAAGTAACGAACCTGCTCAAGGGCAGCAAAGTTGGCAAAGCTACAGCGTGAGTCGTCACGGTGGCGTCTTTGTGGGCGGGCAGCAACGTGCCAATCGGGCTTGCAAAAAAGGGTGTAACGACCCGGACAGGTCGTCATATCCACTAGATTCAGCACTCGGATGGCGAGCTAGGCTGCGGCCGTCCCCACGTTAGAACGGGAAGCCAGTGCGCACGTGCTGGCTCGCACATCTAGTCAGGAGGAGAAGTGCGTTATCGCTCAATAGTCCGCCTCGGAGTGGCCCTGGCCGCGACCTCGCTCGTGCTAGCGGCTTGTGGCGGCGGGGGAGAAACAGGAGGTGCTCCCGGAGGCGGCGCTCCGGAGGCCCCCGCGACAGTCAAGATCGGGCTCATGGGTGACCTAACCGGTGAGAACTCAGGCCTCGTGATTCCGCTGCGCAACGCGGCTCAGCTGGCATTCGAGGAATACAACGCCACAAATCCTACGACCAAGATCGAGATGGTTGAGTACGACAGCCAGGGCGTCCCCGAGCAGGCCACGGCTCTTGTTCAACAGGCCATCAACACCGACAAGATCGTTGGTCTTATTGGCCCGGCGTTTTCGGGTGAGTCTCGGCAGGTCGGGCCAATTCTCGAAGAGGGCAAGATCCCCAGCGTAACCGCCTCGGCAACCAACCCAAATCTCGCCGAGAACGGCTGGAAGTACTGGCACCGAATTGTAGGAAACGATCTTTCGCAGGGCGGTGCTGTCGCCGAGTACATGATCCGGGCGCTGGGTACGAAGAAGGTCTTCGTCATCCACGACAACCAGGAGTACAGCAAGGGCGTTGCCGACGTGGTGAATGAAACCCTGAAGGGCGGCGGCGTCACAACCCAGACCGACGTCATTGACCCCCAGGGCTCCGACTACGCATCGACGGTCAACAAGGTCAAGGCCGCCGCACCGGACGCGATCTTCTATGGCGGTTACTACGCCCAGGCTGGCCGGCTGCTCAAGCAGCTACGGGACGGCGGCGTGGAGGCTCAGTTCCTATCCGGTGACGGCTCATTGGCCGCCGGTCTTGCCAAAGGTGCAGGCGGTAATAACGCCGACGGCGCTATCGTCAGCTGCCCATGCCTCATCGACCCGACGGGTAAAGCCGGCCCGGCAAGCAAGAAGCTCGCTGATGCCTACAAGGCCAAGTTCAACGCCGACCCGGCGATCTACTCGGGTGAAGGTTATGACGCCGCCACCGCGTTCATCGAGGCAATCAAGGCGGGTAAGACGGACGCCGAGTCGATCAATGAGTACTTCAAGTCCATCGATGTCCCTGGCGTGACCAAGCAGATCAAGTTTGCTGAAAACGGCGAGCCGGTCGCCAGCGATGTATACGTCTACCTGTTCAAGGGTGATTCGTACTCCCTGATCGGCAACACCAAGGACGCAGCGAAGCCGGCCGCCTGACACCTGCAGTTCGACGTGAGAGTCTTAATGCAGGCCGGATCGGGAGCGCTCCGGCGCTCCCGATCCACTACCGAAGGTGACCGGCGGTGCTCGAAAGTTTTCTGACTCAGTTTTGGCCGGCCACCGTCGACGGGCTCTCACTAGGCGCCATTTACGCCCTGGTCGCCCTCGGCTACACGATGGTGTACGGGGTGCTGCGGCTTATCAATTTTGCGCACTCCGAAGTTTTCATGGTCGGGACTGTTGCGGCACTGTTCACCCTGACCACGATTGGCGTGTCTGGTCAGTTGGGGGGCGTGGCGCTCATTGGGATGCTGCTCCTGATCACGGTTGTCGCGATTGTCGCCTCTGGAATTACGGCCGTGGGGCTTGAGTACATTGCTTATCGTCCGCTGCGAAAACGTGGCGGCTCCCGCCTAGCGGCGCTCATCTCAGCTATTGGTGCGTCGCTTTTTCTTCAACAGATCTTTGCGCTCCTCGTTATCCCGCAATTGTTCAACCTACCGCAGGAAGGTGGACGCCTACCGGTTCAGGCGCCGGGATGGGTGGAGCGAGGCGACGTGATAACGATCGGCGATTTCGTTGTCCGCAACGACAAGCTGCTCGTCGTCGTCGGTGCCGTCCTGATGATGTTGGCCCTCGACCAGTTCGTGAACCGCACCAAACTCGGTCGGGGCATTCGAGCGACAGCCCAGTCACCGGAGAATGCCGTGCTGATGGGTGTCAACATTGATCGCATCATTACCGCTACGTTCGCCATCGGCGGGGCGATGGCCGGAGTTGCAGCGGCCTTGTATCTCATGCGATTTGAGGAAACCAACTACTTCGTTGGCTTCTTGCTTGGCATCAAAGCCTTCACTGCAGCGGTGCTTGGGGGCATCGGAAACCTGCGCGGTGCCCTCGTCGGAGGGCTTGTTCTAGGACTCATCGAAATGTATGGGTCCGCCATATTCGGCTCGGAATGGCAGCACGTGGTCGCATTCGTCGTCTTGGTTTTGGTGCTCATGTTTCGCCCAACCGGCATACTCGGCGAGTCTCTACAGCAGGCACGCGCATGACCACAACCAAAGGCAACGCAAACATTGTGACGAAGAGCCGTCAGACGATGAGCGGCGGCACACAACGTATTCGCGACTGGTGGACCGACGCGCCCGGATGGGCACGCTGGGGCGTCTACGTAGCGCTCATTGTCGGCGCTCTGCTGTTGCCGGCGTCTGCGATCGGCAGCTTCATGACACCGCAGAGCGACTGGGCAACCGTTCTTTTCTATCCCATCGGGGTCTACATCGCTCTGGCGATCGGTCTCAACGTGGTCGTCGGCTATGCAGGTTTGCTCGACTTGGGATATGTGGCGTTCTTCGCAATCGGTGGGTACGCCATGGCGGTGCTCGGCACCATGTGGGGGTGGAACTTCTGGGAGATCCTTGTCGTCGGGGTGCTGGCTACGAGCGTGTCCGGGCTGATCCTTGGCGCTCCAACGTTGCGATTGCGCGGTGACTATCTAGCCATCGTGACATTGGGATTCGGTGAAATCGTCCGGATCAGCGCCCAGAACACCGACGCCATCGGTGGCCCCCGCGGGATCGCTGGCATTCCCCACCCGCCCACTTTGTCTGACTTCGAGATCTTCGGTATCAGGCCACTGAGGTACGGCCTCCTCGACCCGCGGCCCTACTACTACCTGCTGGTCTTCCTGATTGTGCTGACGATCATCTTTGTCAAGCGATTAGAGCGGAGCCGCGTTGGTAGGGCATGGGCCGCGATCCGCGAAGACGAGGATGCGGCCGAGCTCATGGGTGTCCCGACGTTCCGCTACAAGTTGGCTGCCTTCGCGATCGGTGCGGCGATCGGTGGCGCCGTAGGTGTGGTCTGGGCAGGAAAAGTGATTTCGATCATTCCAGCCAACTTCCCCTTCTTCTTGTCCGCAACGATCCTTGCTGCCGTCGTCCTTGGCGGATCCGGAAACATCCCCGGCGTCATGCTCGGCGCCTTCCTGATTGCCTGGCTGCCGGAGCGATTCAGGGTGTTCCAGGACTACCGGGTGCTGCTGTTCGGCGCGGCTCTGGTACTCATGATGGCGCTGCGACCAGAGGGCATCTGGCCGTCCCGGCGGCGCCAGGCCGAACTCGCGGAGGGTTCTGGCGGCATGGGCGCTTTGGGCGGTGAGGTGGGTGGCCCGGGAGGCGAAGTTGAAGCCGAAGATCGAGCGCCCGAGCTAGGCAGGTGAGCAGGGCATGATCCCAGCTCCTGTTCCCGAAGCAACCGTACCGTTGCTCGAGCTGAGAAACGTGACGATGCGATTTGGCGGCGTGGTCGCAGTGAACGCGCTCCAGCTCGCCATCTACGAGGGTGAGATCTTCGCGTTGATTGGGCCTAACGGTGCTGGCAAGACCACGGTGTTCAACCTGGTGACTGGCGTGTACATCCCGACCGAAGGAGAGGTGCACTTCAACGGCGAACGAATCGACGGCAAGAAGCGGTTCGTAGTGACGAAGCTCGGAATTGCCCGGACCTTCCAAAACGTGCGGCTATTTCACAACATGTCCGCACTGGAGAACGTGATGGTCGGTGCCGATGCTCACCATCGCACGGGTCTCGCTGCCGCCGGTTTGGGTCTGCCGCGGCACCGACGGGAGGAGCGCGAGGGTCGGGCACAAGCCCTTCAGCTATTGGAGTTCGTTGGCATTCCGACGCGCATTGAAGACACGGCGAAGAACTTGCCATACGGTGACCAGCGGCGACTGGAGATCGCCCGGGCGCTCGCCACTGATCCCAAGCTGTTGTTACTCGACGAGCCTGCCGCAGGCATGAATCCCGCGGAGAAGCTCGCACTGCAGAACCTCATCCGTAAGATCCGAGATTCGGGGCGGACGGTCCTTCTGATCGAGCACGACGTGAGCCTGGTCATGGGAATCAGTGACCGCGTTGCCGTGCTTGACTTCGGGCAGAAAATCGCGGAGGGCCTTCCGGCGGAGGTACAGCAGAATCCTCAGGTGATCGAGGCGTATTTGGGGGCCGAGTCCGATGCTTCTTGAGCTTGAGGACGTATACGTTCACTACGGAAAGATCGAGGCTATTCGAGGCATTTCGCTGACGGTCGACGAAGGCGAAATTGTGACACTGATCGGTGCCAATGGCGCCGGAAAGAGCACCACTCTCAAAACCATTTCCGGGCTGCGTACTGTTTCCCGGGGCTCAATTCGGTTCAACGGTCAAGACATCACGCGAATGCCGGGGCATAAACGAGTGCTCGCCGGCATCGGACAGGCACCGGAGGGTCGTGGCATCTTCCCCGGCATGACTGTGGAGGAGAACCTCCATATGGGTGCATACGCCCGCAGTGGCGATCTCTCGAAGGACTTTGCTGAGGTATACGACCTGTTTCCACGGCTGGCAGAGCGGAAGCGGCAGGCGGGCGGAACGATGTCCGGTGGTGAGCAGCAGATGCTCGCGATTGGCCGGGCGCTCATGACTCGGCCGAAAGTGCTCTTGCTTGATGAGCCGTCGATGGGTTTGGCACCGATGCTGGTCAACCAGATCTTTTCCATCATCGAGGAAATCAACCGAAGAGGCACCACCATCCTGCTCGTTGAGCAGAACGCGCACCAAGCGTTGAAGATTGGTCATCGGGCGTACGTGATTGAAACGGGGCGGATCGTCAAGAGCGCCCCCGCAGCCGACCTTCTCGATGACCCCGACGTAAAGGCTGCCTACCTCGGCGGTGAGCTCGGACCTGGGGCCTCGGCTCCACCGCAATAGCTGCAGTTGTTGTCCCGTGCTTGCACGCGAACTAGCGTGCGAGTGAGCCGACAGGTGATCGGCAGGGCAGGAGCAGGCCGGGTGACTACGTCGTCAGCACCGGATCGCGCCCCGCGGCGACCTGAGGAGGAGGGAGGGGACATGCTTTCGTCCCCGATCGACGACGAAGTAGCCGCGTTCCAGAGGCGCGAACCGCGCGGAGCGAGCGCAGCGAGCGGAGCAATCCAATTTGGTTCCGAGGCCTCACTCCCGCACGCCGTGGGAGCTGCGGCTGCCAGCGTCTGGGGAGACGAGACCGAGATCGCCGCGGCGGCGGTGGCCCTGGCCAGCCGTCGCATCAGCAAACCTTCGGACCCCAAGACCACGGCACGGCCAGCCTCGGAACTCCTGGCAGACGCCGGACAAACCGTCACGCCCGAGGGTCTGGGGGCAGATGAGGCGCTGCGCATTTTCGAAGACGTCTTCGCCCCGGCAACACGCGCACAGGACGATCCATACAACCTCGCCTACATTCCAGCCGCCCCAACCCGCGCTGCGCTTGCCTTTGACGCCGTCGTGAGCAGCTACAACATCTTCGCCGGGAGTTGGGAGTCGGGAGCCGGTGCCATCTTCGCGGAGAACCAGGCACTCGCCTGGCTCGTGGAGCTGCTCAGCTGGCCGAAAACCGCCGGCGGCTGCTTCATTCCGGGCGGCACCACCGGCAATCTCTCGGCGCTAGTCGCTGCGCGGCAGTTCGCACGCAATCAACTCGGCCGGCATCCGGTCGGGCAATGGCGGCTGGCCTGTACCCCAGATGCGCACTCCTCGGTTCGCGCCGCGGCGAATGTGCTGGATGCCGAAGTGGTGATCGTGCCGGAAAATGATCATGGGCAGCTGACCGGCGAGGCTCTGCGATCGGTGCTTCTCAAGTCGCAGGACGTCTTCGCCGTGGTCGCCTCGGCCGGCACGACGAATGCGGGTATCGTCGACGACTTGGCCGGTGTCGCAGCGGTCTGTGAGCGGTTCGGTGCCTGGATGCACGTCGATGGCGCGTACGGGGGCGCGGCCCTCGCCGCCCCGAGCGTGCGTCACCTCTTCAACGGAATCGAGCGTGCCGACAGCTTCATCGTCGACCCCCACAAATGGCTCTTTGCAACCTACGACTGCTGCGCCTTGCTCTACCGGCAGCCCGAACTCGCGAGGGCAGCGCACGCCCAGAAAGCCGGTTATCTCGACGCCATTGACCGCGAGGTCTGGAACCCGTGGGACTACGGAGTGCATCTGACCCGGCGGGCGCGCGGGCTGCCGTTCTGGTTCAGCCTGGCCACGCATGGCACGAACCGGTACGTCGCTGCAATCGAGCAAACCCTCGCGACCGCACGGGCCGTCGCAGATGGAATTCAGAGCATCCCTCAGCTGCGCTTACTTTTGAAGCCCACGCTCTCTGTGGTGCTCTTCGATCGGCCAGGCTGGGATGACGCCGCGTACCGTCGCTGGTCACGGCGACTTGCGCTCGAAGGCCGAATTCTTTGTGTTCCGACCCAATGGAAGGGCCACACCGTGCTGCGGCTCGCCTTCGTGAACCCAGCCACTGAGGCGGATCACGTCCTGGAAGTGCTCGCCGAGACAACGGCCAATCCAACAGGCAGCGCGTAAGGTCCCTTTCCCGCTGCCGAAACCTACGTGTACGTAGGCTCCGGTCGCTCTGCACAGGTTGCAACATCTGCAGACCGTGAGAAACCTATGCAGAGGTGGGCACCTTCAGTGCGCGGCGCGTGGACTAACGAGCTGGCAGGTCACCCGCGCGGTGCAGACTCGCTTATCGGCGTCGTCGCTGATCAGGATTTCGTAGCTGGCAATCGACCTGCCGAGGTGCAGCGCGGTTGCGGTACCGGTGACCCAGCCCGAGGTCACCGATCGGTGGTGCGTCGCATTGAGGTCCACCCCAACGGCAATCTTGTCCGGCTGTGCGTGCATGTGTGATCCCAAAGAGGCAAGCGTTTCCGCTAACACACAGGAGGCGCCGCCATGCCACAGCCCGTACGGCTGCGTGTTCCCCTCCACCGGCATCCGTCCGACCACCCGCTCGGGCGTCAAGGTCAGCAGCTCAAACCCCATCTTGCTGTCCAGCGCGCTGTGCAGCTCGGCATACCAGTCGGGGATCTCTGGCCGGTCGTGGATCTGAGTCACGGGCCTCAGACTAAAGCCAAAAGCGGTTATGGCCTCTTCTCGATCACCAAGCCGCTGCCCGCGGAGCCGAAGGATCGGCGACAGGCGGCAGACCATCCCAAGCGCTCATGGAGCCAGTAGCTCGAGGGATGGAAAGTAAGTGCGGTACCTGACAGCGTCTCGCGTCAGCAGTCGGTAAGCCGACTCAGCGGCGTGTGCGCCGATGTCTGCCCACATCGCTGGCCTCGGCCAGCGCGCTTGCTACGACAAACGCCAAAACGGGATCGTCGAACATCGAGCCGAACAGAGAAAAACGAGGAGGGTGACGTGATCCGGGTAAAGGCACTTGCGAGCAACTCACTCGCCACGTAAGAGTTCCAGCAGGTCGGTGGTACTCATCGTTGTCTTCGCCCGCCCACGCATCCGACGGACTAGCCGTTGGCCGCCACTGGTGACGTCTGCTACTTGCACGATTCGCAGTGCGTCGCCATCCTCGACGACGTCAACTTCGTCACCCTCCTGGATGCCGTGCCGACGGCGCAGCGCAGTGGGAATCGTCACTTGTCCTTTACTGTTCACACGCATTTGCACGGCCATCCGATACGTAATACACGTATAGATACCACTAAAGCGGTCAGCCGGGTCAGGCTCGTCAACCTGGCAGGCCCGCAGGTTGCTATGCGCGCTGAGCCCGTCGAAGCGTGCAGCGCTTGCCCTTCGACAAGCTCAGGGCACATTGCGTCGTAGCATCACCCGGCATGTGCACCAAGAACAGTTGCATGGCGATTTGACAACGCGCAGCGCGGGCCAATTTAGTCAGCTCCCGCGGCTAGAGTCGGCATGTGCCGACCAAGACCCAGGTAGCCAGCGCGCCTGCCAGTCACCAGCCTGGGCGGCCCAAGCTGCTGTTGATTGACGGCCACTCGATTGCGTACCGGGCCTTCTTCGCGCTGCCCGTCGAGAACTTCTCCACCCAGACCGGCCAGCACACCAATGGGGTGTTCGGGTTCACCTCAATGCTGATCAATGTGCTGCGCGACGAAAAGCCAACCCATCTGGGCGTTGCCTTCGATGTCTCGCGCCATACCTTCCGCTCTGAGATTTACAGCGAATACAAGGCGAACCGCTCGACGACCCCCGATGAGTTCAGGGGCCAGCTCGATCTGGTCAAGGAGGTACTCAAGGCCCTCAACATTCCCTTCGTGGAAAAGGAAGGCTTCGAGGCCGACGACGTGATCGCCACCCTCGCATCCCGCGCTGAAGCGGCTGGCTTCGAGGTGTTGATCTGCACCGGCGACCGGGACGTGTTCCAGTTGGTCAGTGACAACGTGACCGTGCTGTATCCACGCAAAGGTGTCTCCGATCTGGCGCGGATGACGCCCAAGGCGGTCGAGGAGCGGTATTTTGCAACGCCCGCTCGCTACCCTGACCTGGCGGCGCTGGTGGGGGAGTCGAGTGACAATCTGCCTGGCGTCCCGGGCGTCGGGCCCAAGACCGCCGCGAAGTGGCTGGAGATGTACGGCGGGCTGGAGAATCTTGCCGCGCACGCGGGCGAGCTCAAAGGCAAGGCCGCCGAGGCGTTCCAGGAGCGGGTCAACGACGTGCTGCGCAATCGGCAAGTCAACAAGTTGGTCTGTGATCTCGAGCTGCCGCTAAGCCTCGATGATCTGGAACGGCGCCCCTGGAACCGTGAGGCGACTCACCAGCTATTCGATGGTCTCGAGTTCCGGGTGCTGCGTGATCGCTTGCTAGAGGCGCTGCCGAACGAAGCCGAGGTCGTTCCCGAAGGCGGCTTCGACCTCGAGGCGGCGCGACTCGAGCCAGGTGAGCTCGACAGCTGGCTCGCCGAGCACGCGGCGGGCGACCGTACCGGTGTCGACATCATCGGTTATTGGGGTTCCGGGACCGGCGACATCACAGCCCTGTCGCTGGCCGCAGCTGACGGGGCAGCGGCGTACGTCGTGGTCCCCGATCTTGGGCCGGCAGATGAGAACGCGCTCGCGAACTGGCTCGTCGATCCCGAACGGCATAAGGCAATGCATGATGCCAAAGGCCCGCTGCTGGCCATCTGGGCCCGCGGCTGGGACCTAGCTGGCCTGACGTCCGACACTCAGCTGGCCGCCTATCTGATCACCCCTGATCAGCGCACCTTCGACCTTGCCGATCTGACGATTCGCCACCTGAAGCGAGAGCTTCGCGTTGAGGGCGCGCCGGATCTGAGTGACTCTGACCAGCTGGCACTGGACTTCGGCGATGACGACTCGGGCGCAAAGGTGGCGGCGGAGGCCTCGATGGTACGCGCCCGGGCGGTCATCGATCTCGCCGATGCTCTGGACACCGAGATCGAGCAGCGCAACGGAACCGGCCTGCTTTATGGCGTGGAGCTGCCGCTGCAGCGCACCTTGGCTCGCATGGAACAGACCGGTGTGGCGGTAGATGTGGAGCATCTGGAGGCTCTCGAGGCGGGATTCGCGGCCACGGTGAACCGTGCCGCCAGCGACGCGTACGAGGTGCTGGGCAAGCAGATCAACCTCGGCTCACCTAAACAGCTCCAGGTCGTGCTCTTCGACGAGCTCGGAATGCCCAAAACCAGGCGTACTCGCACCGGCTATACCACTGACGCCGAGGCGCTGCAGCAGCTCTACCTAAAGACCGAGCACCCGTTCCTAGCGCATCTGCTCGTGCATCGGGACGCGATCCGGCTCAAGCAGACCGTCGAGGGTCTGCTCAAGGCGGTGGCCGACGACGGACGGATCCATACCACGTACGCGCAAACCATTGCATCGACCGGTCGCCTGTCCAGCACCGATCCGAATCTGCAGAACATCCCGATTCGGACAGAGGAGGGCCGCCGGATCAGGCAGGCGTTCATCGTGGGCGAGGGTTATGACGCGCTGATGTCCGCGGACTATTCGCAGATCGAGATGCGAATCATGGCGCACGTCAGCCAGGACGAAAGCCTGATCGAGGCCTTCAAGTCAGGCATGGACTTCCACACCGTCACCGCGTCGCGGGTCTTTGGGGTCGAGCCGGAGCAGATCACGCCCGCACAGCGGGCCAAGATCAAGGCGATGAACTACGGCTTGGCCTACGGGCTCAGCGCGTACGGACTCAGCCAGCAGCTGAACATCGAAGTGTCCGAAGCGGCCGCGCTGATGGAGGAATACTTTGAACGGTTCGGCGGCGTGCGCACCTATCTACATTCATTGGTCGCTGATGCACGGCGCACGGAATACACCGAAACCATCCTCGGTCGCCGCCGGTACCTGCCGGATCTGATGAGCGACAACCGGCAGCGTCGCGAGATGGCCGAGCGGATGGCACTGAACGCGCCCATCCAAGGCTCGGCGGCTGACATCATCAAAGTGGCAATGCTCGATGTGGAGAAGGCACTCGACGACGCCCGGATGCGCAGCCGCATGTTGCTCCAGGTGCACGACGAACTGGTCTTCGAGATCGGGCAGGGGGAGCGCGAGGCGCTCGAGGAGCTGGTACGCACCAAGATGGGCCACGCCGTCGCTCTGAATGTTCCGCTCGAGGTGTCGGTGGGTGTCGGCCGGTCGTGGCATGACGCTGCGCATTAAGTTCCGAGCCGCTGGCGCAATCGCTCGTGGAATCCGCCGCCGTCGTCGTCGCTCGCAGACGAAAGAGGGCCCTCTGCTCTCTCTTCCTCCGTGCTGCGGCGCGCGATTTTCCCCACGCCGCAGGCATCAGCGCATCATCGAACTTGATGCTATGATGCACACGTGCGCACAACGATCACTCTTACGCCCGAGGCCGAAGCTCTTGTTAAGAAAGCGATGGCCGAGCGGAAGATGTCCTTCAAGCAGGTCGTGAACGAGGCGATTATCCGCGGGCTGGTCGCGGATCGCCGTCCATACGAGTTCCACCTGAAAACACACAAGATGGGTCAGCCACGAATCAATCTTGACAAGGCGACTCAGATTGCTGGCGAGCTAGACACCCAGGACTTTCTCCAAAAGATGCGGTCGGGTCAGTGAAGCTGGCCGACTCCAACGTGCTCATCTTTGCCGTCCACGAAGAGGCCAAGCATCACGAAGCCGCTCTGACGTGGGTCGAGAGAACCCTCTCTGCAGGCGAAGCAACGATCTTGCCGTGGCTATGTCTGGTGTCTTTCATGCGCATTAGTACTCATCCGGACATCTATCCGCATCCGCTGTCCATTGAGGACGCTTTGGAAAATGTCGATGCCTGGCTCGCCGTACCCAGTGTTATTACCGGAGACCCTGATCGCCATCACGCTCGCCGGATGCGAGAGCTACTGAGTTACAGCGGGCGCGGGGGCAATCTTGTTAATGACGCCCATCTCGCAGCGCTCGCGCTGCAGTACGGCGCAACCGTGGTGACCTATGACCATGACTTCGCATTGTTTCCCGGCATCCGCTGGGAGCGTCCCGGGCCAATCGCAGAGAACTGACCGCGCCAATGTTTGACCCTGTTTGGGGCGCGGCGCTAACCTAAACCGTCGCTGTGGCCTGCGCGACTTCGGACAGAGTAGGTCACGCTCGTACGGGGCGGATTGTCGTCAGCTGTTGGTTGAACCTCTTCGTGTGTACGGATCGGGTCACAGCCACGCCCACAACATCATCATCAACCACCGTCGGAGCCCTACTACATGACGTCCTCCCTTGAGGCACCACCACAGGTCGCCGTCGACGACCTCGGTTCACCCGAAGCCTTCCTCGAGGCAATCGACAAGACCATCAAGTACTTCAATGACGGTGATATCGTCACCGGCACTGTGGTCAAGGTGGACCGCGACGAGGTACTTCTCGACATCGGCTACAAGACCGAAGGGGTTATCCCCTCCAAGGAACTCTCGATCAAGCATGACGTCGACCCATTCGAAGTGGTCAGCGTTGGTGATCAGGTCGAGGCCCTTGTCCAGCAGAAAGAGGACAAGGAAGGTCGCCTCATTCTGTCCAAGAAGCGCGCCCAGTACGAGCGTGCCTGGGGCACCATCGAGAAGATCAAGGAGGAGGACGGCGTCGTCACCGGCAAGGTCATCGAGGTGGTCAAGGGCGGCCTGATCATCGACATCGGCCTGCGTGGCTTCCTGCCCGCCTCGCTCGTTGAGATGCGACGGGTCCGTGATCTTCAGCCCTACGTCGGCATGGAGCTTGAGGCCAAGATCATCGAACTCGACAAGAACCGGAACAACGTGGTGCTGTCCCGCCGCGCTTGGTTGGAGCAGACCCAATCCGAGGTGCGCCAGAACTTCTTGACTCAGTTGCAAAAAGGTCAGATCCGGCGTGGTGTGGTGTCATCGATCGTCAACTTCGGCGCATTTGTCGATCTTGGTGGTGTGGATGGCCTGGTGCATGTCTCAGAGCTGTCATGGAAGCACATCGACCATCCGTCAGAGGTAGTCGAGGTCGGCCAGGAGGTCACCGTCGAGGTGCTCGACGTTGACATGGATCGCGAGCGCGTCTCATTGTCGCTCAAGGCGACTCAGGAAGACCCGTGGCAGGCGTTTGCCCGGACCCATCAGATCGGCCAAATCGTGCCGGGTCGGGTGACCAAGCTCGTCCCCTTCGGCGCCTTCGTTCGCGTGGAAGAGGGCATCGAGGGCCTGGTGCACGTTTCCGAACTTGCCGAACGGCACGTGGAGATTCCGGAGCAGGTCGTCCAGGTGAATGACGATGTCATGGTCAAGATCATCGACATCGATCTGGACCGGAGGCGGATCTCGTTGTCGCTCAAGCAGGCGAACGAGGGTGTCGACGCGACTGCCGACGACTTCGATCCGACGCTTTACGGTATGACCGCCTCCTACGACGAACAGGGCAATTACCTCTACCCGGAGGGTTTCGACCCCGAAACCGGCGAGTGGCTCGAAGGCTACGAGGAGCAGCGGGCGGCCTGGGAGCAGCAGTACGCCGAGGCGCACGCACGTTGGGAGGCGCACAAGAAGCAGGTCGAGGCCGACGGCGCCGCCGCCGCCGCCTCCTCATCCTCCTCGAATTACGCCTCTGATGGCGCGCCAGCACCAACCCCAGGCGGGTCGGAGGGCTCGCTAGCCTCAGACGAGGCTCTGCAAGCGCTCCGTCAGAAGCTCACCGGCGGTAGCTGATCGGCGTATGAGCGCTGAGCCCTTCGACGAGCTCAGGACGGCGCTTGTCGAAGCGCGAAATGCACCCTTCGACAGGCTCAGGGCGCACTTAGAACCCAGCCGAAGCTGCATAGGTTGCTGGGCGTGTTAAGGGTCGGCCTTACCGGAGGGATCGCGTCTGGAAAGAGCCTGGTCGCCGATGAGCTTGCGGCCCGCGGTGCGATCATTATCGACGCCGACGTGCTGGCACGTGAGGTGGTCCAACCTGGCACCGCTGCGCTCGCCGCCATTGTCGAGCGGTTCGGTCCACAAGTAATGCTCGATGGGCAGCTCAATCGGGTGCGGCTTGCCGAGATCGTGTTCGCTGATCCGCTTGCGCGCCAAGATCTGGAGCGGATCGTGCACCCCGCCGTACGCGCCAAGGCTGCCGAGTTGGAGCGGGCAGCCGGCTCTGCTGCCGTTGTGGTTCATGTCATCCCACTGCTGGTCGAGACCGGTCAACAGCAGGAGTTCGATTTCGTCGTGACTGTCGATGTTGATCAGGAAACTCAGATCCACAGGTTGATGGCGCGTAACGGCTTCAGTCGCGCCCAGGCGGAGGCCAGAATCGCCGCCCAAGCCAGCCGCGAAGATCGCAAGATCGCGGCCGATCTGGTCCTGGACAACACCGGCAGCGTTGCCCAACTGAGGGACCAAGTCGCTGCACTGTGGGCCGTACTGACTTCCGCCGCTGCCCGACAATGACATACTCGCAGTGCTCCGGTCGCGAGAGCCACGGCTTGTTCGAGCGGTCCACGCATCAGATGCAGGTTCAAGGAGGTCAAGGTTGGAATGCCCACGGTGTCGGGCTGAGCTCCCCGAAGTCGCACACTTCTGCCACGTTTGTGGACAGGACCAGCGCTCGGCGGATTTCGCTAGAAGGAAATCATTTGCCGCAAAGCCTGACGAACCGGTCGCCTCGTTTGCGCTGATCTCCTCGATCATGCCCCGAGGTGCCGGCCAGCGTCCGCAGACGTATCGGATCGCGTTGACCATTGCGATTGTCGTCGCCATGATCGCGGCGATCT
The DNA here is from genome assembly GCA_046726195.1 of Actinomycetota bacterium. Lineage (GTDB taxonomy): Bacteria > Actinomycetota > Actinomycetes > Propionibacteriales > Propionibacteriaceae > Microlunatus. The sequence continues at coordinate 65,093 of JBKPAB010000013.1, forward strand.
TCGGTGCGATGCCGATAGCGGTCCTGGTGGCTGCGTTCGCTGTGCCGGTCGTCTACATCGTCTACCTATACGACGTCAACCAGTGGGAAGACGAGCCCGTCATCGTGACCGGCCTCGCCTTCCTTTTGACCGGCGCGCTCACGGTCGGGGTGACAATCTTGTGGACCTACCTCCGAGGACCGGTGCCATATGGCACAACGACCTTCGAGGGATCGCTGAGTGCTGCACCGACAGTCGGCACGTTCTTGCTGGTGGCACTGGCCGTACCGATCGTCGGTGAAGTGATCCGGCAGATCGGTCCTGTCTTGCTCGCCAGCCGCCCAGAGTTCGACGACCTGATGGATGGACTGACCTTTGGCGTGGTCAGCGGGGTCTCATACTCCTGCTTCGACACTCTGACTCGTCATTGGGATCTGTTGACCGGCGGAGTGCAAGCTCAGGACCCTGGCCTGTGGGTGTCGTTGGTCTTCCTTGAGGGCTTCGTCAAACCGCTGATCATCGGGACAGCTAGCGGCATCGCTGTGGCCGAGTTCTCCGGGCTAGGTCGCGGCTATGACGGCTTCACGCCGCGTTACTTCCGCGGGGTCGGCGAGGCGATCTTGGCGAACGCGGCTTATCAGGCCGGCACGTACCTGTTCTCCTTTGTCGGTGATGCCACGCTCGGCGTGATCTTGAGCATTCTCTGGGGCTTGCTCATCTTGGCGATATTGATCTTGCGAGTACGCAATGTGCTGCATGTTGGTCTAATGGAGGCGGCGCTGGAGCGGTCGGTGCGAGCAGGCGAGATCGGGGCAACCGGTGAACAGCAGTTCTGCGCGCAGTGTGAGATGCCGCTGCTCGATCATGCCGCCTTCTGCAATGCCTGCGGTACAGCGGTAAGGGTGCAACCCAAGGCAGCAAAGCCAAGGGTGGGAGCAGTGCTCACGGCCGCCGGGCCGGGCGAGTCGATCGTTCCCGGCTTCGACACGCCCGTGGCTGGTGAGCAGCCAGAGCTGCCGGTTGATCATGAGGCTGCGGCAGCGGCCGACGAGACCACCGTCCACCAGCAGACCAGTGAGGGGGACGAGGCGCGAGACCGGTTCTACGACGAAGAGGAGGGCCGGCCGTGACGCAGGATCCCGGACAGTGGGGGCAGCAAAGCGGTTACCCTCCGCAAGGGCCGGGCGGATATCCGCCCCAGCAGCCAGGTGGCTACCCGCCGCAACAGCCGGAAGGCTCGCCGCCACAACAGCCCGAGGGTTATCCCCCTCAACAGCCAAGTAGTTATCCGCCTCAGCCGCCGGGCGGCTACGGGCCTCCGGTTGCCCCACAGCGTGCTTATGCCCCACAGCCCCCTCCTGGCGGGTACCCACCTCAGCAGCCAGGCGGGTTCGGGCCCCAGCCGCCCGGCGCTGGCCCTCCCAGCGCTCCAGGCGTACCACCCAAAAAGAGCCCGGTGATCATCATCGCGATCGTGGCCGCCACAATCGTGCTCCTGGCAGCCGTGGGCGGCATCATCATGGTGCTGACCAGGGGAGGCGCAGATCAGCCGGAGGTCACGATCACTTCGAGCCAGCAGCCGGTACCAACGGAGGAGCCTACGGCGGAGCCGACCCCGACTGATGGGCCGCAGCCCTCGCCGACCAAGACAACACAGACGACGCCGGGCGGCGCAATCGATATCGGTAATGGGATCGAGTTGACACCAGCGGCTGGCTGGGAGGTCAAGAAGACTGGCAAGAACGTGGCGCAGCTATCCGATGGCGAAAGTGTCTTCCTGGGTCAGTCGGTGCAAATCTCGCCCTCCACGAATCCCGGTCAGCTGTGCGAAGCGTGGCACCGAGACGTCGCCGAGGGTACGTCCAACGGCCAGTTCCAGGAAGCCAAGGATGTCGACCTGAATACTGCCAGGCTCAAGGGAGCGACTTGTGTTGCCCAAGTGACCGTCAGTGGTGGCCAAGGCACGACGAAGCTGTACTTGTTCTCCCTGGTTTCGGTCAGGCAGAGCGATGGTGTGACGGTTCTTGGCACGGCCTACTTCACACCCAACGTGAACACCGATCAGCTGAACAAAGACTTCACCTCGATGGTGAATTCGATGCTGCGGACCCAAGCCGCCGGGGGTTAGGTGGAGTTTCTGTCACAACTCACACGTAGGCTCGCGCCATGCGGCCGATTGAAGACCTTCAGCGCGCAGTCGCTCCTTTCAAGGTAGAGAGCGACTTCGCGCCGTCCGGTGATCAGCCCCAGGCCATCGATGAGCTAGAGGAGCGGATCACCAAAGGCGAGCAGCATGTCGTGTTGCTGGGTGCTACAGGTACGGGCAAGACGGCCACCATCGCCTGGCTTGCCGAACGCCTGCAGCGACCGATGCTGGTCATGCAGCCCAACAAGACGTTGGCAGCGCAGTTCGCCAATGAGCTTAGGCAGTTCTTCCCGCGCAACGCCGTCGAGTACTTCGTGTCGTATTACGACTACTACCAACCTGAGGCGTACGTGCCGCAGACCGACACCTACATCGAGAAGGACTCCTCGCTCAACGAGGAAGTCGAGCGGTTGCGCCACTCGGCAACGAACTCCCTGCTTACTCGTCGCGACGTCATCGTGGTAGCGACGGTGTCGGCCATCTATGGTCTGGGTACGCCGCAGGAATACGTCGGCCGCATGGTCAAGCTCCAGCTGGGACAGGAAATCGAGAGGGACGCTCTGCTGCGTCGGCTGGTCGGAATCCAGTACGTGCGTAATGATCTTTCTGGCAGTCGCGGCACCTTCCGGGTGCGCGGGGACACCCTGGAGGTGTTCCCGATGTATGAGGAGTTGGCCGTCCGCGTCGAGTTTTTTGGTGACGAGATCGAGCGGCTGAGCACGCTCCACCCGGTGACCGGTGAGGTCGTCACTGAGGACCGTGAGGTGTATCTCTTTCCGGCCAGCCACTACGTCGCAGGTCCGGAGCGGATGGAACGGGCCATTGCCGGGATTGAGGTCGAGCTGGCCGAGCGGCTCGCCGAGCTGGAGCGAGAGCAGCGCCTGCTCGAGGCGCAACGCCTGCGCATGCGGACCAGCTATGACATCGAGATGATGCGGCAGATTGGCACCTGCTCAGGCATCGAGAATTACTCCAGGCACATCGACGGCCGGGCGCCGGGCAGCCCGCCGAACTGTCTGCTCGACTACTTCCCGTCAGACTTCCTCTTGGTCATCGACGAGTCGCACATCACCGTGCCCCAGATCGGTGGAATGTACGAAGGTGATATGTCTCGGAAGCGGACGCTGGTCGAGCACGGCTTCCGGCTGCCGAGTGCCATGGACAATCGACCGCTGCGTTTCGAGGAGTTCGTGGAGCGCATTGGCCAAACTGTCTATCTATCCGCCACACCGGGCTATTACGAGATGGCTAAGTCAAAAGGCTTCGTCGAACAACTCATCAGGCCCACTGGCCTGGTGGATCCTCAGGTCATCGTCAAGCCCACTCACGGTCAGATCGACGATCTGATGGGGGAGATCAGGACGCGAACCGAGCGGCGGGAGCGGGTCCTGGTGACCACACTGACGAAGAAGATGGCCGAGGATCTCACCGACTATCTCCTTGAGAACGGCATCCGCACCCGATACCTGCACTCCGAGGTCGACACACTCCAGCGAGTCCAGTTGCTGCGCGAGCTGAGGACGGGGGAGTTCGATGTCTTAGTCGGAATCAACCTGCTCCGGGAGGGCTTGGACCTTCCCGAGGTTTCTCTTGTCGCCATCCTCGATGCCGACAAGGAGGGGTTCCTGCGGAGTGAGAAGAGCCTGATTCAGACGATCGGCCGGGCGGCTCGGAACGTCTCCGGCGAGGTCCACATGTACGCCGACTCCGTAACCGATTCGATGACCGCGGCGATCGATGAAACCAACCGCCGGCGGGAGAAGCAGGTGGCCTACAACCTCGCTAACGGTATCGATCCGCAGCCCATCCGAAAAAAGATCGCCGACATCACCGACATGCTCGCTCGAGAGGACGCCGACACCGACGACCTGTTCGGCGGGCGACAGCGAGGCCGCGGCCGAGCTCCGGTTCCGTCGCTCGGGGCAAAGGAGACCAGCGCACAGGCACGGCGGCTGGCCGGGCTACCAGCGGGCGACCTCGCCGATCTCGTACAGGAACTGACCACACAAATGCATGCCGCGGCGGCCGATCTGCAGTTTGAGCTTGCGGCTCGGCTCCGCGACGAGATAGCGGACCTCAAGAAAGAGCTACGGCAGATGGTGGAGGCCAACCGCTAACGCGCTGCAGAGGCCGACCGCTGACGCGCGATGTGCCCTGAGCTCGTCGAAGGGCACTCTGCGAGCCCGACCGCTGACGCGCTGCAGAGGCCGACCGCTGACGCGCGATGTGCCCTGAGCTCGTCGAAGGGCACTCTGCGAGCCCGACCGCTGACGCGCTGCAGAGGCCGACCGCTGACGCGCGATTGCCCTGAGCTCGTCGAAGGGCACTCTGCAGAGGCTAACTGCTGAGTCCTCAGATGGGGCTGTTAGCCGCCCCCTGACATACTGAACGTCGGAGGGGAGTATTCCTTCGCGGCGGCATCGTCATCACGGATCGTTCCGGACAGGATCTGTTCCTTCCAGGACACCCGGTGCCTTCGGCCGGTGAGCCTGGTGGAAGAGACCTCCGAGACCGAATCGCTCTCTGAATCCCGGCTCGGAAGGACCCCACATGGAGGTTCACCTCTACGCGTGGACCATCACAGCCATCGTGATGGTGGCGATCCTCGTCATCGACGTGCTCATCATCGGTCGGCGACCGCACGAGCCGTCTATGACGGAGGCCGGCATCTTCGTCGGCATTTACGTCACTTTGGCTGTGCTCTTCGGCTTCGGCGTCTGGGCCATCTCGGGCCCGCGTTACGCGGGAGAGTTCTTCGCCGGCTGGATAACCGAATACAGCCTCTCAATCGACAACCTGTTCATCTTCTTGGTCATCATGACCAAGCTCAAGGTCCCGCGTCAGCTGCAGCAGTTTGCGCTGCTGGTTGGGATCATCTTGGCCCTCATCTTCCGTGCGATCTTTATTGCGCTGGGCGCTGCGGCCATCAATCGTTTCAGCTGGATCTTCTTCGCCTTCGGCGGTTTCCTCATCTGGACCGCCGTAAAGCTCTACCTCGACTACCGCAAGCACGAGGAAGACACTGACGAGCCCCCGGACAACGCGGCGTTACGGTTCGTGAGGCGTCGCTTCAGCGCAACGACGCACTACCGGGGCACGAAGTTGACTGTGGTGGAGAACGGCAAGCGGATGATCACTCCGATGCTCATCGTGATCATTGCATTGGGCAGCACCGACTTGCTGTTTGCGCTGGATTCCATCCCAGCGATCTACGGGTTGACCCAAGAGCCCTATCTGGTATTCACCGCCAATGTGTTCGCGCTGATGGGCCTACGGCAGCTGTACTTCTTGATTGGCGGGTTGCTCAGGAGGCTCGTCTACTTGTCGGTTGGCTTGGCGATCATCCTGGGATTCATTGGCGTCAAGCTGATCTTGCATGCGTTGCACACTTACCATCTGGCGGACTGGGCTCCTTGGGATGGCGAGATTCCCATCTGGGTCTCATTGACGGTGATCATCGTGACTCTCACGATCACCACCGTGGCCAGCCTGGTGAAGTCGAGATACGACCAGGACAGGCTGACCACAGGTGCGCCCAACCCCGACGCATCAGGCAGCGACCCGGGTGTCGCTCGCGGGCGAGACCGGCTCGATGGCCTGAGCGACTAGCTCAGCAACATCGGTGGTCGGAATGACCGTGATCGTTTCGAGCACGTCCGCCGGCACATCGTCCAGATCGGGCTCGTTCCGCTTAGGTACGAAGACGGTGGTAAGACCGGCCCGCTGAGCCGCCAGCAGCTTCTGCTTCACTCCGCCGATCGGCAGCACCCGCCCGTTCAGCGTCACCTCGCCGGTCATCCCGACATCGGACCGCACCGGCCTGCCCATCGCCATCGACGTGAGGGCCGTCACCATGGTGACGCCGGCCGACGGGCCATCCTTGGGAACCGCTCCCGCGGGAACGTGGATATGGATGTGGCGGTCAAGAATCGAAGGGTCGCTGATCCCGAGCTGGTCGGCATGGGCGCGGACGTAGGAGAGCGCAATCTGCGCCGACTCCTTCATCACCTCGCCCAGTTGGCCCGTCAACGTCAGGCTGCCGGATCCCGAGCTTTGCGAGGGCCCGTCCAAAGCAGACGCTTCAACGAACAAGACGTCGCCGCCCAGACCAGTCACGGCCAAACCGGTCGCCACCCCTGGTACCGAGGTACGCTCGTGCGCTTCCGGGGTGAACCTCGGCCGACCGAGGTATTCACGCAAGTTGGACGGCTCGATCACAAAGCCCGGCTGGGCGGTTCCGTGCGCAAGCTTCGTCGCTGCCTTGCGCAGCACCTTCGCGAGCGACCGCTCCATCTGACGCACCCCAGGCTCGCGGGTGTAGTTAGCGGCGATCTCGCGCAACGCGTCATCGCTGACCGTGACCTCCTCAGCAGTCAGCGCAGCACGCTCAAGCTGCCGAGGCAGCAAGAACTGCCGAGCGATGGCGATCTTGTCGTCCTCGGTGTAGCCGTCGAGGTTCACCACCTCCATACGGTCGAGCAGCGCCGATGGAATCGTGTCGACCACGTTGGCCGTGGCCAGGAACAACACGTCTGAGAGGTCAAGATCAACCTCGAGGTAGTGGTCCCGGAACGTGTGGTTCTGGGCGGGGTCGAGGACCTCCAGCAGGGCGGCTGCCGGGTCGCCCCGATAGTCCGAACCCACCTTGTCGACTTCGTCGAGCAGCAAAACCGGATTCATCGACCCAGCCTCGGTGATGGCCCGCACGATCCGCCCGGGCAGCGCCCCAACATAGGTACGCCGGTGACCGCGGATCTCAGCCTCGTCGCGTACGCCGCCGAGGGCAACACGCACGAAGTTGCGGCCCAACGCCCGGGCGACGGACTCACCAAGCGAGGTCTTTCCCACCCCAGGCGGGCCAACCAGCGCCATCACCGCGCCCGAGCCGCGCCCGCCGATGACCTCCAGACCGCGCTCTGCGCGGCGGGCACGAATCGCGAGGTACTCAACGATCCGATCCTTGACATCCTCGAGACCGTGGTGGTCGGCGTCCAGCACCTCGCGCGCCGCATTGATGTCGGTCGAGTCGGTTGTCTTGGTGTTCCAGGGCAGCTCGAGGATCGTGTCCAGCCACGTGCGAATCCAACCTGATTCGGGACTCTGGTCGCTGGCGCGTTCAAGCTTGCCAACCTCTCGGAGCGCGGCCTTGCGAACATCATCTGGCAGGTCAGCCGCCTCGACACGTGCTCGATAATCCTCGGCACCATCCGGCTCGTCTTCGCCCAGCTCTTTCCGAATCGCGTTCAGCTGCTGACGAAGCAGGAACTCGCGCTGGCTCTTTTCCATCCCTTCGCGGACATCGTCGGCGATCTTCTCATTGACCTCGGTCTCCGCGATGTACGCCTTGGTCCACTCGATCAGCGCGGTCAGCCGTGCCACGACGTCGGGCGTCTCCAGTAGCTGGCGCTTCCGTTCGTCACTCAGCCAGGGCGCATAACCTGCCAGGTCAGCCAGGGTAGAGGGATCGGTGACCCGGCTGACGGTGTCAATCACCTGCCAGGCGTCGCGGCGCTGCAGGGTGGCGATGACCAGGCCCTTGTATTCGGCAGCCAACGTGCGGACTTCCTCAGAATCATGCGCTGGCTCGGGGAGTTCCTCAGCCTCAACCCACAGCGCCGTACCCGGCCCCGAGACTCCAGAGCCGATCTTGACTCTGCGCTCGGCCTTGATCACGGCTGCGGGCTCGCCCGTCGCCAGGCGGCCGAGCTGCACGATCGTAGCCACGACACCGTACGAGGCATAGCGGTCCTCCAGACGAGGGGCGACAAGCAACATGTTCTCGCTGTGGGCTTTCGCCGCATCAACCGCCGCGCGGGCAGCGTCGTCGAGCTCGATCGGCACTACCATGCCGGGCAGTACCACGAGGTCGGTAAGGAATAGCACAGGTAGCCGGGTTGTCGACATCAATTTCGCCTTCCAGAAGGGTCGCTCGGAAGTTGAGCGTCATAGACTCAAGGCTTTTCAGTACAAGTTTCTTCCCACTGCCCAAGCGTTCTCCGACAGCGAACTGGTGATCGTTGAACTTGTCGTCGTGCGGATTGCAGTGGGCTCGTGCCCAGGCAAATGGACAGAGCGGGGTTGGGTGACCTCGCTTGGGGCCGTCGACTGGGCTTGGCTTAGCCTCAGGCGATGGACATCGTTCTCATTCCCGGCCTGTGGCTCGACGGCTCGTCATGGGACGCGGTCGTTCCCGTCCTGCAGCAAGCGGGTCATCGCACATATCCGCTCACGCTGCCTGGCATGGAGTCAAAGTACGCCGATCGCTCCACGATCACGCTGCGCGACCAGGTTGACGCGGTCGTTGCTGTGATCGACTCCTTTAATCCCGCAGACGGCAAGGTGGTACTTGTCGGCCACTCCGGCGGTGGCTCGATCGCGCATGCCGCAGTGGATGCGCGGCCGGAGCGTGTCGCCCGCGTCGTCTACGTCGACAGCGTTCCGCTTGGCGAGGGTGGAGTGATCAATGACGCGCTTCCTGCTGAGAATGGCGATGTCCCGCTGCCCGATTGGTCGTTCTTCGAGGCGGAAGACCTCATCGACCTCGATGATGAGCTGCGTACGAGATTCCGTGAGCGTGCGATCCCGGCGCCTGTGCATGTCGCGCGGGATCAGCAGCAGCTCTCCGACGAGCGCCGTTATGAAGTGCCGATCACTGTGATCTCGTGTGAGTTCCCCACAACGATGCTGCAGGAGTTGATCGAGCAGGGACATTCGTACGTGCAGGAGCTGGCGAAGGTCCGCAACGTCGATTACGTTGACCTGCCAACCGGCCACTGGCCACAGTTCACCCGTCCTGGGGAGCTTGCGGGGGCCATCCTCGCAAGCCTGGACCGTGCCTGATCCCTGTCTAAGAGTCCGCCTTATGGTTGACCAATGCTGCTACCCGATTCCCTAGGGACCTGGGTCGGCACGAACGGCTTCCGGTTGATGCCGAACGATCCGCTTGCGGATTTTCCAGCCAGAGTGACAGTCGCCAGCGCCGCTGGCGGCCACCTCACCACTGTCGCTTACTGGTGGCAACACCCGGATGACGGACCACAGGACGGGTTACTCGTGATCGGCCCATCTGCCGACGGCAACTCGCTTGTCGCTCTCTGGGCCGATTCGTGGCATCAGAAGCCAGCGCCGATGTTGTTGTCCGGCAATCAAGGACCGGGCGGAACCGTTGAACTCGAGGGGGACTACGGCGGTGGCTGGCGGTGGCGCGTCAGAGTCGATGCAACCGACGCAGAGGATCTTCGCGTGGAGATGGACAACGTGATCCCTGCTGAAAACGCCACAGCCGAGATTTCGGCGGGTCCGTACCCAGTAATGGTCATGCATACCCGACGCGGGCTAAGCATGGCTGCCGAGACCCTCGCCGGTCATCGGTTGGAGTAATGCCGAGAAATATGCATAGCCCCGAGACCCGAAGGGGCGCGCGCGGAAACGAACGTGTACGTTCGCTCCTGCCACTCCACACACGTTGCAACGTGTGTATCGCATCAGGAACAACGTGTACGTGCGTTCCTGCAGCGCCAATCCGGTGGTCATGAGGCTGCAACTCGCGGATAGGCGCTCAGTAATGTCGGTAAATGATCGCGCGGATTTGGAGAGGCGTCGTGCGCCGCGACGACGCAGAAGCGTACGCGGATTACATTGCCAGCACCGGCATGGCTGAATACAGATCTGCCCCTGGCAATCAGGGTGCCTGGATGCTGCGTCGCGACGACGGCGATCGCTCCGAGATCATCACGTTCTCGCTCTGGGAATCGCGCGACAGCATTCGAGCCTTCGCTGGCGAGGACATTGATCAAGCAGTCTTCTATCCAGAAGATGATCGCTTTCTTCTCGAACGTGATCAGACAGTGAGTCATTACGAGGTGGTGGCATGACGTAACTGCCTGGTATGGGCACGGGCGCCCCGGGCGCGCCAGGTTCCTGCCAGGCGCGGCCGCCGCTAAGGTCGAGCTCATGACCGTACGACGCCTGCGGACGTCGTGGCCGGCCATCGTCATCGCGGGTGTCGTCCTCGTCGCCGGATGTCACGGCACACCACCCCCGAATGGCCCCGCTCCGGTCCTGATATCACCGGCGCCGCCGGTGGTCACCCCGTCCGCAGCTGAGACGGTGATCCTCTCTCACCCGGCCGGGGATGAGTCGGCCGATGATGTAGACAATCCGATTGACTATGTGATCGCCATTTCCGTCGATGGGCTCAACCCTCAGGCTTTCCGAAAGCTCGGGGAATCGCGTTCCCCCGCATTTCACCGGCTCATGCGCGAAGGCGCCTACACCCTCAACGCTCGGACCGTTCGCGAGAGGACACGCACCCTTCCGAACCACGCGGCGATGTTGACCGGTCGGCGAGTGGACCCAGAGCAGGGCGGACACGGGTACAGCGAAAACGTGGACAACGGCGGCACCATCCATCTTGCCGCAGGCCACTACATCGCCAGCGTGTTTGATGTGGTGCACGACCACGGCGGCTCGACCGCCTTCTTTGCGTCCAAGACCAAGTTCAACATTTACAAACGCACCTGGAACGCGCACGGTGCTCCGGACCGAGTCGGTCGGAACCACGGTCGTGCCAAGATCGATAGATTCACCATCGACCACAACGACGCCGGCCTCGTCGCCAAACTCACCGCTGAGTTGCGCCGCGAACCGCGAGAGTTTAGCTTCCTTCACCTCTCGCTACCTGATCGGGCTGGACACGCCGATGGGTTCATGGGCGATGCATACCTCGCCGCTGTGAAAGACACTGATCAGCTTCTCGGCCGCATCCTGGACACCGTGGCAGGCCGCCCGATGCTGCGCCGCCATACCCTTGTCATCCTTACCGCCGACCATGGCGGACAGGGTGGCACGCACAAGCAAGCGGACAAGCTGCAGAACTACCGAATCCCTTTCATGGCGTGGGGCCCCGGCGTCCCCGCTGGACGGAACCTTTATGCCCTCAACCCGAGGTCTCGTGGTCCTGGCACCAGCCGCACTAGCTATCAAGGTGCGCAGCCCATCCGCAATGCTGACCTCGCCAACGTGGCTACCGAGGCGCTCGACCTGCCGCGAATCCCCGGTTCGGAGTTCGGTAACCCTCACACCCTCGACCTCTTGCGCTAACGACTCGCCTTGCGGGCGGCCTCCCTCAGTCTGCTGAGTTGATCACGCCGGACCGCGTAGACATCCCCGGAACGATCATTGGCTGACAAGGCGCGCAAGATCTTGATCATCGCGTCCGGCTCCAGCCAGCTCGGGCCTGCCCAGCGGTGAGTCTCGACCCGCGAGTGGCGATAGCGGTAGTCACCTAGAGCACGGGTTCGCTCGACACAGGCGATCGCCCGGCTGACTGCGACGGGGATGTATTCGAAAGACAACGTGGGTATTGGCTGGCTCAGACCAGTGAGCACCTCTTGCTCGTAGCCCTCGACATCGATCTTGCAGAATTGCGGTTCGCCATGCTGGGTGATCAGTTCGTCGAGCGTGACTGTTGGGACGCTGATCATGGTGTCCCAGCGGATCCTCTGGAATCGTCGATCAGCTCGTACGTCGTTCATCCAGGAGTCGGCGAATGTCGAGACGGTCGGTGTACGCGTGCTCAGGTGCAAATTCCCCTGACCAGATTCTGCTGCGACTCCGCAGCCTCGGATGGTGACACCCGGATCACGGCCGTACAGCAGTTGCAAGACGGCAACGAAATCTGGCTGTGGCTCAACCGCGATCACCCGGGCGCCGATTCGACGGAACACGCGCACCCTGTTGCCCACGTGCGCACCTAGGTCGAAGGCCAGGTCACCCGCGCCCAGGAACTGTCGGTAGAACGCCTCCATGCGCCGGTGACGCCATACCTGGCCGTAGTAAATGAGGAGCGAACGGGCGATACCGGTGGCACGGCTGATCAAGTGTCCCCGCGGCATTGATCCATCAAACACGATGACATGCAGGCAGCCGGAACCACCGAATGGACCGCAGGGCCAGCCGGGCAACACATCAGGCGCGAATGGTTAATGGCTTGACCATCCACACCAAGGCGCCGCCCGTATCAGTAGAAGTGGCGCGGTCCAAACTGACGCCGGCGGCGCCGGAAGAGCCCGGTGACGAGGAACACCCAAAGGAAGATCCACACCAGCCACGGAGCGCTGAGGATAACCGCAGCCGCCACCGCGCAGAACACAATCAGCGGCGCCAACCACAGCATGGCGGACCAAGCGAGATGGACGTCAGTCCGGGGGTTCGACTTCGGCTCGACCGTGGGTTGCACCGTTCGAGGCAGATCGGCGAACAGCGGTTCGAGATCGGCGTTGAAGCGGGCCTTAAGGGCTTGGTCCATGCGCTGCTCGAACTCATCCGCAGTGAGCCGACCTGCCGCGAAATGATCACCAAGTGTTGCTATAGCCCGGTCGCGCTCGGCATCGCCGATTCTGACCGGAACCTTCTGGGTGGGCCGAGTATCCATCGGCCCGTACGGCATCGGCCACACCCATAACATGTTCCCTGGGGTAAGACCAACCTTGCTCGGAAAATATCGAGTCATGAGCCATTGTCCGGCGCAGTGTCGTCTTCGGCAAGGATGGAATAGAGCTTGCGTCGAAACTCCACCAGTGCTTCGCGACCCTTCGCCTGCTGGTCGGGCGTTCCGGTCGCCACGATCTGCCAGATTGCTGCCGCGACCTGCCCGATCAGCGGCTTCACACCACCGTCGTCCTCACCGGCCTCGCTCATGGCTGCCCAGGGGGCCGAAACTTCGTCCGCGTGCTCGGTGACATAGGTCCGGCCCTCGTCAGTCAGGGTGTACGCGCGACGTCCCCCGTCGACCTCGACACGTACTAGGCCTTCGTCCTCGAGTTGTTGCAGTGTCGGGTAAATGGAGCCGGGGCTTGGCTTCCAGACACCACCGCTACGAGTCGCGATCTCCTGAATGATCTGGTACCCGTTCATCGGCTGTTCCGCGAGGACGGCAAGAATGGCCGCTCGTACATCGCCGCGACGAGCCTTGGGACCGCGCCATGGGCGTCCCGCGCCCCACCACGGTCCAAACGGGGGACCGCCAAACATTCCCCACTCTCCGGAAGCGTGCGGACCGCGCCGGACCCGATGCCCGGTCATCTTGGCGAGCCATTCCTTCAGTTCCCTGGCCGACTCCGGATCACACCGACCGGCGAAATGAAGCCATGGCGCTCCCATTGCGTACGCGCCACCCATGTTGATCACCTTGCTTCCCGTGGATGCCTCAAACCGATACGTCAACGATATATCGCGACAGGTCGTCAAACAAGAAGCAACAGTGCCTTTACCAGCCGCGTTTCCACCACTCGGCGAGATGGGGTCGCTCGGTGCCTAACGTGGTGTCGTCGCCGTGACCCGGATGCACCACAGTGTTGTCATCAAAGCGGGTGAAGATCTTGTTTTCAAGATCATTCATGAGCGACGTGAAGTCTTGTGGAGTGTGAGTCTTGCCGGGGCCACCGGGAAAGAGGCTGTCTCCGGTGAACAGATGCGTCCTGCCGGCACCCGGGTACGCAAGCGTGATCGAGCCGGGGGTATGCCCGACCAGCCCGATCACCTCGAGCGACTCCGGCCCCAGGTCGATCTGATCACCGTCCCAGACGCCGATCAAGCCCGTGACACGAGCACCGCGGCTGATCGCGTCAAGATCGGGCTGACCACAGATCAGCCGCGCCCCGGTCGCGGAGGCGACCGACCACAACGCCTGCCAGTGATCAGCATGTCGATGGGTGGTCACAATGGCATCCAGCGGCAGATCGGAGATGATCTTCACAAGTCGATCGTCGTCGTTGGCAGCATCGATGAGTATGCTGCCGCCGCCGCGTCGCTGCAGCAGGTAGGCGTTATTGTCGACCGGCCCTACACTGACTTTGATCAAGGTGACCAAGCCAGAGAGCCGTAGCACCAGCGGTGGGCCGCCCGGTTCGACGTGGTTCATGCCGAGCATCAGAACGCGGGGAGCCGCAAGCCCTCGCCACCGGTGACGGCCGAGGCGTCGGTCCGGCCGAGCAACCAGCCGAGAAGATTGGCACTGCTGCCGCTGACTGCAACCGGATCGCCTGCGCTGCCAGCTGCGGTCGTAAAGCCCGAATCGGAGGTCAGCTGGAGCTTCGGAAAGTCCTCGCGATCCCGCAGCCGGAACCCACACCACTCCAGCAGCCACTCCGCCGTCTGGGTGTCGATATCAGTGATCTCGTAACCAACATCAAGATCAACGTGATGGATGGCCACCTCGAGCAGCCGTGCCAGCGGCAATAACCGCGCGGGCACCTTGAGCCCACGGCTCATTTCGACAACTGCGTCCCAGGCATTCGTGGCCTCAATTTCGTCGAACGCCGCGCTCAAACGTCCCGCAGACGTATCCAAGTCGATCTGTAGGTCCAGACCGGATCGCCCGGCACCCGCCTCGATCTCACTCGCGCGGTGCTCAGGGGACGGATACATGTCCTGGCGTTCGCCGGTACGCGCCCACTGGGCCAGGCGGCAGAGCGCATCGGCGTGACGTGCAATGTGGGTGGCCACATGGCCTCGAGTCCAGTCAGGGAGCCGGCTGGGAGCGCGCCACTGTTCGTCTGTGACCAAGATCGTGTCGCCCAGCAGCCGCTGGGTGGCGGTCCTGACCAGTCCACGCAGCGTTTCCAGCTGCGTCGTAGCAGATGCGGCGGCGGTCATGCCCATACCGTAGTGCCCGAGATAAGGCTGGGCGAGACCCAACGCCCTTGCATTTCCGGTGTCTCCTGTCAGCGCTGGCACATACGATGTGCTCCGTGAGTGACCGTCTCGTCGTCCGGGGTGCACGCGAGCACAACCTGCAGAACATCTCCCTCGATCTGCCGCGAGATGCTCTTATCGTTTTCACCGGACTATCGGGGTCGGGCAAGTCAAGTTTGGCCTTCGACACCATCTTTGCTGAGGGCCAGCGACGCTACGTTGAGTCGCTCTCGGCGTACGCACGCCAGTTCCTGGGTCAGATGGACAAACCGGACGTGGATTTCATCGAGGGCCTCTCGCCTGCGGTCTCCATCGACCAAAAGTCCACCAGCCGCAACCCACGCTCGACGGTCGGCACCATCACCGAGGTCTACGACTATCTTCGACTGCTTTATGCCCGCGCCGGTCGGCCGCACTGCCCGATCTGCGGGGAGCCGATCAGTCGGCAGTCGCCGCAGCAAATCGTGGACCGCCTGATGGCGATGGAGGACGGGACCCGGTTCCAGGTGCTTGCCCCGGTCGTCCGCGGCCGTAAAGGGGAGTACGTCGAGGTCTTCCGGGAGCTAGCCTCGGAGGGCTTCAGCCGGGCCCGGGTGGATGGTCAGGTCGTCCAGCTCACTGACCCGCCCATTCTTGACAAGAAGTACAAACACTCCATCGATGTCATCGTCGACCGGCTGGCAGTGAAACCGAGCGTCAAGCACCGCTTGACCGATTCGGTGGAGACTGCGCTGAAGCTGGCGCAGGGCGTCGTATCCATCGACTTCGTGGACCTCGACCCGAAGGACCCGCAGCGGGAACGCATCTATTCCGAGAAGATGGCCTGTCCCAACAACCACGACATCGCCATTGACGAACTTGAGCCCCGGCAGTTCTCATTCAATGGGCCGTGGGGTGCCTGCCCCGCGTGTTCTGGTCTGGGAACGCGGATGGAGGTCGATCCGGAGCTTGTGGTCCCCGATGATGAGAAGAGCCTTTCCCAGGGCGCGATCGCCCCGTGGGCATCACCGCACGTCGCGGACTACTTCAGCCGGCTGATCGATTCCCTCGCCGAGAGCGCCGGCTTCTCGACCACGGTCCCGTGGCGCCGACTGCCGGCGGCAGCGCAGAAAATGCTGCTCGAGGGAGTGCCAGGTCTGGTCCATGTGCGCTACCGGAATCGGTACGGTCGCGAGCGCAGCTACAACGCGAAGTACGAGGGCGTCATTTCCTACATTGAGAGGCGGCACGCGGAGGCGGAGAGTGACACCTCACGCGAGCGGTTCGCAGGTTATATGCGGGAAGTGCCATGCCGGGTCTGCAAGGGCGCTCGACTGAAGCCCACCTCGCTCGCCGTGACCGTCGGCGGAAAGAACATCGCAGAGCTGTCGGCGATGTCGATCGATGCGGCAGCAGTGTTTCTCGGCCAGCTCGAGCTCAGCGAGCGCGAGCGGCAAATTGCCGAACGAGTGCTCAAGGAGATTAACGAGCGCCTCAGGTTCCTGCTCGACGTAGGCCTGGACTATCTCTCGTTGAGCCGTCCGACGGGCAGTCTGTCTGGCGGGGAAGCCCAGCGGATTCGGCTGGCCACCCAGATCGGGTCTGGATTGGTCGGCGTCCTCTACGTTCTCGACGAGCCCAGCATCGGGCTTCATCAGCGGGATAACCGACGCCTGATCGAGACCCTGCTCCGGCTCCGGGATCTCGGCAATACGCTCATCGTTGTCGAACACGACGAGGAAACGATCAAGGCCGCCGATTGGGCCGTCGATATCGGACCAGGTGCCGGTGAGCACGGCGGCCGCGTTGTGCATTCGGGCACTGTTGAAGAGTTGGTGAATAATCGCGAGTCCCTCACGGGCGCTTACTTGTCGCGACGCCGTTCGATTCCGCTGCCGGCAGCCCGACGCCCGCGGACTCCCGGCAAAGAGATCACCGTGCACAAGGCAGCCGAGCACAACCTGCGCAATATCACCGTGTCATTCCCACTTGGTCAGCTCATCGCCGTCACCGGGGTGTCCGGGTCGGGTAAGTCCACCCTCGTCAATCACATCCTCTACACCGCGCTCGCGAAGCGGATCTACAACGCTCGGGACGTGCCGGGCCGCCACCGGTCGATCAGCGGAGCGGAGCAGATCGACAAGGTCATTCACGTCGATCAGTCGCCGATCGGCCGTACGCCACGGTCCAACCCGGCCACCTACACCGGAGTGTTCGACCACGTACGGAGGCTCTTCGCCGAAACGCCGGAAGCCAAGGTTCGCGGATACCAGCCCGGACGTTTCTCTTTCAACGTCAAGGGCGGGCGCTGCGAGAACTGCACCGGCGACGGCACGATCAAGATCGAGATGAACTTTCTGCCCGATGTGTACGTGGAGTGTGAGGTATGCCACGGCGCTCGTTACAACCGGGAGACGCTGGAGGTTCATTACAAAGGCAGGTCGATCGCTGAGGTCTTGGGCATGTCGATCGAGGAAGCGCTGGAACTTTTCGCCCCGCTACCCGCAATCGCACGTCATCTGAGCACCCTGGTCGATGTCGGGCTCGGTTACGTCCGTCTCGGCCAGCCAGCACCGACCCTTTCTGGAGGCGAGGCCCAGCGCGTCAAGTTGGCGAGTGAGCTGCAGAAGCGGGCAACCGGACGGACACTCTACGTTCTCGACGAGCCAACCACCGGCCTGCACTTCGAAGACATCCGCAAGCTCCTGGGCGTTCTCGGCCGCCTGGTCGACGCCGGCAACACCGTCGTCGTGATCGAGCACAACCTCGATGTGATCAAGACGGCTGACTGGCTGATCGACATGGGTCCGGAAGGCGGATCGCG
>JBKPAB010000014.1:0-6632 GCA_046726195.1 Actinomycetota bacterium
ATCACGGCGCGCGCCCTGACGAGCCGCAGGGGCTTGCCGGCGCTCAGCAGACGATGCTCTGGCTGAGAAGCGTGTTCAGTGACCAGCGGTGGGAGATCCATCAGGTCATTGGGGAAGGCGAAGTTGTGGTTGTCTACTGCACACTCCACGCTCGACACACTGGCGATCTGATGGGCATCTCGCCCACTAACCACGAGGTCGCCCAGGATTACGTCCACATCCTGCGGTTCAAAGACGGCAAAGCCGCTGAGCACTGGGGGGTGCGCGACGATATGGCCCTCATGCGGCAACTGGGCGTTTTGCCCGGACGACCGGCCCAGTCGCTGCGAGCTGATGCTCGCTACCAGCCCAGCCGTATGCGCGCAGCCCGTACAAGTGCGGCTACCGAGTCATCCACCTTGGGCAGCTGATCATGAGCGAACCAGCGGACGTCAACCGACTCCTCGCCTACGCCGGGACTGACCGGGTGATTCGCAAGCACCAGATACTGCACGTCGAGGTGGTAGGTGGGCCGTCCGGGCCCGCAAGGCACCTCGTGCTTGGACAGCAGCAGCGGACTCGGTTCGAGGGAGAGATCGACCAGTCCGCTCTCTTCGGCCGCCTCCCGCGTCGCCGCGGCCTCCAACGTAGGGTCGGTTGACTCGATGTGACCGCCTGTCTGCAGCCATCGTCCCAATCGCGCATGCAGAGTAAGCAGCACCATGCCCTCGGCAGCGGCACAGATCAGCGAGCTAGCGGTCAGGTGTGCACCGACGCAAGCCCGTGACCAGCCGTCGGGTCGGTTCGCAAGATGATCAAGGTAATGCCGCCGCAATTCATCTTGTTCATGGCTGGGTGGCGACCATGTTTGCAGTGTCCGGCGACAGCTGAGCTCCAGACCTTCTCTCGGCCGGTCAGCTGGCGGTGGGATTCTCGTCGCCTTCGTTGTTCTCGCCCTTCAGCAGCTCCTCGAGGGCAGCGTCCAA
Source organism: Actinomycetota bacterium (assembly GCA_046726195.1). GTDB lineage: Bacteria > Actinomycetota > Actinomycetes > Propionibacteriales > Propionibacteriaceae > Microlunatus. Next base: position 966 of record JBKPAB010000014.1, read on the forward strand.
ATCCTCGCTCTCCCCGCCGTCAGGGCGTGCCTCCCCGGCGACAAAGCCCAACGGATCGTCAAGATCAGCCGACGTCGGCACGAGGTCTGGATGCGACCAGACGGCGTCTCGACCGTCGACACCGCGAGCGTCGCGCAGCGCCGCCCACAGGTTGGCAGCATCACGCATCCGGCGCGGGCGCAACTCCAGTCCCACGAGTGTCGCGAACGTCTCCTCGGCGGGGCCGCCCGTGGCGCGTGCTCGCCGTACCGTCTCAGCCAAGGCGCTGGCCAACGGCATCAACTGTGCGGTGGCTTGACTGACCACCTCGTCCACCCAGCCCTCGACGAGCGCGAGCATTGTTTCCAACCGCCCCAATGTGGCGAGCTGCTCAGGCGTCTTCTGCGGCTCGAACAGGCCACCTTCAAGTGATGAAGTCAGCTCCTCGAGGTTGCTCGCATCGAGCTGTCCCACAGCCTGCTCCAGCGCGGAGGTGTCGATGGTGATACCGCTCGCGTACTGCTCAACCAAAGTCAGCATCTGAGCTCGCAGCCAACCAGCCGAGGCGAAGAGTCGCTGCCGGGCGCATTCCCGTAACGCCAAATAGAGGGTGACATCGCCGCTCGACTGTTCCAGACCCTCCCCGAATGCCTTGATATTAGTGGGCAGCAGTGCGACATGGCCAGGTTCGCTCAACGGCAGGCCGATGTCGGTAGCGCCGACGACTTCGGTTGCAAGATGACCCAAGCCCTGTCCGAGTTGCAGGCCGAACATGCTCGCGCCGGATGTGCGCAGCATCGGTCGAAGCATCTTCTCCATGCCTGCCATTCCGGGCAGGCCGCCAGCCTCCTCGCCGCTGCCGAAGCTCAATGCGCCTTCCATCGCGTCTGCGATGTGCACAGCGACTGGCTCAACCAACCGCCGCCAGACCGGCATAGTTTGCTCGATCCACTCCGCGCGGCTCCAGGCTGCGACCGTCGTACTCACCCGCGGGAACCTGGTCGCCTGATCCAGCCAGATCTCGGCCAGCTCGACGGCATCGGTAATGTCACGCCGCTGGGACGCGTCAGGAGTCGGGTCGGGACCAAGCGAAGCGACGGTCTTGCGCGCAGTGTCCTTAGCCACCTCCCAGTTCACCCCGGAGCCAGACTCAGTTGGCCCACCGGTGAACATCGAGCCAGCGCCGCCGAGCATCGCGAAGGCGCTCTGCAGCTGGGCTGCAAGGGCATTCATGTCCCCGCCCGCTAGTGATGAGAAGAACGCCTCAAACGGATTGGCGGGTTCTTCACCACTGCCGGATGGGTTGTCAGGGCCCTTGCCTGACCGTCCCGAACCGCCCAGACGATACGGCTCGGCTGGGTTGTCCTCAGGCGGCGTCTTATCGTCTTCGGGCTGATCGGCCGGATCTGGCGTGCGATCCTCGGCCATTCTGACTCCTGACAGGTTGCCTGTTGATGGTTCATTCCACCGTACGCGTGTGCTTGTGTCTTCGCCCAGACGCGGCTTATTGATCGCTGACAGCGCAATGTTCTCAGGCGTGAGGAGCCTTGCTGCGGCGGCGGTACCACTGCCATCCTGCGGTGACCAGCAGCGCACCGACCAGCGACCCGATAATGCCGCTGGGTCGGAAGCGCAACCCATCTCCAGACAGCAAGCTGACCAGCAGCCCGCCGACGAAGGACCCAACCAGCCCCGCCACCAACGCCAACGTCCAATCGACGCCCTTGGCCGACTTGCCCAAGATCAGCTGTGCGCCAGCGCCCACCAGCATGCCGAACAGAATGAGCCCGAGGATAAGCATGAGCGGCAGCATAGACGTACACGCGCGGACGCGAATCACGCTGTCGTTACAGTCAACCCATGAAGGCAGCAGTTCACACAAGATATGGCCCGCCGGAAGTGGTTCAGATCACTGAAGCGGAAATGCCGACGGTCAAGGACAACGCGGTGCTCGTCAAGGTCCACGCGACGACGGTGAATCGGACGGACTGCGGATACCGAGCTGCTAAGCCTTTCATCGTGAGATTCTTCAGCGGGCTTATTCGACCACGAGTCAGGATCCTCGGGAATGAGTTTGCCGGCAAAGTCGAGGCGGTCGGCAGTGGCGTTACGTCCTTCAAGGTCGGCGACAAAGTGTTCGGGTACAACGAGGGAGCATTCGGGGCCCATGCCGAATACATGTCAATTCCCGAGGATGGTTCGCTGGCGACCATGCCTCAAGGTTTGACCTATGCGGAGGCCGTTCCCAGCACCGAAGGTTCGCACTATGCCCTCTCATTCATCAAAGCGGCGAAGATCCAGAGCGGGCAAAACGTCCTGGTCAATGGCGCAACCGGAGCGATCGGCTCAGCGGCTGTCCAGCTCTTGAAGAGTCTCGGCGTCACCGTGACCGCGACCTGCGACGGAAAGAACATTGAGCTGGTCCGGGGCTTGGGTGCCGACCGAGTCATTGACTTCAGAGCCGAGGACTTCACCACCGACGAGCAGACATACGACGTGGTCATCGATTCTGTTGGCAAGAGTTCATTCGGCCGATGCAAGCGACTGTTGAAACCGGGCGGAATTTACCTGTCGTCGGAATTGGGTCCGCTGTCCCAGAATCCGATTTTGGCGCTCGTCACTCCGCTATTGGGCGGCAGAAAGGTCATTTTTCCCATTCCGCAGGATGAGCAGAGGATCGTGAGATATCTGAAAGACCTGATCGAGTCCGGAGAGTTCAAGCCACTCATCGACAGGCAGTATTCGCTGGACCAGATCGTCGAGGCTTACAGGTATGTCGAGACAGGGCGGAAGATCGGTAATGTGGTGATCAACGTCGTGCCCTCGAACTAGACCGACTCTCCTACCTATCTCGTTCGAGCCACGTTTCCCATCTCAAGATGGCTGGCGAGTGCTCCAACGGCGGATCTGACACACGTTTCCCATCTCAAGACGGCCGGCGAGACCCAAACGCACGACTGCGGATTCACAGCGCGGTGCGCGAGCAGCAAGGGCCAAGCAGACGCGTACTAAGGTCGAGGCATGTCATCGAAGATTCGTCAAGTCGACATCAGCGAGTCCCCGCTGGATGTCGATAGGGCGATCCGCCTGGTTTCGGGGCCCGCTGTCGGTGGCATTGCTTTGTTTGTCGGCACCGTACGCGATCGGGACCATGGCGCCGAGGTCGTCTCGCTCGACTACACCCAGCATCCCAGCGCTCTGGACGCGCTGACCAGGTGCGCCGAGGAGACCGCTGATAAACACGACATCTTGGCGATCGCCGTGGAGCACCGTGTCGGCCACCTCGAGGTCGGTGACATTGCCGTTGTCGTTGCGGTCGGTGCAGTCCATCGCGCCGAGGCACTCGCAGCGTGCGCACACTTGATCAACACTCTCAAAGCCGAGGTGCCGATCTGGAAAGAGCAACATTTCGAGTCTGGCGACTCAGAGTGGGTGGGACTACCCGGGGACGACGGCGCGACGCGTGCTGAGTCTTTCGAAGCCAGGACAGCGCCCTTCGACAAGCTCAGGACAGCGCCCTTCGACAAGCTCAAGACGCGGTCAGGTAGGCCGTGACGCGCCAAACCTGGACCGCATTCGTCTCCGCACTCGCGTTCATCTGCATGGCCGTGTTACTTGTCGTCGTTCCGGTGCCGTACGTCAGCTGGACCCCTGGCGGTACTCGCGACACCCTCGGCAACGTGGGCAATGAACCGATGATCAAGGTCCAAGGCATCGCTACCTATCCAACGACGGGCCGCCTGGACATGACGATCGTCGCGATCACTCCGGCCGACGCCCGGCTCAGCTTGCCGCAGGCTTTGCTCGCGTACTGGCTGCCCTATCGCGACGCGTTACCGCGCGATGCTGTCTACGCTCCCGGCAAGTCAGCTGAGGAAGTGGAGAACGAGGACGCCGACATGATGGAGACTGCCCAAGACGACGCGGTCGTGGCAGCCTTGCGCGCCGACGGGCAACCGGTCACCGAGATGCCGGCAATCTTCTCGGTCACTGTCGGCGGGCCCGCCCACAAGTTGTTGCTTCCGGGCGATCTCGTGGTGTCTGTCGACGGGATTACGACGCCTGACGTTGATGCGGTCGCCGAGCAGATCCGTACCCAGCGAATTGGCGAGAGGGTGCGGTTTGTGGTCATCAGAGACAAGGTGCAGACCGACGTCACCGTGACGACGGTGGAGTCGAACGTGCAGTCCGATGTGCCGGTTGTCGGCATCAGCCTGGCCACCGGTTATCGCTACAACCCGGAGATTTCCTTCGATTTGGGTCAGCAGATCGGCGGCCCGAGTGCCGGCTTGGTTTTTGCACTGGCTATCTACGACAAGATCACCGATGGGCCGCTGCTCGCCAGTCGGCACTTCGCTGGCACGGGGAAGATCACGCCCAACGGAGATGTCCAAGGCATCGGGGGCATCCAGGAAAAGATCTCAGCAGCCGAAAAGGCCGGTGCTGTCGCCTTCTTTGTGCCGGCCGCGAACTGCCGCGATCTGGAGGGTGTGGATACCACCATGGCGCTGATCAAGGTCGCTACGCTGCGGGATGCAATCGAGTCGGTGGAGCGGCTCAACATGTCAGGTGATACCGCCGTGCTTCCGCACTGCTGATCGCCGCTCTCTGACAGGCATAGATTTGGGATCCCGAGTCGGGTGTGGTGCAGGCGCATACGCTGACGTGAGTGAGGTGCAGACGTACCGGCGGAACCGCTCGGACCGGCTGGGTCGTTCCCGAGACGACGAGTTATGCGTAGCACCGGCTGAGGAGAGATGAGAGTTTGAGCAGTCTGCGGGTCGGCCGGCGACGCAGCGCCATTCTGCCGACATTGGTCATTGTCGCGGTCCTGATCGTGGCCTTTGCCATTTTCACCAGCGTGTGGACCGACCGCTTGTGGTATAGCTCCATCGGCTACGCGTCGGTTTTCAGCACGATGCTGCTGACCAGGATCGCGTTGTTCGTGGCCTTCGGACTAATCATGGCGACCTGCGTCGTCGCGAACGCAGCCATCGCCTACCGGCTGCGACCCCGGCTGGGAGCCCAGGTGCCAAGCAGTCCGCTGTTGGAGCGGTATCGCGAGGTGCTGGAATCCAGATTTGTCTGGGTGCTGGTCGCGGTTGGTGTCATCATTGGTCTGTTCGCAGGGGGTGCGGCCAGCGGCCATGTCCTGGAATACCTGGCCTGGCGCAACGCCCAACCCTTCAACATCACTGATCCGCGCTTCGGGCTCGATGTTGGCTTCTTCGTCTTCAGTTATCCGTGGTGGCGATTCGTCTTGTCGTTTACCTTCACGGCGCTGGTCTTCAGTGCGATCGTCGCTGCCATCGTGCACTACACGATGGGTGGGTTGCGCTTTAGCGGTCAGCGACGCGGCGGCAGCCGGGCCGCCCAAGCCCATCTGTCGATCTTGGTTGGTCTCGCCGTACTGGTGAAAGGCGTGAGCTACTGGTTCGACCAGTACCAGCTAACGATCGAACGCTCCAACCGACTGTTCACCGGGATTTCGTACACCGCAGATAAAGCGACCGTCACCGCCAAGATGATCTTGGCCATTATCGCGGCAATCTGTGCGCTGCTCTTCCTCGTTAATGCGCTGCTGCGTCGCTGGATGATCCCGACCATCGGGCTGATCTTGTTGCTGCTGTCGGCCATCGTGTTAGGCCTGGTCTACCCAGGCGCCGTGCAGTACTTCAGCGTGCGACC
>JBKPAB010000015.1:0-8737 GCA_046726195.1 Actinomycetota bacterium
GAGTCGACCATAGACCGCCTGGCCTCGCGAGTTGCCCAGGGCGGCGTGCTCTCGGTCGAGGAGGCCTACCGCCAGATCGCCCACAACATTCACCTCTTTATCTATGTGAAGCTGGTGGATGAGACGTGGAAAGGCGGCACCCGTCGCCGCTACATCTCAGAGATCCGGCAAGTCACTCGGGCCCTCGAGCACGGCCGCCCGGTGACGCACCTCACTTACCATGCGACGGGTACGGGGAGCCAGCGAGCCGGCTACTTTCCAGACCCAGATTTCGAGTCCGAGCTGCTCCCCTTTCGTCGCGAACTGAGGCAGCGTCGATGATCGGCATACTTGCGATCACAGCTGGCTTATTGATCAGCGGCGGGCTGCTGGGAATCGGGTACGGGTGGCGACGAGACTCGCAGGCGCCCAGGCGGCGTACCCAATCCATCGGCGCACAGTGGGCGAGGATCACCCGTCGCCCGCCGGGTAGGCAGGGTCGGCGCCGCGACGTGATCTTGCTGCTGAGTGTGATCACCGGCAGCGTCGTCGCACTCCTTACCGGCTGGCTGATCTTGATCGTGGTGCTGCCCCTGCTCGCCCTCGGCCTGCCGTATTTGTTGATCCTTCCCAAGCCACGCGACATCGGGCTCCTCGAGGCGCTGGACCGCTGGGTGCGTTCGCTGGCAGCGACATTAACCACCGGGAAGTCGATCACCGACGCGATCCGCGTCTCGCGGCGCACCGCTCCGCCGCTCATCGCGGATGAAATCGGCCTGCTGGTAACCAGACTGAACAACCGCTGGGAGACCCGAGATGCTCTCATGCGTTTTGCCGACGCGATCGACTCACCTGACGCTGACGCTGTCGTCGCCGCGCTGATCTTGGCGTCGAGCCGCGGCGCCAATGGGGCGTCGGTCACGCTCCACGCGCTCGCCGACTCGATCCAGGCGCAGCTCAAGGGCAGGCGTGCTGTTGAGGTCGAGCGATCCAAGCCGTACGTTGTGGTCCGCCAAGTGACGGTGATCTCGCTGTCGACCCTGGTGCTGGTCTTTGCGCTCTCGCCCGACTTCTTCGCACCGTATCGCACGCCGCTCGGCCAGGCCCTGCTCTCTGTGCTGCTGATCGGCTACGTTGCGTCGCTGCTATTGATGCGACACAAGGCACATCAGCCAGAGCGGCCACGCATCCTTGTCGGAGAGCACCGGTGATCATCAGCCTGGTGCTGCTCTCCGGCGTCCTGGTAGCCGCGGGCCTCAGCTGCCTCGTGGTCGCATTCGCGCGCTCAACTCCGCAACTGGAAGCTGCCCTGGAACGAATCAGCGCCGACGGCGCGGATCGGCCGTCGTCAAGGGACGTTGGTCCGGTGATCACCCAATCAGAGCGTCTCGGAGCCTTTCTCTACCGGGTGATCCCTGTCCCGTTGTCCGACGGACAGCGGCGTGCGCTGCGTCTGCAGAACAAGTCCATCGCTGAGTTCTACGCCGACAAGGCTGTGATGGCAATCATCGGTGCTGTTTTACCCGGCCTCGCCGGCGGCACGGTCGCCTACCTCACCGGACGCCTCAGCCCAATCCCTGCTGTCGCCGTCGTGGTTGGTGGCGTGATCGGCTTCTTCGTCCCGGACTTGTTGCTTCGGCGAACCGCGACGAATGTCCGAACTGGAGCCGCCGAGGCCCTGCTGGTCTACATCGATCTGGTGACCCTGGAGCGGCTAACCAACGCCTCAGCGACACAGGCCCTCCACAATGCCGCCGCGCTGAGCGATGCGCCACTCTTCGTCCAGATCCGGACAGCACTTGAACGGGCGCGGCTCGAACAGCAGTCTCCATACGCCGAACTGCGCAGGCTCTCGGCCCAGCTGAAGCTTCCCGAGCTCGCCGATATCGCGGATGTGATGCAGCTGGACGAAACCGGTGCCGCCTTGTCCGGTACCCTACGCGCCCGCGTCCGCGAGCTGCGCGACGCTCACCTGACGCAGGAGCAGATCAAGGCAAGTGCGGCGGCGGAAGGGATGACGATCTACATGACGTTGCCGGCGTTGATCTTCGGACTCATCTTCCTGGTCGCTGCCATGCTCAGGATCCTGGCCGGCTGATGTCTGTACGGACAACACCTCGAGCTAACGGACAACACCTGGCCGTTCCCATTGCCGCTCAACCCCGGAACAGTAAGTGCGGAGTCGATCCAAGGTGCGGCGTCGATCCGAAGGGGAGTTCTATGGCTAGGCGAGCGATCCGCTGATGGCTCGCCTAGTTCGAGGGCTAGGTTCACTTGCGGCCCTGCTACTGGGTATTGCTGGAGTCCCGCTGGCTCTAGCCATCCTTGGGGGTAATCCGCTTCCCGACGAGCTGACCTGGGGTGCGGTACGGCGGGCCCTGCTCATGCCGGCAGACGGCGTGATCCTGGTCGGATTGATAACGATTGTCGGCTGGCTGGCATGGCTGGTCTTCGCGCTCGCGGTGATCAGTGAGCTGGTAGCGCTCGCTTCCCGGCAGCGCATTCGGATCCGCCTGCCCGGCTTGGCGACACCACAACGGTTCGTCGCCGGACTACTGATCTCGGTGATCACGATGGTCTCGGTGGCGCCGGCGGCACAGGCTGATCACCCGCCCGACCGCCGGTTCGCTGCGGCGCCAGAAACACCTGAGCCAGGGTTATCGACCATAGAGCGCCCTTCGACAGGCTCAGGGCACAAGACCGCCGCAATGCCGGCCCAGCCTCAGGATGACGTGACGTATCACCATGTGGTTCAAGCAGGTGATGATCTCTGGAGCCTTGCCGAGCGGTATTACGGAGATGGTCGAGATTGGCGCAAGATCGCGACGGCGAACCCGACCGTACTGACCGGCGGCCCAGACCGGCTGCAGATCGGCTGGAAACTCAAGATCCCGGGCGTTGACGAGGACGTCGCCTGGTGGGGCGGTCGTGTGATCACCGTGCGTCGTGGTGACACGCTTTCCTCGATTGCGGAACGAGAGCTCGGCTCGGCTGCCCGCTGGACCGACATCTTCCGTGCGAACCGAGCGCAGCTCAGTGACCCAGACGAGCTGGCTGTCGGCATGCAGCTGGTGTTGCCGCAGCCCAAGAGGTCTGCTGCCACACCCAAGGAGAATGATCAGCATCGCGGAGCGAGAGCCTCAGCGCCCGAGCAATCGGCCTCGCCGAGGCAGCCATCCGCCCCGCCGAGTCAGCCGTCGGCTTCGCCGAGTCAGCCATCGACCTCACCAACAACTGCGGCTCCAGCCGCCGATGTCTCCGCAGTATCGCTGCTGGGCGTGGGCGGCCTGCTTGCTGCGGGAGTGATCAGCGGCCTGGCTTGGCGGCGACGCGCCCAGCTCCAAACCAGGCCGCTAGGGCGACGTATCGTCCATCCGTCGGCACCGACTCGTGCTGTCGAGGTCGCGCTCGGGCAGCGACAACGGCCGCTAAGCCTACGTTCACTCGACCGCGCCATGAGGGCGATCGCCGCGCACTGCAAAGACTCCGAGACGGCCCCTCCGCCGCTGCAGCTCGTCTTCATTGGTGAGAGGGAGATCGAGCTGCGAATGCGAGAGGTCTGCTCGAACGCTCCGGTGGGCTTCACCGTACGCGGGCCCTCCTGGTTCCTGGACCAGTCTGATGTGGATTACCTCAAATCGGTGCCGGGACTGAGCGAAGCCGCGCGCCCCTGGCCCGCCCTGGTCACGCTGGGTCGAGACGATCAAGATCGACTGGTGCTTGCCGATCTTGAGGCCTTCGGCATGTTGGAGCTTCAGAAAGACTCCGGATTCGCGGCCACCGATCTGCTGGCTGCCATGGCGGTTGAACTCTCCTTCTCTCCGTGGGCCGATGAGATGATCATCACTCTGGTGGGCAGCAGCGAGCGGCTGCCAGCGGCGCTGGGCAAACACAACGTTACCTGCACAGACGACGTTGATGCACTGCTCGACCGGCTGGAGCAGCGCGCAGCAGTGCAACGTGAAGAACGAACCTATGAGGTGCTGAGTCAGCACCGCATCGACCCGGACCTGGCCGATCCGTGGGCTCCCGAAGTCGTCTTGGTGGATCGGGAACTGACCGCTGGGCAGCAAGGCCGGCTGAGCGCATTGATCAACGCCGAGCCTAAGGTAACCACGGCTGTCGTCGTGGTCGGAACAATCCCCGGTGCTTCCTGGTCGCTGCGTGGCGACGGATCTTCCCCGGAACGCAAAGTCGTGTTGGAGCCTGCCGGTCTTCCCCTTCGGCCGCAATGGTTGGAGCCTGCAGAGCTGACCGCGGTAGTTGATCTCATCGAGACCACGGGCAGCGAGGACACAACTCCAGCTCCATGGTGGAGCGAGGTTGAAGTTGAGCCGGAGCCACCGCCCGCCAACGTGACCTACCTGGACAGCCGGTTGACGACGTGGGGGACAGCAAACACAGCAGAAAGGGCCTTGATCATGGAGGCAGCGATGGACTCGGGCCGTACGGTCCACCATCCCACCCTCCAGCTGCTGGGTCCGATCGAGCTGCTCGGCGCAACCGGGACGGTGCCTCCCCGTGCCGCTAAGCAGTGCCTGGAGTATTGCGCGTGGCTGCTGGAGAACCCGGGAAGCACCGCCCAGGCCATGGTCGCGGCGCTGGCCGTCGCAGAGGGCACGCGGCGCTCCAACATGAGCCGGCTGCGCAACTGGCTCGGTACCAGCCCGACTGGGGAGGCATACCTCCCGGACGCGTACACCGGGCGGATCACGCTGCATCCTGCGGTCAGCTCGGACTGGCAGCGGCTGCAGATCCTCACCTCCGGCGGAGTCAACCGAGCCAGCGACGAGAGTCTGCAGGCTGCGCTGGAGCTGGTACGCGGTGCCCCGCTCGCCGATGCCGCGCCCGGCCAGTGGCACTGGGCCGAGGAGCTGCGGACCGACATGATCTCCTGCTTGCGTGACATCGGGGTCGAGCTGGCCGACCGAGCTCTGCTCGCCGGGGACCTGGAACGGGCTCGGTGGGCGGCGTCGCGTGCGCTGCTGGCCGCGCCTGGCGACGAGCTGTTGCTGGCAGTGCGGATCCGTACTGAGCATGCGGCGGGGAATGCGGCGGAGACCGAGCGGCTTACGCTGCAGCTGGCGGCGCAGGCTCGGATGCTCGGGGTCGACCTGGATCCTCAGACGGTCTCGTTGCTGCAACGTGTCATGGAAGGACAGGTGCGGGCACGGCTGGCGTGAGCAGCTTTTCGGCCAGCCTAGAGCTGGACGGTCTGCCGGTGCTGGTCTGCGGCGGCGGGCCAGCGGCATTGTCTGTCATCCGACGGCTGCTCGAGTCGGGCGCTGTGGTGACCGTCGTTGCGCCGGAGATCGGGGCGACCGTCGCCGACCTGGCCGCGCGTGGATTGCTGATCATGCGACGCCGCCCGCCGGCCCCGGATGACTTCCGCGGCGCAGCCCTGGTCGTCCCAGCTACCGGGGTGGCTGAGCGTGATCAAATGATCGCGGCAGCTGCTCGTGATCATGGTGTGCCAGCCGTGTCCCCTTCACCGGCGACGATTGAGCGATCCACCGGCGTTGGATCGGTGATCTTGGTCGGTGGCGGACCCGGAGACCCTGGGTTGCTGACTGTCGCGGGGCTGGAGGCGATCAAAGACGCGGACGTCATCGTGTGCGATCGGCTCGCCCCGCTCGCGGCATTGCAGCACGCCAGGCCGGAGGCGTTGATCATCGAGGTTGCCAAGATCCCGCGCGGCACCTTCACCCCTCAGGAGCGCATCAACCAGATCCTTATCGAGCACGCCTCGGCGGGCAAGACGGTGGTCCGGCTCAAGGGTGGCGACCCGTTCGTGTTCGGCCGCGGTGGTGAAGAGTGGCAGGCCTGCGCGGCCGCGGGCATCCCCGTCAGGGTGATCCCAGGCGTCTCCTCGGCAACCGCGGGTCCGGCGCTGGCCGGCGTGCCGTTGACCCACCGCGAGCTCACCCAAGGTTTCACGGTGATCTCCGGTCACGCGCCACCCGGCGATCCCGGTTCAACCCTCAACTGGCAGGCGCTGGCGACCGCCAACACCACGTTGTTGATCATGATGGGCGTCGCTACGCTGCCTGCCATTACCGCCGAGCTGATCAAACACGGGCTTGATCCCAGCACCCCGGCCATGACGGTCGCCGACGCGGCAATGCCAAGCCAGCGCTCCGTACGCGGCACCCTCGCCAACATTGCCACACTTACCAAAGAGGCCGACATCAAACCGCCCGCGATCACCGTCATTGGCGCCGTTGCAGGCTTTACGCCCGCCTGAGGTGAACGAAAGGCAGCCGGTCTCACGATTCGAGGTGCTGGGCCCGCCCCTCGAGGTACCGGCGCTCGGCGAGGTTATCGGTCAGGGTGGCCGCTTCTCGGAAGAGTTCGGCAGCCTCGTGGGTGTTGCCGTCGAGTTCGAGCAGGTGTGCGCGGACGGCTCGCTCCCGCTGCCGGATGAGCGGATCGTCGGCGAGGCTGTCGAGCAGCGCAAGGCCGCGCCGGGGGCCGTACGCCATCGCGACGGCGACGGCCCTGCTGAGCCGGACGGGCGGGGTTGGGGTGAGCTGCTCCAATCGCGCGTACAGGGCGGCGATCTGCGGCCAATCGGTTTCGGCGTAACTGGGTGCCTCATTGTGCAAGGCGGCGATAGCGGCCTGCAGCTGGTAGGGCCCCACCTGACGCCGGCGCATGGCGGCGGTGATCAAAGCGGTTCCTTCGGCGGTGAGGGCCTTATCCCAGAGTTCGCGTTGCTGATGTTCCATGGTGACCAGGTCCCCGGTATCGGTGGAGCGGGCGGGGCGGCGCGCGTCGTTGAGCAGCATCAGTGCCAGCAGCCCAGCCACCTCCGGCTCATCGGGCAGCAGCCGGTGGAGCATTCGAGTCAGCCGGATCGCCTCGGTGGTCAGGTCAACCCGGTGCAGCTGCTCGCCCGCGGTCGCCGCATAGCCCTCGTTGAAGATCAGATACAGCACCTGCAGAACAACGGTTAGTCGGTGCTCTCTGTCCTCAGCCGATGGCAGGACAAACCGTCCGCCAGCGGACTTGATCTGTTGCTTGGCGCGGCTTATCCGCTGACCCATGGCGACTTCGGTGACTCCATAGGCGTGAGCGATCTCAGCAGTGGTTAGCCCGCCAACGGCTCGCAGCGTCAGCGCGACCTGGGAGACCGGGCTGAGGATCGGATGGCAGCACAGGAACAGCAGCGTCAGGCTGTCGTCGGCCGCCGGTTCGTCGGTTGAAGCTTGCGTCGGCTGGCTGGCCAGCTGGTATTCACGACGCTGCCGAAGCTGATCGGCGCGAAGCTGGTCGATCATGCGGCGGTATCCGACCCGGATCAGCCAGCCACGGGGATGCTCGGGAATGCCTTGGGTCGGCCACTGCTGTGCTGCCGCGAGCAGTGCGTCTTGGACTGCGTCCTCAGCGACGTCGAAGTGGCCCAATCGGCGTACCAACGCACCGAGCACCTGCGGCGCCTTGGTGCGCAACAGGTGCTCAAGCTCTGATGTAGGGGCTGCCATTTCGCGGGGCGGCTGCAGGAGACCACGACCCTAGGTCTGGGCGGGGGACTCGCCGAAGTCCTCACCCATAATGGGTCGGATCTCAACCGTGTCACCGATCGCCGCGACTACCTGGCGGGCGATCTCTACGGCTCGGTCGTAGCCGCTGCAGTCAATGACCGCGTAGCTGGCCAGCACTTCCTTCAGCTCAGCGAACGGTCCGTCGGTGACCACGACAGCATCGGCCTGCTTGCGCAGGGTCCGAGACATGGACGGGTGTGCCAGGCCTTCGGTTGCGGCAAGCTCTCCGGACGCCATCAGCTCCGCCTGGAACTTCTCGTACATCGCGAACGCCTCAAGCGCCTCAGGCGAAGGGATGTCGGTGTCGGAGGAGTCCCACTCGGCGATGGGTGTGTAGCTGAGTAGCAGGTACTTCATGACTGTTTCCTCGATCCGTGTGGGTGCAGCGTAGTCGGCGTCAGCGGGCCGAGGATGATCGCAGCAGCCGCACTGCCAGCGCAGTCGTCCAGGTGAAGGCGACCACAGCTGTAACGGCGAGTTGGATGCTCGCCCACGCCGGATTTACCGGTGCGAGGAGGGCCAGCGCGACGAACCCATTCAGTACAGCCGCCCAGCCAGCGCGGCGACGCACCATCCGTACGGTCATCACGATGCAGGCCGCGGCCAGTCCAGTGAAGGCCACCGTCGCAGCAACGATGTGGGCGATGCCATGCCACGACCTGGCCTGCGCCGGTCCTTCGGGCGTACCGATCGGAAATCCGTTCTCGGGGTCCATAACGAACACGCCCGACGCGATCAGCCCGAGACCGAAGACGGCGATCAGCGGAGCCAGCCAGCGTCGGCCGACACCATCGGTGACCGTGCGGTGGACGCCGACAGCGAGACAGAGCACTCCGATGCCGGCGACAATGAAGTTGGCGATTTGTACGAAACCTGGCCCGCCAGTGGCGAGCAGGCTCAGCGGGTGTCGCCGCAGGTCAAACCCGTCGCGGAGTAGGACCTGGCCGGCGGCCAGCAGGGCAAACAGGGGACCGGCGACGGCGCCAGCGATCAACAGGCTCCGGGTTGACACGGCCGGTGTGGTGGATGTGGTGGTCATGACGACTCCTTCGATGGTGAATGGACGCCGCTACATCCGACTCACGCGGCGCGATTCGACATCCAAGAAGTGTGATTTGGATCACATTCCCATCTCGCGTTCAAGACTGGTGAGCCGCCACGTCTGCCGGCTTCGGCTGATCAAGGCACGACCCAGCGGTCTGATGTCGATTCGA
>JBKPAB010000016.1:0-12362 GCA_046726195.1 Actinomycetota bacterium
GGGCACGGCTCTCCACGACAAGGTCAGCAAGTTCCCCGGGTGCAGCGCTGGGATTGGGGAGGGTCCACTCAGGTGTCGTATAGCCGTACGCAAAGCACACCGACGAGGCCCCGAAAGGACTGTGCGAGAGTTTAGGGTTCAGCGGGTCGTTGAAGCGCTCAAGATCATCTCCTCGTCTCACCTCGAGCTGGTAGTTGATGCGTGATCCTTCGGGCACCTTGAGCACGATGTACCACAACGTGGTCGCGGGTACCCGAAGCATCGCCAGTCGATTCGGCAGGCCGAGGATTCGTTGCCAGAGATGTACCTCGTCGGCCTCTCCCCGGAAGAGGAACGTAACGTGGCGGCCTTCCACGATGGGGACCTCGTGCTCTACCAGGAACCGATCCACCGCGGCTTCGTCGACCGTGCCGCCTTGCTGGAGCTGGTTGATCGCCAGGCTGTTGACGCCCGATCCGGCAGACCAATTCCGCGAACGTCCGAAGACGCTGCTCACTGCGCGTACACGTGCACGGTACGGCCAACATCGTCTAACAAGCCGCGCAACACGTCGTAGTCGGGATGACGCATGCGCACGTAAGCGTTGGCCATGTACCCCGCTTCGACTGGCTGTGTCGGGGTACCCGGCTCCGGCAGGTGCGCGTCGATTACCCATTCACCCGATCGCGCCTGGATCTCCTCGACACCGGAGTAACCGGTGATGTGGCCGTCATGGTCTGGGCGTAGTGCCACAATGCCGGCGGCGTAACGGCGGGATGGACGGGCGGCGATATGGTCATGCACGATCGCGTTCGCCCATTCGCGATACAAGTCGAAATCATTGGCGACCGAATACAGATCCCATGCCCCGACGCCGGGCGGGCGGCAGCCGATTTCGGAGAACTTTAGCCCCTTCGGCCCGAAGAACCACTCCATATGCGTAGCGCTTGTCCCAATGCCAAGCGCCTCGTTGACCCGATAACCCATCTCCCGGATCTGGTTGTACTCCGAAACGGAATCGACGCGATTGGTGGCGATGAATTGTGGTGAAATCCATCGGGCACGCATCGCTTCCAGCACGTTCGGGTAGTAGTGCGAGACGAAATCCAACGAGACGTACCCGTTGACGCAGACGGTGTCGTAGAAACCCTCGTGGCCCTCGACGAACTCCTCAGCGGCGATGGACTCGACACCCTGGCCCCCGAACCGGCCGAGGGCTGCGTCTAGTTCGGCCTTGTTGTCGACGCGTGTCGTGTCGAGGGCCCCGGCACCGGTGCGTGGCTTGAGGATGATCGGAAAGCCGATCTTGTTGGCAAACTCATACACCTCGTCAGCGGTGTGGGCGGCAGTGGAAGCCGCTGTCGGCACCCCGGCCGCGCGCAGTGTCTCCTTCATCGACGGCTTGTCTCGGCACAGCCACGCCGTGCGCACCGACGTGCCCGGGATGGTGCAGTTCTCCCGCACCTGCGCCGCGGCGAGCGTGTGTGCCTCGATCGTGGCCTCCAGCCGGTCGACCCACACCTTGCCCTGAATCCAACGTACGGCGTCGGTCATGGCTCCGACATCGACGACCGACTGCACGTGGTGGTAATGCGACATCCAGCTCTTGAGCTGGTCGTCCAGCGCGTCGGTGTGGGACTCCCCGATCCCGATGACTGTTGCACCGACCTCGGCAAGTCCGCGTACAAAATTGCGTTGGGTCGGCGGGAAAGACGGCTCGACGAACACAACGTTCACGTTCGGCATGCTACCTAGTAGCGTCCTGCCTATGGTGGTCGCCGCCTTTGTCGCACCCTTCCTGCTTCCGGCAACTGCTCGATTCGTTGCCACAGCCGCAAAACTTCCCGACGTAAGTCTGGGCGTCATCACGACGGAGCCGGCCGACCGGCTGTCACCGGAACTGAAAGAGCACCTGGACGGACATTGGCGGGTCGATGACGCACTCGATCCGCAGCAGTTGGTTGATGCCGTACGCGGCCTCAGCCAGCAGATGGGCCCTGTCGAACGCCTGGTCGGGGCGCTGGAACAGCTGCAGGTGCCGATGGCGTACGCCCGTGAGGTGCTTGGCCTCGACGGCATGGATGTCCAGACCGCGCTCAACGTACGCGACAAATCCCGTATGAAGACGGTGCTTCGTGCGGCCGGAGTGCCTTGTGCGCGCCACCAGCTAGTTACCAGCGCGGATGAGGCGTTTGCGTTCGCCGAGGCGGTCGGGTTCCCGCTTGTGGCAAAACCTCCGGCCGGTGCCGGGGCCCAGGCCACTTACCGGTTGGATGATGTGTCGGCGCTCCGCGGTTGGCTGGGGGCGATTCCTCCTCACGCAGATGAGCCCGGATTGCTCGAGGAGTTCCTGGTCGGCGAGGAACACACCCTCGACAGCGTGACGGTTGGCGGCCAGACCGTGTTTTCCTCGATCGCCGACTACCAACCGACGCCGCTGGAGGTTCTTCGCCAACCGTGGATCCAGTGGACCGTGATACTCCCGCGGGAGCTGGATGACCCGCGCTACAACGGCATTTGGGAGATCGGCCCGGCCGCTTTGCAGGCGCTTGGCGTGCGAGATGCGCTCACTCACATGGAGTGGTTCCGTCGCCCGGACGGTTCAGTTGCCGTGTCGGAGGTCGCGGCGCGACCGCCCGGTGCGCAGATCAGCTCCATGCTGGGGTACGTCCATAACGTGGACTTCTACCGCGTCTGGGCGGAACTGGTCATTCTCGGCACCTTCGAAGTGCCCGAACGCCGCTACGCCGCCGGCACTGCGTACCTGCGGGGGCAGGGTCGGGGCCGCGTTAGAGCGGTCCATGGTGTCGAAGAACTGCAGCAGGAGATCGGACACCTCGTAGTAGAGGCCAGACTTCCTGAAATCGGTCAACCAGCCTCGTCGAGTTATGAGGGTGAGGGATTTGTGATCGTGCGCGATCCCAACACTGAGGTCGTCCGGGATGCCCTGAACCGCATCATCAGCACGATCCGCGTCGAACTCGTGGAGGCGCTGTGAACATTGTGATGATCTCGCCCGGCTATCCCGTGGAGATGGCGTACTTCACCCGGGGCCTGGCCGCGGTGGGAGCCACGGTTATCGGGGTCGGCGACCAGCCGCCGGATGCTTTGCCGTCAGTGGCTCGAGATGCCCTGGCGCACTACGAGCACGTCAATCTCTCGGACGAGGGCGGCGTGTTGGGAGCAATCCACGGACTCGCCCGGCACGTCTCGATCGATCAGGTCGAGTGTTTGTGGGAGCCGTACATGATCCTCGCAGCTCGGATTCGGGAATCGTTGGGACTGCCCGGCATGACGGTTGAGCAGACCGTACCGTTCCGCGACAAGGAACGCATGAAGCAGGAGATCGACAGGGCGGGGATCCGCACGCCTTGGCATGTCAGCGCTACGAGTGTTGCCGGCGTATGGGAAGCAGCCGAACGAGTTGGCTACCCGCTCATCGTCAAGCCGATCGCCGGTGCCGGTTCAGCCGACACCTACCGGGTGGATTCCGGGCAAGAGCTTGCAGAGGTCCTACCGCTGCTTCGGCATGTGCCCGTGGTCAGTGTCGAGGAGTTCATCGATGGCGAGGAGTTCACCTACGACACGGTGTGTGCCAACGGGTCGATCCTGTACGAGAACATCATGTGGTATCGGCCGCGACCGCTGCAGATGAAGATGCATGAGTGGATCAGCCCGGTGTCGATTGTGCTGCGTGACCTCGCCGTCCCTGATCTGCAGGGGGGCCGCAAGATGGGCGGCGAGGTGATTGCCGCGCTGGGCTTCCGCAGCGGGTTCACCCACATGGAGTGGTACCGCAAAGCCGATGGTGAGGCGGTATTCGGCGAGATCGGCGGACGACCACCGGGCGCCCGCGTCGTTGATCTGATGAACTACGCCACCGACGGCGACCTGTACGTCGGGTGGGCGGAAGCCGTGGTCCACGGCCGCCTGTCTCAGCCGCTGGAGCGCCAATTCAACTCCGGTTGCATTTTCAAGCGTGCCAAGGGAGTTGGGCACATCACCCACGTGGATGGGCTAGACAAGCTCTTGGCCGAATATGGCGAGCACGTCGTGATGGTGGACCTGCTTCCAATCGGTGCCCCCCGCCGCGATTGGCGCGCCGTCCTGATCAGTGACGGAATGATCATCGTGCGGCATCCGGAGCTGCAGCCGGTCATCGAAATGACTGAACGCTTCGCGGCCGACCTGCAGTTGTATGCGGGCTGAGGGCGCTGCTGTGCCCTGAGCCTGTATGCGTGCCCTGAGCCCATGTATGTGCCCTGAGCCTGTATATGTGCCCTGAGCCTGTCGAAGGGCACAAGTCGCTCGCGCTTTGACAGGCTCAGCGCCCATGCAAGCCGCTCGCGCTTCGACAGGCTCAGCGCCCATGCAAGCCGCTCGCGCTTCGACAGGCTCAGCGCCCATGCAAGTCGCTCGCGCTTCGACAGGCTCAGCGCCCATGCAAGTCGCTCGCGCTTCGACAGGCTCAGCGCCCAGTCGCTCGCGCTTCGACAGGCTCAGCGCCCATGCATATCGGCCCCGAGTCTGTCGCAGGGCTCAGCGCGCCTGAGTACTATCCCTGTGCTGAGGCGCGCAGGCTGCTTTCGTCGCGTTTCCAGAGGTCCATGAGGCCGCGAAAGTGGTCAATAAACCGGTCGTGTTCATGCGGAGGGTACGTGCTCCGCACCGTGTCAATGAGCAACTGATCAAAGTCCGCGCTGTTCACCCAATCGAAGGTGATCTCGTCGATGTGCCCGAGCCGGCTTGCGCAGAAGTCGAGGTAACGCTCGGTCTCGAAATACTCATCTGCTATTCGCCGGTACGCCTCGAGCTTGTCGTCGTACGAGAGGTCTTCACGATCCGCGATGTCGAAATACCGCCGGGTCTCCAAGTCATATTGCGGACGCCGCCCTGTGACGGTGCAGAACACGGTCCATTTCACGAGCGTCTTCATCGCCCATGGGAAGTAGTAATGAAGCGATGTCAGGGCAACGTCAGGACACGCGTTCGCATAATCGATGGGATACAGGTCGGATCCGTGCACCAGCATCTCGCAGGAGTTGAACTCCCAACGGAAGAACGCGTTTACCAGGCGCGAAATCGTCACTGCTTCGTGGCCGATATCAGGCGCAAGAAAGCCATGAGCAACCTCGTACCGGTCGTGCATCGGCAACTCCGGCCGGAACTTCATGACCAACGTTTCCGCACCGATCGACAAAGACCGTGCGAATACGTCATAACCCTCCACCGACTTTTGCAGATGCATCAGCCGCTGGCCTGATGCGTCGTATGCGGCGTGCAGGTCCTCTGCGTTGCGGATCCGTGTCACACCGACCCACGCCCCGCCGTCATATGGCTTCATGAACAACGGATAACCCATTTGCTCGGCGATCGCGTCCAGGTCGAACTGCTTGTTATAGCGACTGGCGGTATAGGCCCATTTGGCATGGTCCGGCGGATTCTTGAAAGGCACAAGCACCGTGTCGGGGACTTTGAGTCCCAGGCGAATCATCGCGCAGTACGCTGCATGTTTCTCCATTGACTGGAACGTAAACGGGCTGTTCAGCAGGTACACGTCATCCATCAGCGCGATCTTCTTCAGCCATTCGCGCGGGTGGTAATACCAGTACGCCAACCGGTCGATAACGAGGTCATAGCGAGGTTTGTACCGCAAGTCGAACGGCTCGATTGTTATTCGTTCGATGTCGTAGGTGTGGTCATGTCCGGCCGAGTCCGTGACTGGACCAAGCCGGCCCAGCAAGGTCGAGAAGGCCGCCGGCCAATCCTCTTCAGTGCCGAGCAATAACCCAATCAGGTGTCGATCCATACCTGCCTCCTCGCTGTGAACGTCTCAACAAAACCGCGGCAGGTGGTGGGCGAACTGCCGACGCCACCAAGGCCAGTCATGCGCTACGTCGTAACCCCAAAGATCGACCTCATGTGGGATACCCTTCTCGGCAAGTAAGCCACCCAGCGACTTGGTGCTGACGAGGGCTCCCGTTGTGTCTTCCCACATCCCCTGCCCACATACCAGCAGCAGGAATACTC
The DNA here is from genome assembly GCA_046726195.1 of Actinomycetota bacterium. GTDB lineage: Bacteria > Actinomycetota > Actinomycetes > Propionibacteriales > Propionibacteriaceae > Microlunatus. The sequence continues at coordinate 6,010 of JBKPAB010000016.1, forward strand.
GAGATCGCAGCCACTCAAGGTGATCGCCCTCCATGTTGGCTACGTAGTCGAGTGGGGTGTTGAAATACATTTCATCGCCGCGCTCTCCCCAGCCGTACAGCGAGCTTGGGTCATAGTTGCCCGACAGGCACAACGCCCAGGGAAATAGGTCGGCACGTTTCAGGGTGAAATTGGCCGCGTGATAGGCACCCAGACTTGTGCCGGTGGTGAGGATGTCGGCCGGTCCCTCACAGTCGGTGAATATCCATGGCACAACTTGATCGATGATCCACGACTCGTATTGCCCGTGGCGACGTGCCCGTTCTTCCAGCGGTATGTGTTTATCGGACCATGACTGCGCGTCGTAGCTGTCCACGCAATAGAGCTTCACGCGGCCGCCGTCGATGAGATCGGCGACAGCGTCAACCATGCCCCAGGATTCGAAATCCTCGGCTTGCCCCATCTCATGCGGGAAAACCAGGACCGGCCGACCATAATGTCCGTACGCGACAACCGAGCCAGCCGCCCCGATCGCCGGCGACCAGAGATCGATTTCACGGCGCCTCATACGAGACCCTTCACTGGACGAGTCGCGACATTGCGTAGCACTCGATGCGCAGTCTAGTGGTGGCTAGTGCTCCGATGCGACTGGCGCCGAGGCCAAACGAGTGCCGACAGTCAGCGTCGACCGGGAGCCGTGCGAGTGGGGCCGATATTGGCCTTGATCCACTCGTTCATCGGCTCGCAGGCATCGAAGGTATCCACGACGAACTGCCGTACGGCGTCGGCGTCGTGCAGTTGACTACCGCTCAGCCTGCGATGAGCACTCACTGCCTTCTGTCGCAGCAGGTCGACTCGAGGGTGATCCTTCGGATAACCGCGAGGTGCTGTCTTGAGTGGCTCGCCCATGCCATGGCCGACCTCGAAGCCCTGCTCACTTAGCTCCTGGAGCATTTCCTGCAGCGCGCGCCCGGTCGCATCGGCCGCCACCGCCTCCCGATACCGATCCAGCTGATCAGGCGCCATCATGTGGGCACCGCAGGCAGCCATTAGCCCATGCGCGTCCAAGTGCAAGTAGTAGACCGTGCCACCGATCTCGTGTGCGGCTCCATGCTGGGTCTTGTACGGCGACTTGTCAGCTGAGAATCGAATGTCCCGGTTCATTCGGAAGGTCTTGAACGGCTGCCACTGCTCTGGCAGCGAGTCCAGCAGCGCCGCCATCGGCTCCCTGACCTCTTTTTCGAAAACCGCCTTGTTCGCCGTCCAGTAGTCCTTCGAATTGTCGCGCTCCAGACCGGCGAAGAACCCGGTCGCTTTCGTCGAGAAACTTCCTACCTGTACTTCAGTCACCCCTACGCTCCCATCGTTGTCGCCGAAGACGCTGACACGTTCCCCGCTCGGTCAATTCTGGTAGAGACCTCGCTTGGCGATGTATTGCACGATCCCATCCGGCACCAGGTACCAGATCGGCTCATGCTGCTGTACCCGAAGCCGGCAGTCTGAGGAGGAGATCGCGAGAGCCGGCACCTCGATGAGGGTGACCTTCCCTTGAGGCAGCTGAGCGATGACTGGTGAATCAAACTCAACTCCCGGACGCGTACAGCCGACGAAGTGGGCAAAATCGAAGATCGCATCCAACTCCCGCCAGGTAAGAATTTGTGCCAGCGCATCGGCGCCGGTGATGAAATACATGTCCACGTCCTCGCCGCGCTCGACACGCAAATCGCGCAACGTATCGGCGGTATAGGTAAGCCCCGGTCGATCAATGTCGACCCGGCTGACGGTGAACCTGGGGTTGGGCGCGGTCGCAATGACGGTCATCAAGTAGCGGTCCTCCCGCGATGACACCTGACGGTCCGTCTTCTGCCAGGGTTGCCCGGTTGGTACGAAGACGACCTCATCGAGCTCGAAACGACCGGCGACTTCGCTCGCCGCGACCAGGTGGCCGTGGTGAATCGGATCAAATGTGCCACCCATTACCCCGAGCCGGTGTCGCTCATGCGGATCGGAATCGCGCTTCCGGGCCAGGCCTGTAGCCCGAGTTGGCACAGTCACAGGTTCATCGGCGCGCGCGTCGGGTATCGAGGGCGCCTAGACGTGTGGGCGGCCCCTGCCAATCGACCAGGTGATCAGCAGCAGGATGAGGAGAATACCGAAGCCGAGAACTCCAAATGCCCAGGCAGGGATCGGCAGCTCGCGGGTCGCCTCGGCCTGGAGGAGCGTCAGTCCCAGGGTCATACCCGCAGCGTAGCGGCTCAGAGCAGTTGGTGGTGGCTCGGCGGATCCCTCAAAATCTGACGCTGGTTCGTGGCGGATCGCTTCATCGCGGCGTGTCGCGCGAACCAGTGTCAGAAAACGAGGGATTCTCGTTCTTCACTAGCGGATCTGACCCGAACCGATCACCACGTACTTCGTGGAGGTCATCTCGGGCAGGCCCATCGGGCCGCGGGCGTGCAGCTTCTGCGTCGAGATTCCGATCTCCGCCCCGAAGCCGAACTCCCCGCCATCGATGAAGCGGCTGGACGCATTAACCAGCACCGCGGCTGCGTCGACCTCGGCTACAAATCGGGCCGCCGAAGTCTGCGAGTCGGTGACGATCGTTTCGGAATGGCCGGTGCTGTAACGACGGATGTGCTGCAGCGCGGAGTCCAGGGAATCCACGATCGCCATGGCGATGTCCAACGACAAGTACTCATCGGCAAAGTCGCGCTCCTCTGCCGGAACAACGTCGCCATATGCCGCCACGCGTGAGTCGCCGTGCACCGTGACGCCATGCGCACCGAGTTCCTGGAGAGCTCTGGGTACGAAAGAGTCTGCAATATCGGCATGGACTAGGAGCGTCTCAGCCGCGTTGCAGACGGAGGGTCGCTGGACCTTGGCGTTGATCAAGATCTTGAGCGCCATTTCCTCGTCGGCTCCCGCGTCGACGAAGAGGTGACAGTTGCCCACGCCGGTCTCGATGACCGGCACCTGGCTGTTGCGAACGACATTCTCAATCAGGCCAGCGCCGCCACGCGGAATCAGCACATCGACCAGGCCACGCGCAGCCATCAGCTCGTTGGTGACCTCACGCGGACCGGGCACCAGTTGGATCGCCTCGGCCGGAAGTCCGGCATCGACCAGTCCGGCCTGCATCGCTTCGACGACAGCGGCATTCGACTCGGCAGCCGAGGACGAGCCCCGAAGCAGCGCGGCATTGCCGGATTTCAGGCAGATGCCGCCTGCGTCGGCAGTGACATTGGGGCGAGCTTCATAAATGATGCCCACTACACCGAACGGCACCCGCACCTGGCGCACCTCTACGCCGTTGGCGTTAGTCCAGCCGCGTACCACATCGCCGACCGGATCGGGCAGCGCAGCCAGCTCACGTAATCCCTCGACCATGCCTGCGATCCGGTCCGGGTTAAGCCGCAGCCGGTCGATCAAGGCCGCACCGGTCCCGTTCGCCTCGGCGCGGGCGACGTCTCGCTTGTTGGCTTCCAAGATCGCGGTTTCGGATTTTGCGACTGAATCTGCCATCGCGAGCAGAGCGGCGTCTTTGGCTGCCCTAGGGGCTCGGCTCAACGTGAGTGCGGCAGTTCGCGCCTTCTGGGCCTGTTCCTGAACGGTCACCGGACAAATCTAACCCGCAGACAACCGCGCCGGTTCTGCGCTCTGAGCTCGTCGAAGAGCGCCCTTCGACAAGCTCAGGGCGCATTTACATCACCCAGGGTTTTCGCTAATCCACGGTCAACGAAGGCTGCGGAAGAACTGGCGAAGATCGTCGAGCAGCAAATCCGGGGCGTCGTGTGCGGCCCAGTGGCTGCCGCGGTCGAACTCGCTCCAGGAGACGATGTTGGCGTGGTCGCGCTCAGCGAACTTGCGAATGGGTCGGAAGTCGAAGGCGAAGCTCGCCAGGCCCATGGGAACGGTGGTCGGCTCAGTCGGATGGTCGGCGTGTTTGTTCTCGTAATAGAACCGGGCCGCCGACGCCGCGGTATTGGTCAGCCAGTAGATGGCCACATTGGTGATGATCTGGTCCTGGCTCAGGACGTTGCCGAAGAGCTGGCCGCTCCAGGCGATCTGCCCGGCCGGTGAGTCAGCCAGCGCATGGGCAATGGTCTGGGGCTGATCCGCCTGCACTTTGTCGTGGACCGCATGGTCCACGAAGCCCTGCAGGAAGCTCAGGTACTGCAGCTCATCCTGGGTCAGCCCCTCGAATTCGGCTGGATCCCCGGAGGGGAAGGAGAAGATCTGGTTGACGTGCACCCCGAGCACATGCTCCGGGTCGACCCGCCCCTGGAGAGGGGCCACGATCGCGCCAGCGTCGTTGCCGTGGGCTCCGTACCGGTCATAACCGAGCCGTCGCATCAGCTCCGCCCAAGCCTGAGCGGTACGCAAGGCGTCCCAGCCGGGCTCACTGGTCGGCCCCGAGAATGCGAAGCCGGGCAGCGACGGAACGACGACATGGAAGGCATCGGCTGGGTCGCCCCCGTGCGCTCGCGGGTCGGTAAGCGGACCGATCAGGTCAACGTACTCCAGAAAGGTGTTAGGCCAGCCGTGAGTCAGGATCAGCGGGATGGCGGCGGGCTCGGGTGAGCGAGTGTGCAGGAAGTGGATGGTCTGCCCGTCGATCATGGTCGTGAACTGCGGATATCCGTTCAACCTGTCCTCCCAGCTACGCCAGTCGTAGCGGTGCAGCCAGTGATCTACCAGGTCCTTCACATAGCCGACCGGGACTCCGTATTCCCAGCCCGGCGGGACCGGGCCCGTCTGCGGGGCGCTCGTGTCGAGTGGGAGCTCGTTCGTCCAGCGGGTTCGTGCCAGCCGGTCGCGCAGGTCGTCCAGATCGGCCTGGGGGATGTCAATGCGGAACGGCCGAATTCCGGCGTTTGCCTGTTCGGAAATGGTCTCGGTCATGAGAGCTCCCTTCCTGGGATCTAGGCTGAATCGGAACAGATTGCTCCGCTCCATAATAGTGGAACAGAACAGTCCGTTCAAGTAATCTGGCAACATGGAACCGATCACGGAACCAACCCCGAGGCCGCTGAGCGGCAGACGAGCGCAAGCCGCGCGCAACGATGAACTGATTCTGCACGCCGCTCGCGCCGTGTTCGTCAGCGACCCCGATGCGCCGATTTCCGCAGTGGCCGAACGGGCCGGTGTTGGCATAGGTGCCCTGTACCGCCGGTACGGCAGTAAAGAGGAGCTGTTGCGGCAACTCAGCGGCGACGGCCTGCGCCGCTATATCGCCGAGGCCGAAGCGGCGCTTGCCGACGAGGGAGACCCGTGGACCGCTTTTGCCGGATTCATGCGACGCATTGTGGATGCTGACACACATTCGCTGACGCTGCGCCTGGCCGGCACATTCACGCCGACCGAGGAGCTAGCACGCGACGCGAGCACTGCCATGGAGCTCAACGTTCAGCTGTTGGAGCGCACCAAGGCCGCCGGCGCCGTACGCGCCGACCTCGACTTCAACGACCTCACATTCCTGTTCGAGCAAGTCGCGTCCATCCGCCTCGGAGATGAGGTTCGCACCAGTCAACTCCGGCATCGCTACCTGACACTGCTGCTGGACGCCCTCCGCACCCCGTCGCCGGGACCGCTGCCCGGACCGCCTCCCACCTGGGAGGAGATTGGCAGCCGCTGGAACCGCGCAGATTAGACCCGTGCGGAGGCTCGCCGGCGGGCGAACTCAGGTGCGTGCTCCGGCAACACACCAATGGCCACGAAGTAGCCAGGAATCGCTTGCAGTGAGGGAAAACGTTGCATCAGCCTGAGCAGAGTGGGGGCCGACGTTGGTCGCGGGCCGGCTTCATCCTCGGCAATGGTCGTTGCAATAACCAGGCGGTGCGCTATCCGCTGGAAGGACTGTGTGAACACGGTCGGCAGCCAGCGTCGGCGTTGCACTGCGCGGAGGGTGGCGGTGGCTACCCGCCCGGTACGCAGCGACGGTGCGAGCAGCCGGCCAGCGGCTACCGCGTCCTGAACGGCGAGGTTGATTCCGACACCGCCGACGGGTGACATGGCATGAGCAGCGTCGCCGATGCACAGCAGTCCGTCGCGATACCAGCGCGGCAATCGACTGAGCACGACGTTGAGCAACCTGATGTCGTCGAACGAGCTAAGCAGTTCGACCCGATCTCCCAGCCAAGGTACGGTGTCACGCAGCCTGTGCCGTAACCAGTCGATCCCATGATCGCGAAGGGTGGCCAGCGAGCCCTTCTTGATCACCATGCCGACCTGGAAGTAGTCGCCCCGGTCAATCATGATCAGCAAGTTCGACCGCGAGATGCGCCCGACCACACCTTCGGGATCGGTCGACAGCCGCGGCAGCCGGAACCACAACACATCCATGGGGACACCGAATGTTCGGGACTCCAGTCCGGCAC
>JBKPAB010000017.1:0-3724 GCA_046726195.1 Actinomycetota bacterium
CCAGCGGCACCGCCGCCGCCTGGTGCAGGGTGAGCGAGTCTGGCTTGGGCGCGACGTCGTGCTGGTCGATCGCGATGTACTCCGCGAAGGTCCCGATCCGCAGGTCGCGGGGGCGGGCGTAGACCTCGTCGCCTACCTGGAAGTCGCGTGCGGCGGAGCCGACCCCGGTCACCACGCCGGCGACGTCGTGGCCGAGCACGAACGGGGTCCGGTACTTCAGGAGCTGCTTGAACTCGCCGTTGCGGACCATCTTGTCCAGCGGGTTGACGCTGGCGGCGCTCACCTTGACCAGCACGTCACCGTCGCCGACCTCGGGCTCGGCTACGTCGGCGGCGCGCAGTCCGTCCTTGCCGTACTGCTCGACAACGAATGCCTTCATCACCGTTCCCCTCTCAGAGGAACTCGAGAGCCCGCTTGACGAAGTCCTCGTGGAACTGGAACACGGCGCCGTGGCCGGCGTCGGGATAGATGACGAGTTGGCTGTTGGGGAGTCGTCGGTCGAGGTCGACGGTGTTTTTGGTGGGCACCAGCTTGTCGCTGTCACCGTTGATGACGAGCACCGGCTGGTGGATGCTCGCGAGGTCGGCGGGCTTTTGCTGACCCCATCGGTGGATGGCGTTGAGCTGGGCGCGGAACGAGCGCACGGAGATGGCCTTGTCGCGGTCGGTGGTACGTATTCCTCCAGCCGTGCCAGGAACTCCTTGCCGGTGCGGCGCCCGTTCGGGGTCCTGGTGAAGAGAAACTACTTGGGGCCTTGGCGGGTGAGCAGTCCGCGCGCGGTGTCGAGGTAGGTGATGCGGGTCACCTTGTCGATGCCTTCGCCCCCCGCAGGGCCAGTTCCGGCGATGATCATCTTGCGCACGAGCTGCGGCTGCTGTTGGGATTAATGCGGGGATCGCTTGCTGTGCCGATCCCCGGGATTTCTCGAAGCGCTTCATCGGCGATCAGTCGATGATCAACTTCTGGAGGGCAGCCGGATCGTATAGCTGAGGAGATCGACGCAGGCGGGCTGGACGCGACGCTGACGAGTGCCGGCACCAAGGTTCCACGGAACTCGGGACATCCTCTGAGGGTGGCACTGGGTGTTTTCAGGGATTGAGCTGGTCCATCATGCCCTTTGTGTCCGTCTCGACCCAGCCCTCGACCGCCTTGCCCGACTCCATTCGGAAGATCTCTATCCACGTCGTAGTAACAAACCGACCGCTGGCGGCTTTGCCCATGAACTCGCCTTGGTGCGTTCCTCGATCTGTCCCACGTACGACTACCCGGTCTCCCTCCGCGATGACATCCTCCACCGATGTGATGAGGTCCGGGAAGGCCGTGCGGTAGGCGACCACACCCCGGCAATAGTCGTCGGAACTCTGTATCGTGAAATTCAGCGAGTTGTGGCTGACGAATTCATCCGCCAGGAAAGCTTTGATTTGAACAACGTCACCGTTGTTCCAGCCATCCTCGAAAAAGCGACGGACGGCGGCTTTGTTGTCCTCTTCGGTCATTATTGAACTCATTTCTGTTGCCCCGCTGGCCCACTGTGGTCCGGCTGCTAGTCCACCGAACAACCCTATGACTAGCTCGGCTGGCCGCGCCAGGAGCCAGCCTGATTGACCACCAGCCCGCCCCTACACCCGCCATCCTTGAGCCGAGGCCAGCGGTGCGTGGGCGGAGCCCCCTGCCTATGAGTGGTGCAGTCGGCGAGCGCGCCGAGCAAGCCCCCGACGGTCGACATGGCGATTGCAGAGGTGGTCGATCTTCGGGACGGTCAGCAGCGCTCCACGAGCAGAGTGCGCCACGGAGCGCGGTCAGTATCGCGACTTAGTGCAATTGGTCTGTGTGAGCGTAGTTGCGGCGCGGGCCGCAGCGGAGCGAGGACCCGCGCCGCCGGGCCGAGCAGTGCGGCCGCTTGACTTCAATAGAGCCAGAATCGGCAGTCAGCTGCCGATCCGACAGACAAAGCCGCCTGCCCAGAGCTGTTATGACCCTGGTGACTGCGGTCGCTAGCGGCCGGGCGAAGATGGAGGGTTCGGCCCTGATCTTTGATACGGGCGCTGGATGTCGTCGTAACCGTGATGGAGTGCCTTACGCGGTGCCTGTTGCTGATCGGCGTTGGAGTTGTGCGGCTCGATGGCGCGGGCGACATCTCGGTCGAGGTGTTGTTTCCACAGGTCCGCGGCAGCCTCGAGTTGGTGCCCGCCGGTTGGCCGTGGGTCTTGGGGGTCGATGCCGTTGGCTGCCCGCCACACGGCTATCTCGCCGACGAGGGCGGTGCTCGGGTGGCCTCGGGTTGCAGCCCACACTGGCGGGCCGTCGCCTTGGTAGGCGTGGTCTTGGACCTGGTTGGCGAGGTCGGCGACTAGCTGGGATCGCTTTGCCAGATAGGCCCCCATACGGGATGGGCATGCAGCGTCTCTGGAATGTCCGGGAGCCAGGGGAGCGGACCTGGGTTGGTAGGCATGAGCGCTGGGAGGCGCCAGTAGAGGACGGCGGCCATGTCTCCTGCGGTAGAGAGATCGCGACCGCTTGCGGCTTCCTGTAGGTGGCGGAGTGGATGCTGGCCGGTTTCGGCGGCGAGGTCGATCAGGTGAGTCCGGAGCGTAGGCCAGGCGGGTTCGTCGGTGAGGCCGGGCACGTACTTGTCGACGCGGTCAAGTTCGGCCAGAGTTCGTGACCCGAGAAGTTGTTCGGCTGCCACGTGGAGGCCATCGGTGTAGCGCTGCACAGCGTCGAGGAGGCGGGCGGCTGGGTCGTTGAGCTCGCGCAGCAGGGTGCTGGCGGAGATGGGCGCGTCGTCGCGCGCGATGATCTGCTGCAGAGTCTCGGTCGGTGTGCGCGGTGAGATGGTGTCGGGTCTGATGAGGGTGTGGGGGTCGCCGCCGCCGACGACTTGGAGGTAAAGGTGGTTGGCGTGCCGGCCACGCGTCAGCATCGTGTAGAGCTGCTGTCGTGATTCCTGCCCGATCAGCAGGCCGTGCATGGTGTCGGCGGAGACGCCTTGCGCGCTGTGAATAGTGGTGGCGTAACCAAGTCCGGTTGAGGTCGTGACGTAATCCGCGGGGAGCCGGCACTTGAGGTGGCTGCGGCTGTGCCGCACGGTGAGCCCACCGCGCCGGTCGATGTGGGTGATCGTCCAGCGGTCTCCGTTTTTCACCCAGTCGGTGCTCGAGAGGCGGAGGCGTCGATCGTTCGCGCGGGTGATGATCACATCGCCGACACTCGCCCGGTTTCCGTCCCCCAGACGCACTTCGTGCCCGACCGGGACACCGTCGCGACCATGATCACGGGCTCGGCGGTTGAGCTCAGCGACCAGCTCGCGGGTCGGGGCGATCATGATGGCGTCCAGTCCGACGGCTCGGTCGGAAATCCATGCAGAGAACACATCCTCGGTGATCTTGGCGAGATCACCAACATGAACCCGGCCATGATGGAGATAGAAGTCGAGTGCGCTGGGATCGCCTTCCCGCAGGGCGAGCGAGGCTTGTGCTTCGGCCCGGTCGGTGAAGCGGTGTAGCTCGGTGAGCTGCAGGGCGCCGTGAGTGTTCTTGATGTCGCGGAGGACGCCGCCGGCGCCGATCGCGGCGAGTTGTTGATCATCACCAATCAGCCGAACACTCGCCCCGCGGTCGATGGCGAACCGTACTGCGGTGTCGAGGGACAAGGTGTCGGCCATGCCGGCTTCGTCGATGATGATCAACGTCGCCGGTCCGACCCCAATTGCCCAGTCGGGGAG
>JBKPAB010000018.1:0-13774 GCA_046726195.1 Actinomycetota bacterium
CACTCCACGGCGGCCGGAGCGATCAACACCGCGCTGGCCACCGCATTTCGCGGTCTGCCTGTGCCAATACTTCTGGTCTGCGAGGACAACGGGTTCGGTATCTCGGTACCGACACCGAGCGGCTGGATCGAGGCCGCGTACCGGTCCAGGCCCGGACTCGCGTACGTCTCCGCCGACGGCTCAGATCCTGCCACCTCCTGGCCGGCAATCGTCCATGCCGTGCACACCGCGCGCGAGCAGCGGCGCCCGGCCTTCCTGCACCTGCGAACGGTACGTTTCGGAGGCCACGCCGGCAGCGACGCAGAGATCAGTTACCGGAAACCGCGGGAGATTGAGGCGGACTATGCCCGTGACCCACTCCTGGGTACGGCAGCGTGCCTGCGCGGCATGGGCGCAACTGCCGCCGACATCTTGGCTTGTTATGACGGCATCCGTCGCGAGATCGACGTCGAGGTGGAGCGCCTGAGGCATAAGCCACGACTCAGCTCTGCGGCCGAGATCATGGCGCCTATCGCGCCGCGCCATCCAGACCGAGTCGCCCAAACCGTGCGCACGCTCCGCAGCATGCGCCCTGAGCCCTTCGACAAGCTCAGGACGGCGCCCTTCGACAAGCTCAGGACGGCGCCTGTCGAAGGCCAGAAGGCGGTCCCCGCACGGACGCTCGCCGAGTCGATCAACGGCACCCTCCATGAGCTACTGGCGGCAGACCGTAGGGTGATCGTTTTCGGTGAGGACGTCGGTGTCAAGGGAGGCGTCTACGGTGTCACTGCGAGTCTCGCACGCAAATACGGTGCTGCCCGGGTCTTCGACACCCTGCTCGACGAGCAGTCCATCCTCGGCCTTGGGCTGGGCGCCGGACTCGCCGGCCTGATCCCCATTCCCGAGGTGCAGTACCTGGCTTACCTGCACAACGCCGAAGATCAATTACGCGGGGAGGGTGCCACCCTGCCGTTCTTCTCCCGTGGTCGCTTCACCAACCCGATGGTCGTCCGAATCGCCGGCCTCGGTTACCAGAAGGGCTTTGGCGGCCATTTCCACAATGACAATGCCGTGGCCGTGCTGCGTGACATCCCCGGACTGGTCGTGGCGTGCCCAGCCCGTGCCGACGACGCCGCCGCGATGCTGCGGACCTGTGTCGCAGCTGCCATCACAGACTCGACTATGTCGGTCTTTCTCGAGCCAATCGCGTTGTACCACCAACGAGACCTCTACCAGACAGGCGATCGGGAGTGGCTCGCCGTTGATCATGGCGAACACGTGCCGATCGGTCGCGCACGGAACTATCAGGCGGAATCCGCCATGCTTACCATGATCAGCTTCGGCAACGGCGTTCCGATGAGCCTTCGGGTGGCCCGCCGACTTGCTGCCGCTGGAACTCCCGCCCAGGTGCTCGATCTGCGCTGGCTAGCACCGCTACCCGTCGACGACATGCTGGCGGCGGCCGGATCCACCGGCCGAGTGCTGGTGGTGGACGAGACGCGGCACAGTGGAGGTGTTGGTGAAGGTATCGTCACCGCTCTGGTAGAAGGTGGCTTCATCGGCCCCATCCACCGGGTCGCCAGCCAGGACAGCTTTGTGCCCTTGGGCACGGCCGCCGAGCACGTACTGCTCAGCGAGGACGAGATCGAGAAAGCAGCGCTGGGACTGACGATCGCAGCACTGGATAGGTGGGACTGATGAGCCGAACTGGGCCGCTCGAACTGCTTGGCGTTGATCATCTTCTCAGCGAGGACGAGCGCGATATCCAAGCGACTGTCCGGGAATTCGTGGAACAGCGGGTCAAGCCGAACATCGCCGACTGGTACGAACGGGGCGATCTTGATCTTGGCCTGATGCGTGAGGCGGGAGCACTGGGACTGCTCGGAATGCACCTGCAGGGGTATGGCTGTGCCGGAGCCAATGCGGTCTCCTACGGGCTGGCCTGCCTAGAGCTCGAGGCCGGCGACTCCGGCGTACGCAGCATGGTTTCGGTACAGGGATCCCTTGCTATGTTTGCGATCTGGAAGTTCGGAAGCGAGGAGCAGAAGACGACATGGCTGCCCCGGATGGCGGCGGGCGAGGCTATCGGATGCTTCGGGCTCACCGAACCCGACTTCGGATCCAATCCAGCGGGCATGCGTACCCGCGCCAAGCAGGATGGCGACGACTGGGTGATCAACGGCACCAAGATGTGGATCACGAACGGATCAGTTGCCGATCTTGCGATCGTCTGGGCGCAGACCGACGAAGGTATCAGAGGCTTCATCGTCCCGACCGATACGCCAGGGTTCTCAACTCCCAAGATCACCAAGAAGTTGTCGCTGCGCGCTTCGGTCACCTCTGAGCTGGTGCTCGAGAATGTTCACCTGCCACGCGATGCGGTGCTTCCGGAGGCCACTGGTCTGCGCGGACCACTGTCCTGCCTGAATGAGGCGCGATTCGGCATCGTCTTCGGTGCCCTCGGCGCGGCGCGGGATTGCCTGGAAACCACGATCGACTACGCCATCTCGAGAGAAGTGTTCGACCGCCCGCTGGCCTCACTGCAACTGACTCAGGCGAAGCTGGCCGATATGACCCTGGAGTTGCAGAAGGGCTTCCTCCTGGCGCTCCACCTCGGACGACTCAAAGATGATCATCGACTGGAGCCGCAGCAGGTCAGCCTGGGCAAGCTCAACAACGTTCGGGAGGCGCTGGCCATCGCCCGGGAATGCCGCACCATCCTGGGCGCCAGCGGCATCACCTTGGAATATCCGGTGTTACGTCACGCGAATAACTTGGAGTCAGTGCTGACCTACGAGGGCACCTCGGAGGTGCACCAGTTGATCATTGGTCAGGCCTTGACCGGAGAGAGCGCCTTCAGCTGACTCGAGTCAGTGGTGGGACAGCTCGGCCCGAATCTTCCGCCGGGATTCGGCGAACACAACCGACTCAACCAGCACCGCGCACGCCACCAGGAGCGTCACAACAGCCAGCTGCGCCAGCGCCGGCAGCCCGGCGATCATCGGAATCGTCGGCATCAGCACGCCCGCCGCCACGAGGCGAACCACTGAGACGGTGTGCACAGTGAGCCACTTGAAAACCACATGGCCCAGCAGATAGACGGCCACGCCGCCAACCAGGGCCGCCAGCGCCACGCTCGGCAAGGGATCGGTCAGCTTGTGGTGGCTGCTGTCGCTGACGTACAACAGCACCTCCTTCAGACCGAACGCCACAAGGACAATGCCGAGCACCAGCGGCAGGTGCGCATAGGAGTACGCATTGCGAGCCAACCGCGCCCGTGTCTCCTGCGGCTCGGCAACGAGAGCACGCTCACCCAGCAAGGCGCTTATGTCGAAGTACGCCCACCACAGCGCCGACGCCAAGAGCAGTCCCAGTAGCGAGGCGGCGATGATCACCCAGGAGATGGGTTCCTGGGCCACTCCAACCCCGATAGCCACAATCGATTCACCGAGCGCGATGATGATGATCAAGCCATGTCGTTCAGAGAAATGTCCCGGCGAGGGCAGCCGCCATCCGGAAAAGCCCCCCAGCGCGGTCCCGATGTAATCGGCTGCCAGCGCCAGAGCCCAGAGGCCAGTCTGCAACCATCCTTCGAACTGCGACGCCACCAACAGCAGCGCGGTGCTCACGAGAAAGCTGAGGGCGAACCGAAGAACCTGCGACCGCAGCCTAGGGTCCTCTCGGGAAATGATCAAGAACATCACGACGTGCATGAGCCGGAAGAGCAAGTAACACACGGCCAGCACGACAGGCCCGAACAACCCGCCGGGCAGGTCGTCGAATGCCTCAGGGATACAAAGGGCGAGCACGAACATTGCCGCCATGCCGGCGAGAATGGCCAACTTGATGGGCCGCTCCTCAGCGCTGGCCACATTGGCCAGCCAGGCGTACCCGGTCCAGGCCCACCACAACAGCATGAGCACCAGCGCACCGCGCAGGATCCCGTGCCAACTCAGCTCGTCGGCCATAAACGCCGTTACCTGCGTCAGCGCGAACACGAAAACCAGGTCGAAGAAGAGTTCAAGTGGCGTGACGGTGGCATGTTCTTCTTCTTGCCGAATAAGCGCGCGACCTGCCTGCACGGCAACATTCTGCTACCTGCTGCAGACCACCCCGCGCCCACCAGGGCCACGAGCGCAATCGGTACCTGCCATGGCTAGGGACTTTGACCGGCGAGGTATGCATCGCTGCACTTCGCGTCAATTACCCACACTTAGCGTTAGTTGCAAGTGACGCGACGTGCAGGGAACTAACGCGAAGTGGAGTGGTCGAAGGGGCCAGTAGCGCACTGCGACAAGTCAGCCCCCAAGGCTCTGCCGAGCGGCCCTCTAGGATCGCGAGTATGACAGCGCGGGAGCTCTCGCAGCGGCCCGCGAAGCCGCTGCCCGTGCACCTGGCCGACGCGGCAGCGGATGAGTCCTCATTGCGGCGCTTCCTGTTTGGGCTTCCCGGCGTCGACCCGGTCGGCATCGAGCAGCGAGCCGCAGGGCTGGCGACCCGCTCCATCAAGCGAGCGTCCAAGCTCGCGGCGATCGACATGGCGATCTCCATGGTGGATCTCACCACGCTGGAGGGCGCCGACACACCTGGGAAGGTGCGCAACCTGGCGCGCAAGGCGATGCTGCCGGATCCGGACTATCCCGAGACACCGCGTACCGCGGCCATTTGTGTCTATCCGGATATGGTGCCCACTGCGGTCGCAGAGCTGAGAGGTTCCGGCGTCAAGGTCGCTTCGGTCGCTTCCGCTTTCCCGTCCGGCCGATCGAGCCTTGAGATCAAGCTCGCCGACACCAAGATCGCCGTTGACGGCGGCGCGGATGAGATCGACATGGTGATCGATCGAGGTGCCTTCTTGGCCGGTCGCTACGGGACGGTTTTCGAGCAGATCGTTGCCATTAAGCAAGCGGGTGGCAACGCCCGGCTGAAGGTGATCTTGGAAACCGGTGAGCTGGCAACCTACGACAACGTACGCCGCGCTTCCTGGCTGGCGCTGCTCGCGGGCACCGACTTCATCAAGACCTCGACCGGCAAGATCTCACCGGCCGCCACCCTGCCCGTTGTCCACGTGATGTTGCAGGCAGTCAAGGACTGGAAGGCGCAGACCGGTGAACAGCGAGGGGTGAAGCCGGCTGGTGGCATCCGTACCGCCAAAGATGCGATTCGCTATCTCGTCGCGGTTCATGAAGTAGCCGGACCGGGGTGGCTCGATCCGTATTACTTCCGGCTGGGAGCCTCATCGGTGCTCAATGACTTGATCATGCAACGCCGGGCGCAGCTCGACGGCCATTACTCCGGCGCAGAATATGTGACCGTGGACTGAGGGAAGTTTGATCATGGAATGGGAATACTCCCCGGCACCAGAGTCGAGTGCCATTGCCGATATTAGGGATCGCTACTTGCCGTTCATCGACGGGACCTTCAAGGAGGGCAGCGGCGAAGATCGCGACACCATCAATCCCGGAACTGGCGAGAGGCTTTCGACGGTCTCAACCGTCAGCGCAGCCGACGTCGATCGCGCGGTCAAAGCCGCCCGCCGGGCGTACCAGGGTGTCTGGTCGTCGATGCCGGGCGGTGAGCGTGGCAAGTACCTGTTTCGGATCGCGCGGGCGATTGCCGAGCGATCCCGCGAGCTAGCCGTCGTGGAGACTCTCGACAACGGCAAACCGATCAAGGAAACCAGGGATTTCGACGTACCCGCTGCGGCGCAGCATTTCTTCTACCACGCAGGCTGGGCGGACAAGCTGCAACACCTCGGCCTCGGG
This sequence comes from Actinomycetota bacterium, assembly GCA_046726195.1. Lineage (GTDB taxonomy): Bacteria > Actinomycetota > Actinomycetes > Propionibacteriales > Propionibacteriaceae > Microlunatus. The sequence goes on from JBKPAB010000018.1 coordinate 5,742, forward strand.
CCGACGCCGCAACGGTTGGGTGTCGCCGGACAGGTCATCCCCTGGAACTTTCCGCTATTGATGGCGGCGTGGAAGATCGCACCCGCGCTCGCTGCCGGCAACACCGTAGTGATCAAGCCGGCCGATACCACGCCGCTCTCGATCTTGGTGCTGGCCGAGATCATTGCTGATGCCGATCTGCCGCCAGGCGTTGTGAACATCATCACCGGAGCAGGCGACGTAGGATCCACGCTTGTCAATCACCCCGGCATCGACAAGGTAGCCTTTACCGGCTCCACGGCCGTCGGCCGCCGCATTCAGCGTGAGCTGGCCGGCACCGGGCGCAAGATCACCTTGGAGCTCGGCGGCAAGGGCGCCAACATCGTCTTCGAGGACGCGGCGCAGGACCAGGCCGTCGAAGGCATCATCAACGGCATCTTCTTCAACCAGGGGCAGGTGTGTTGCGCAGGCTCGCGCCTGCTGGTGCAGGAGTCGATCGCCGAGGAGTTCGTTGAGCGACTCAAGCAACGAGTCGAGAGGCTGCGGGTGGGAGACCCCATGGACAAGAACACTGATGTGGGCGCGATCAACTCCGAAGCCCAACTGGATCGCATCACCGCACTATTGAATGCCGGGATCGCCGAGGGCGCTGAGCTTTGGTCATCATCCTGCCCGCTCCCGAAGAACGGCTTCTACCTCTCCCCCTCGATCTTCACCAACGCGACCCCATCAATGCGCATTGCACGCGAGGAGATCTTCGGCCCGATACTGACCACAATGACGTTCCGTACCCCGGACGAAGCCATCATCAAGGCCAACAACAGCCCGTACGGTCTGTCGGCAGGGGTCTGGACAGAAAAGGGATCGCGGGCCATGGGTATGGCGGCAGCGCTCCGCTCAGGAGTCATCTGGGATAACACCTTCAATCGGTTCGATCCGGCAGCCAGCTTCGGTGGCTACAAGGAATCGGGATTCGGCCGAGAGGGTGGACCCTCGGGGCTGGCCGCCTATTTGAATACCGACGACGAGGCGGTCCTGGAATGAGCCACTTGGCGGTCTCCAAGACGTACAAGCTCTTCATCGGTGGCGCCTTCTCGCGCTCGGAGTCGGGCCGTACCTACCAGGCGCGGGATAAAAAGGGCAACTTCATGGCCAATGCGGCGCTGGCCTCACGTAAAGACCTTCGCGATGCCGTGGTTGCAGCTCGTAAGGGCTACACCACCTGGTCCAGCGCCACCGCGTACAACCGTGGCCAGGTGATCTACCGGATCGCCGAGATGCTGGAGGGCCGTCGCACCGAGTTCGGTGAACTGATCATGACCAGTACCGGCGTGTCGGCCAAAGTCGCGACAGCTGAGGTTGAGGCGGCTATCGATCGGCTGGTGCACTACGCCGGCTGGACGGACAAACTGGCCGCGGTGCTCGGGAGCGCGAACCCAGTGTCAACCCCTACTTCTGCTACTCCGCTCCCGAACCGACCGGCGTTGTCGGGATTCTTGCGCCAAAAGGATCACCGCTGCTGGGCTTGATTTCGGTGATAGCGCCGGTGATCACCGGGGGGAATTCGTGCGTGGTGATCGCGGCCGAGCAAGATCCCTGTGTGGCGATCACTTTCGCTGAAGTCGTTGCGACCTCCGACGTACCGGCAGGAGTGATCAACATCCTGACCGGGAAGATTACCGAACTCGCTCCGCACCTCGCGGCCCATGCAGACGTCAACGCGCTCGACCTCACCGGCGCCAGCCCAGAGCTGCGAGAACCACTGGAGCAGGCTGCGGCCGAGACAGTCAAACGTGTCTACGCGCCAAGAGGTGTTCCTGATTTCTCAGCTGCACCGGGCACTGCGCGGCTCCGCGCCTCCTTAGAGATCAAGACGGTGTGGCACCCAACAGGCGCCCTCTCACTTTCCGGCGGCACCGCGTCATGACCATTGACGGAATCAAGACCATAGGGTTGATCGGTGCCGGCCAGATAGGTAGCCAGGTTGCGCGCGCAGCAATCGCCAGCGGTTACGACGTGGTGATCAGCAACTCTCGAGGACCTGAGTCGCTCACCGATCTGGTCTCCGAGCTCGGTCCACATGCTCGTGCCGGTACGACCGAAGAGGCGGCCGCGCTCGGTGATCTGGTGGTGGTAGCGATCCCGCTCAGGGCAATCGGTGACGTGCCTGCCCAGCCCCTTGCAGGCAAGGTGGTGATCGATGCCAACAACTATTACCCACGGCGAGATGGTAATATTGCAGCGCTTGATGAGGGCCGCATGACAAGCTCCGAGCTCTTACAAGCCCGGCTACCCGGCGCCCGCGTAGTAAAGGCGTTCAACCACATCCACGCTCGCCAGATCACCACTGACGGCACTCCGCCGGGTACGCGAAACAGACGAGCGCTGGCGATCGCTGGGGACGATCCTGTCGCAAAAGCCAGCGTGGCCGAGCTGATCAACGGATTCGGCTTCGATGTGGTTGACGCCGGCCCGCTGGCTGAGAGCTGGCGCATCGAACCCGGTAGGCCCGGCATGGGCGTACGGCTGAACGCACAAGAACTGCGTGCCGCCTTGGCGACTGCCGAACGAAAGAGATAGCACTCCTACTGACTGACTCGTCAGTTTCGATGTTCAGCGGTTTAGTCGATCAACTCGGCCGGTGCCAAGGTGATGTGGAATGGCGTGGCCAGTGCGACCGACTGCGTTCCTGCCGCGCGAGCTACTTCGACGTACCTGCCGTCGCGAAGCTCCCAGCAGATAATGGAGGGCTCTGAAGGATCGATTACCCAGTAAGACCGGCATCCCGCTTCTTCGTAACGCACCCGCTTGAAGGCAAGATCGACGTGCCTCGTGCTCGGCGAGATCACCTCGATGACGAGCTCAGGTGGTCCTTTGAGGTCGCGTTCGGTGAGGCGGCTCCTTTCGGCAATCAGCACATCCGGTTGAACCACCGTGTTCGGAGCAAGATCGACATCGAACGGCGCGACAAGAAGTCGGAGGTGCGGTGGGCACAAGGGAGCGAGGCGCGCAATAAGAGCAACAACGGTTGCCTGATGCTTCATCGACGGTGCTGGCGTCACGATCAGCGCACCATCAACGAGTTCATAACGATTGCCGTCTTCAGGCATTGCATCAAGGTCGGCGCGAGTAAAGGCACGCCCGTGGGGCAGCCACTCAACTCCCGACTCCGCCTTCACGTAACTCATGGTAGGCATCCTTTCGTTCCATGTCTGAAAGGTAACGGCCACTGCGGACAGTCCACTCCGCATCAGTTGCTTCATCCCGCGCTATCTGCGGTGGGTGCAAGTCCAACTAATCGATGCGGAGTATGATTAAAGAAATCAGCGCTCGATGGGAGCCCACTTGGGACCAGTCTCGCCGAGAGTCTCATCGAGCTTGGCAAACAGTGGCGTTGGCCGTTGCAGCGGCGTTCCCGGTGTGATGGATCGAGACTCCCAACGCGCCTGCTCGCCGGCGTAATCGCCCATGATCACCGGATAATCGGGCCCGCCCTCTTCGGTCACGACGCGGATCTCAGGCTCGGCCGCCCAGACCCCGCTGCCGCCCAGCGCCAGGTGAACCTTCTGGGCAGCGTGCGGGAGGAACGGAGTCAGCAAGGTATTGGCATCCGAGACCACCTGCAGAGCCGTGTGCAGCACCGTGTCGCGACGCTCGGGATCGTCGCTGAGCTTCCATGGCTCGGTATCTGAGATGTACTTGTTCGCGGCGCCGACCACTCGCATCGCTTCTGTGATCGCAAGTTTGAACCGGTTGCGCGCCAGCAAGGCGCCTACCGTGTCGAACGCCTCACGAGAGGTGCGTAACAGCTCATGATCAACATCATGCAGCGGCCCGGGCGCCGGCACAGCCCCATTGTTCCGGTACGCCATGGAGATCGAGCGGTTCACCAGGTTGCCCCACTCGTTCGCCAGCTCGAAGTTGGTGCGCCGCACGAATTCGTCCCAGGTGAAGTCGGTGTCGGTGGTCTCCGGCCCTGCGACGGCGATGAAATAACGCAAAGCGTCGGGTCCAAAATCGCGTAGAAAGTCGCCGACGTAGATCACCTTGCCGCGACTGGTGGAGAACTTCGAGCCGCTCATGGTCAGGTACTCACTGGAGACGATCTCGTCGGGTAACCGGAGCTCACCGAGCGGTCCGACGGTGCCACCATGATCACCTTCGCCGTTGTGCCCGAGCAATATCCCCGGCCAGATCACGGTGTGGAAGACGATGTTGTCCTTACCCATGAAGTAGTAGCTGCGCGCGTCCGGGTCGATCCACCACTGCTGCCATGCGTCCGGATCGCCGGTGCGGCGCGCCCACTCCACCGATGCCGAGAGGTAGCCGATGACGGCGTCGAACCAGACATAGATCCGTTTCATTGGCTGGTCACGCCAACCATCTAGCGGCACCGGTACGCCCCAGTCCAGATCGCGCGTGATGGCTCGTGGCCTGAGATCCTTCAGCAGGTTCTGGCTGAACTTCAACACATTGGGACGCCAGTCAGTCCGGTCGCTCAACCACTTCCCGAGCGAACCTGCTAACGCCGGAAGGTCCAGGAAGAAGTGCTCGGTCTCGATGAACTTGGGCGTCTCGCCATTGATCCGAGACTTTGGGTTGATGAGATCAATTGGGTCGAGTTGGTTGCCGCAGTTGTCGCATTGATCACCGCGGGCACTGGGATAGCCGCAAATAGGGCAGGTGCCTTCGATGTACCGGTCCGGCAAGGTCCTTCCGGTGGACGGGCTCACCGCGCCCATGGTGGTCCTTGGCACCACATAGCCGTTGCGGTGCAACCCCAGAAAAAGATCTTGAACCACGGCGTAATGGTTGAGCGTGGTGGTGCGGGTGAACAGGTCGTAGGACAATCCCAAGCTGCGGAGGTCCTCCACGATCACCCGGTTGTATTTGTCAGCAAGCTCACGATTACCCAGCCCTTCCAGCTCGGCCTGGACCAAAATGGGCGTGCCATGCTCGTCGGTGCCCGACACCATCAAGACATCGTGGCCACTCATCCGCATGTAGCGCGCGAAGATGTCTGAGGGAACTCCGAAGCCTGAGACGTGACCGATGTGGCGAGGGCCGTTGGCGTACGGCCAAGCCACAGCAGTCAAGACGCGCGAAGTCATGGGCTAAACCCTAGCCCGGACGCGTCGGGACCAGTCTCGATATTCACCCGAGGTGCACGTCCTATCCAGCGGCCGCGATGCGCCGCACCAAGGCCTTGCGTACGCCGTGCGGTGCAAAGACGCTTTTGGCCGCGTTGATCCCGAGTCTGCGTACGTCGTCCAGCGAGTAGTCGAATGCCTCGGCAAGCAGGGCGAATTCCCTGGTCAGTGTGGTAGCGCTCATCAGCCTGTTGTCGGCATTAACCGTCACCCGGAATCCCAGCCGGTCCAACCGATGGATTGGATGTTTGCTGATCGAGGCCACCGCGCCGGTCTGCAGGTTCGAGGAGGGGCACATCTCGAGCGGGATCTGCGCATTGAGCACGTACGCCGCGAAGTCGCCGAGGACCTCAGTGCCGCGCTCGTCGGGCTGAATGTTCTCGACGATAGCGACACCATGACCGATCCGGTTGGCTCCGCACACCTGGACCGCCTCCCAGATCGACCGACAACCGTCGGCCTCCCCGGCGTGAATTGTGTAGTAGGCGTTGTAGCGACGCAGCAGCTGGAATGACGCGAGATATCGCGACGGGGGGTAGCCCCTCTCTGGACCGGCAATATCGAAGCCGGCAACACTGTCCTGGCGATAACGCAGCACCAGCTCGGCGACGTCACGAGTCGGCTCGGCTTGCCGCATGGCAGTCAGCAACTGGCGTACCTCGATCTCATACCCACGCTTTCGACACCGCGCCAGCCCCTCGGCCAGCCCGTCACGAACGGCTTCGACTGCCTGTGCCTTGGTTAGCCCTGCCCTCATATGTAGTTCCGGCGCCCAGCGCGCCTCGCCATAGATGATCCCGTCCGATGCCAGGTCCTCGACGTACTCGGCGGCTACCCGGCGCAGGCTTGCCGCTGTCTGTGTGACTGCCAGGGGGTGCTCGAAGGTCTCGAGGTACCGCTCCAGAGACCCTGAGGCAGCCGACCGGGCGAACCACCGGCCAAGATCATCGGGAGTGTCCGCGGGCAACACGTGCCCGACTGCCGCAGCCAGTTCCATGATCGTCTCTGGCCGCAGCCCGCCATCAAGGTGATCATGGAGCGCTACCTTCGGAAAAGCTTGTAGCGCTTCCAGGTCGAGGCTCACGAGTGGTGCCGTGCCAGGTCGCCCGGACCGAAGGCCTGCGGCAGCACCGCACTCATCGGCAAGATTCCGGACGGCGTGTCGACCAGGCATTCGGCGCCGCCATGCTCCCAGAGCAGCTGACGGCAGCGGCCACACGGCATCAGGACCGACCCGGCCCCGTCGACGCAGGCAAACGCCACCAGTCGCCCGCCGCCACTGGCGTGGAGCGCGGACACCAGTCCGCACTCGGCACACAGGCTCGCGCCATAAGAAGCGTTCTCAACGTTGCAGCCCGTGACCACCCGTCCGTCATCGACCAGGGCGGCCGCACCCACCGGAAAGTGCGAATATGGCGCGTACGCGTGCCGGCTGGCCTCTCGGGCTGCGGAGCGCAGCTGCTCCCAATCGACTGACTCGCGCCCTTCGACGGGCTTAGGGCTCATCTCGACATGCTCAGGACTTCAGATCGCCGGGCGTTCGAAGGTGGTTGCGACCTCCGCGAGTACCTTGAGGCCGGCCGGGATGCAGGCTTCGTCCACGACGAAGGTTGGCTGATGAATGTCAGGGCAGCTCTTACCCGGCGTGCGGACGCCGAGGCGCCCGAGAGCCCCCGGAATCTGCTGCAGCATCCACGAGAAGTCCTCTCCGCCCAGCGACTGTTCGGTCGCGGTCACCGCGTCAGGTCCGAGCATCTCCTCAGCAGCCCGGGCGAGCCGGCGTACACCGCGCGCATGGTTGACCGCGGGCGGCACGCCGTCGGTCACCGCGACATCGACCTCCACTCCAAAAGGTCGGACGATTTCCGCGGCAAGCTCGGGTATGAGCTGCTTGGCGAGCAGCCAGCCGGTCTCGTCCAGCGCTCGCAGCGTCCCCACGATCTCCCCGCTCTGGGGAATGGCGTTCGCTACCGAACCGGCCTTGATAGATCCCCACATCAACGAGACGCCGCTGCGTGGATCGATCCGTCGGGACAGCAGCAGCTGGGTCATGGTCGCCAAAGCACCGAGCGCGCCAATGATGTCCTGGGTGAGTTGGGGCCGCGAGGTGTGTCCACCGGTGCCGCTCAGCACGATGTTGACCTGGTCAACCGCCGATGTAATCGGCCCGACCTTTAGCGCGAGCTGGCCGGCGTCGGTTCTGGGGTCGCAGTGCAGTGCATAGATCTCGACGAGGTCGTGCAGCACCCCACCCTCGATTGCATCTAGCGCCCCGCCCGGGCTGGTCTCCTCAGCCGGTTGGAAGATCAGCCGGACCCCGCGCGGCAGCAGGTCAAGATCACGAAGCCTTGCCAACACAATTCCAACACCGAGCAAGATCGCAGTGTGCACGTCGTGCCCGCAGGCATGGCAAACCCCGGGGTTCTTGGAGGCGTAATCGACATTCTTGCCGTCGGGGATGGTCAGGGCGTCGATGTCAGCGCGCAATCCGACCAAACCGGAGGAGTCGTCAAAGCCTCCTGGAAGCACGTCACAATAGGCACCTGTGCCGACCGGGAGCACCTTAGCCACCAGGCCGGCTCGTTCGAGCTCATCCACAATTAGTGCCGTAGTGCGATGCTCGTGGTGCCCGATCTCAGGGTGGGCGTGAATGTCGCGCCGGATGGCGATCAGTCGCTCGTTGAGTGCGGCGGCCTGATGCGAGATCTCGGCGCGACGCGCTTGGTCAAAGTGCGGTACAGACATCTCTGGCTCAGTCTTGCACGCCGACGCCTAGCCGGTCTGAAACGCTCCGAGTCGTAACACGAGAACGTTCTGAGTTGTAACAACTCGGTAGCTCGGGGCGCACGTTTCCCACCAATTGGTGGCAAAACTTCGGGTTTTGGTTGCTGGAGCGTACGTTTC
>JBKPAB010000019.1:0-3725 GCA_046726195.1 Actinomycetota bacterium
CCGCGTGACCGGCCTGAGGCTGTTGGGGAAGGCAGCCCTCAGGTTGCCTTTGGTCTCGCACTTGGAGGATCTGGCCATGAGTACGACCCGTGGGGTTTTGTACGTCCACTCCGCGCCGTCAGCACTGTGCCCGCACATCGAATGGGCGGTTGGCGGTATTTTCGGCGCGCCTGTACGCGTCGACTGGATCGTTCAGCCGATTGAGCGTGCCTGCTATCGGACCGAGTACTCCTGGGCTGGCCCTTGTGGAACAGCAGCGCGACTGGCGAGCGCCCTCAAAGGTTGGCAGCGGGTTCGTTTCGAAGTCACCGAGGAGGCCACTTCAGGCACTGAGGGTGAGCGTTACTCCTACACTCCTGCGCTGGGCATATTCCACGCGATCACCGGGATCCATGGCGACATCATGATTCCTGAAGATCGGCTCAAGCATGCGGTGGCGCTCTCCGCGCTCGCAGGCAAGGACCTCGCCGCCGCTCTGCACGATCTGCTTGGCAGCGCCTGGGACGAAGAACTCGAGCCCTTCCGCTACGCCGGTGACGGTGCACCGGTCCGCTGGTTGCATGACGTCGTCTAACTCCCTCACCTCCGCTGACTTGTCAGCACGGGTGGTCGCTACGACGACCACTGACGCTGACAAGTCGGCGTTAGAGGGGGATGTTGGTGTGGGCGCCCCTCTGGCCGGTGTCCGCGTCACGGATCGCGGCTGCCAGGGCGGATCGGGTTGCATTAGGGGCGACGATCTCGTCCACAACCCCAATCTCGACTGCTCTCGCCACGCCCCCGGCGATGCGTTCATGCTCGGAGGCAAGCTCGGCCTCGAGTTGAGGACGTACGTCGTCGGCGACCTCTGCCAGCTTGCGCCGGTGCAGAATGCGAACGGCGGCAATCGGGCCCATCACAGCCACTTCGGCTCCCGGCCAGGCAAAGACCCGGGTCGCGCCAAGTGAGCGTGCGTTCATCGCGATGTACGCGCCGCCGTACGCCTTGCGGGTCACCAGTGTGACCCGCGGCACCACCGCTTCGCCGAAGGCGTGCAAAAGCTTCGCGCCGCGACGGACCACTCCGTCCCACTCTTGGCCGACGCCTGGCAGATAACCGGGTACGTCCACGACCACCACAAGCGGCACCCCGAACGTGTCGCACATTCGGACGAACCGGGCTGCCTTCTCCGCGCTGAGTGAATCCAGGCAGCCTCCCAGTCGGAGCGGGTTGTTCGCGATGACGCCGACCGTCCGCCCGCCGAGCCGCCCGAGGGCAATGGTGACGTTGGGAGCCCAGCGGGCGTGCAGTTCGACCGTCGAGCCCGGATCCAGCAGGCCATTGATCAGGGGATGAACGTCGTAGGCGCGTCGGGGGGACTCAGGCAGTAGTGCAGCAAGATCAACATCGGCCACCTGCCGGGCGGTCAGGCCTTGGCTGGCCAGCAGAGTCGCCAGTGCCCGCCCCTGTTCTAGGGCATGCGCCTCGTCGTCGGCGACCACGTGCACGACACCGGAGCGGCGCCCGTGAGTGTCGGGTCCGCCGAGCCGCAGCATGTCGACATCCTCACCGGTGACTGAGCGCACCACATCGGGGCCGGTGACGAAGATTCGACCCTCCGGAGCCAAGATCACCAGGTCAGTCAGCGCCGGTCCGTACGCCGCGCCGCCGGCTGCGAAGCCCAACACGATAGAGATCTGCGGGATGTTGCCGGAGGCTTGTGTCATCGCGTGGAAGATCCGACCGACCCCATGCAGGGACAGCACGCCCTCGGCCAGGCGGGCCCCGCCGGAGTGCCAAATGCCCAGGATCGGCACCCGGTCGTGCATCGCACGCTCGTAGGCCTGCACCACCACATCGCAGCCGTCCATACCCATTGCGCCTCCCATCACGGTGGCATCCGAACAGAAGGCAACGACCCGGCAACCATTGATCGTGCCGGTCGCGGCCAGCATTCCAGAGTCGTCATCGGGAGTGATCAACTCGAGCGAACCGGCATCCAACAGGGCCTGCAGTCGGAGGTTCGGGTTCCGCGGATCCTGCTCCCGGGGAAGCTTGATCTTTTGGGGCGCGGCAGCAGCAGGGGCTCCAGTGGCCTGCGGAGCGGGTGCGGTGGTGGTCATCTCGAGCCTCCTGTGGCGTAGGCGTTGGTGAAGGCGACGGCGACGTTGTGACCGCCGAAGCCGAACGAGTTGTTGATCGCCGCCAGATCACCGCTCGGCAGGTCACGCACCTTAGTGGCGATGTCGATACCAAGATCAGGTTCTGGGTTGTCGAGGTTGATGGTGGGCGGGACCTTGTGGTGATACAGAGCCAGCAGGGTGGCGAGCGACTCCAGCGCTCCGGCTCCACCAAGCAGGTGACCGGTCATGGACTTGGTTGCGGTGACAATCGCTTCGGTGCGTTCACCCAGTGATTGCCGAATTGACCCAGCCTCGGTGACGTCCCCCTGTGGGGTGGAGGTGGCGTGTGCGTTGACGTGCACGATGTCGCCGGGAGCAAGGTCGGACTCGCGAAGTGCCTTGGTCATGGCCAAGGCCTGACTTGCGCCGCTCGGGTCCGGCTGGACCATGTCGTGCGCATCGGCGGTGATGCCGGCTCCGGCGAGCTCGCCGTAGATACGGGCACCTCGCGCCCGGGCGTGCTCCAGCGTCTCGATGACAAACACGGCTGCGCCCTCGGCGAGTACGAAGCCGTCCCGGTCGACATCCCATGGCCGCGATGCCCGTTCGGGTTCGTCATTGCGCCGGCTCATGGCCTGCATCTGGGCGAAGCTGGCGATCGGCAGCGGGTGGATGACGCCCTCGGTACCTCCGACGACAGCAACATCGGCGCGGCCCAGCCGCAGCATGTCCAGTCCCAGCGAGATCGACTCATTACTTGATGCGCAAGCCGACACCGGGGTGTGTACCCCAGCTCGGGCTCCCAGCCGCAGACTGACGTTTGCTGCGGAGGCGTTGGCCATCAGCATCGGGATGGCCAGCGGGCTGACTCGGCGAGCGCCTTTCTCCTTCTGGATGTCCCAATTCGAAAGCAGGGTGATCATCCCGCCAATACCTGTCGCGATGGCGACACCTAGGCGCTCCCGGTCGACGGGGTTGTCCTCTCGGAGCCCGTACCCCGCGTCCTGCCACGCCTCCAATGCGGCGACTACCGCTAATTGTGCAGAGCGGTCGAGCCGGCGGGCCTCGACGCGTTCCAAGATCTCCGCAGGGTCGACGGCGGCCTGCGCGGCGATCTGGACCGGCAGGTCAGCGGCCCAGTCGGCTTCGATCTTGCGTACGCCGGACCTGCCGGCCAACAGGCCGTCCCAGGTGGTGGTGACATCGCCTCCGAGCGGAGTAGTGGCTCCGAGGCCGGTGACGACAACGCGGATGCGTGACATGGCATGACTCCTGCGAAGCGTGTCGAGTGGTTTGGGCTGGTCTCGGGGCCATCCTTGGTCTAGATGGCCCCGACATGATCAGCGGCGATCAGGCGGCAGCGCGCTCGATATAGGCGACAGCGTCGCCTACCGTTTTGAGGTTCTTGGCCTCTTCATCGGGAATGCTGACGCCGAACTTCTCTTCGGCGGCATAGATGATCTCGACCATCGACAGCGAGTCCACATCCAGATCATCGGTGAACGACTTGTCCAGCTGGACGTCGTCGGCTGGGACGCCGGCGACCTCATTGACGATCTCAGCTAGATCTGCGCGGACTTCCTCGGTGGTGGGCATCAACAGTGCTCCTTCAGTGTTGGTTGG
>JBKPAB010000020.1:0-20672 GCA_046726195.1 Actinomycetota bacterium
ACCGAGCCGGACTTCGTGGACTCCTGGCCGCCACATTGTGTGGTTGGCACGCCAGGCGCTGAGTTTCACGAGAATTTGACCTTCCGTGACTTCTCAGAAGTCTTCTACAAGGGCCAGTACGCGCCGGCCTACTCCGCCTTCGAGGGCGTCACGGCCGATGGCGAGAAACTCTCCGAGTGGCTGCGGGCACGAGAGGTCGATCAGGTCGACATCTGCGGCATAGCCACCGATTACTGCGTACGCGCCACTGCACTGGACGCCGCGCATGAGGGCTTTCAGACGAGGGTCTTGCTGGACCTGACTGCCGCTGTTGCACCACAGCGCGTTCCCGAGATTGTGGCGGAGCTATCCGCAGCTGGCGTGACCATCCAGGACCAGAGCTGAATCAGGATTCGATCCGCAGCAGCTTCACCAGGGCCTTGGGTGCAACGGTGACGAACGCCTCCCGGCAGATCGCGGTGAGCTCGGCATCGTCGATTCCCGGCAGCAAAACGCCGAGCCAGCCCAGGTGACCCATATAAGGCGGCCGGAAGAACCGCTCCGGATCGGTTTCGACCATCTCGGCTTGAACACCGTCCGGGGCGGCGCACCAGATCGCCAGTCGACCGTCCTCGTGGTGGTCGTTGAGAAACATCACGAAGCACTTCTTGCCCCGGATGAAGAACGCAGGTCCGCCGTGGCTCAGGCGTTCCGAGGTCTCCGGCAGCGCCAGGCATGCCGAGCGCACCTTCGCGAGCGCCTCAGCTACTTCATGCTCGGAGAACCGACTCATGATTGCCCACATTAATTTGGAGCTGCTGTTCGACGGCCTGCTGGACGATGAAGCCCTGGTACGCGCGCCACAGCCTCGCGTACCGGCGGTCCTTGCGGAACATCGGGAGCTCCGAGCAGCGCACGGCAACCTGCTGGCGACTTTGGTGGTACCCGACTATCAGCTCACCGAAGTGAGCCGGCAGGTCCCGGCCGGCGAGAGCGTTCCGGTCAGCGTGATCACCAGCGGCGGCGCAGGCGGCTTGTTGGCCCTGACGCGACGTGATATCCCGGGCGTTGACGTCGTGTCGGCTGAGCCTGCCCTGCGTGACCTTGATGACCTAGCCGGTAGTGCGGCGCGGGTGGTGTCGGCTGCGGCTGAGCTCGGCCCGGACGTCGCCATTTATGTCGATCTGCCGTACGCGCCGGGGTGGGCGGCCGCCGTCGAGCTGATCGAGGCCGCCGGCCTGTACGCAAAGATTGCCGCTAGCGAAGCCGAACCAGGACAACGTGTGGAACAGCTCTCGATCTTGATCGAAGCCGATCTAGCGTTCAAGATCACGAAACTCGGCGGAGGATGTCTAGCACTGCTGGCAGCAGTCAACGCCCTCGTCGACGGCGCAGGACCCGACGAGGCAACCCGGCTCCTGCAACCAGGGCACCATGATCGAATGGGCAGCGTCGTCTCCGCTTGGGACCAGACGAGACAAGCGCGAATCCGCCGCCGGGTACGCCGGCTGGGCACCGATCGGGTGCAGGAGATGATCAATGAACTCAAAGCATCAGAGGTTGCGCCGCCGCCGAGCAACTAAGAGATAGCTGGCGCCGGCCACCGCGAGCGCCGCTCCGGCAAACGGAATCTGCGGGCTAACACCGCCGGTCGTCGACTTCGCCGCGTCAACAGGTGCCTTGCCCACGCCCGGCTGGCCACGGTAGCTCGCTCGCGTCGTCAGGCCGGCGTCAATGCTGGTATCAGCTGGATTCTCGTTTCCGAGCGCCAACACAGCCGTCATCCCGTCTTGATCTGCATCAGAATCGAGCGCCGGGTTGTCGCCGGCGCCCCTACTGGTGAATATCAACCCGTCGGGCACTTGCGAGAATTTGATCCTGAGGTTCCCAGCCGGCAGGTGGTCGAAGGTGTAGCTGCCGGTCTCCGATGTGACCGTCGATGCGAGCACCTGCGAATCACCGCGCAGCAGCTGGACGGTGACTCCTGCCACGCCGTTGTCGCCAGGATCGCGTACCCCGTTGCCGTTGTTGTCGTGCCAGACGGTATCCCCCACCGAGTAGGCGCAGACCAGGCCCGCGTTCACAGTCCGATTTTCGAAGTCTGTGGTGCCGACATCCGCATCGGTGACGGGTACTAGGTTGGGTGCTCCCTGGGCCAGGGTGAAGACTGAGGTCCGCCCTGTGACCGGATCGGGATCGGAGTCCAGCGCAGGGTCGGTGCCGGTGGCCCGCTCGGTGAATGTCCGATAGGCCGGTAGACCCGTGAACTCGAGTTGGTAGCGACCACTGCGCAGACCGGCGAACTGGTAGCGGCCCGTAGGGTCGGTGGTCGTTGTGGCTACGACGTTTCCGGCGACAGTAAGTAAGGAGACGGTCGCCGAGCCCGCAGGCTCGCCAGGTTGCCGGACCCCGTCGCTGTTGACATCAAGCCACACCTGATCACCCACGGCGTAGCGGAGTGGGGTGATGCCCGCATCAATCGTCGGATTGATGTACGCCGCTGCCACCCGGTCCGCTGGCCTCGCGGGTCGCACATTGGGCTCCCACACTCCCAACGTGAATGGCGGTGTCACGCCGGAATAGTCGGCATCCGAGTCACTGACACGCCGGTCACCGACACCCGTCGGCGTTAGCCGAAAGTCCTCTGGGACGCCTGCGAAGCGGACCGAATACGTGCCGGCCGGGAGATTGTCGAACATGTAGCGCCCAGTTGGCCCGCTCACCGTTGCGGCCACGACCTCACCTACGACATTGAGAAGCTGGACACTGATCCCACTCGCCGGCGACTCGCCAGGATCCTGGATTCCCGACCGGTTGTCATCGCGCCAGGCCAGATCACCGACTGCGAATAGATCCAGTCCCGGACGATCTGAGCTGCGCGACACACTCTTGGCTCGCGGCGGCGGGGGTTCGGCGGGCGTGCGACCTACGGCAACGCCCATCCGAACGATCTGGTTTTCCGACGTCAAATCGACTGTCGTGCTCAAGGGCTGAAAAGTGCTGCTCCCTGGGACGGGTACGAGGTCAGGTAACGCGGCTGGGATCCTGGCGACAACAAAATACCGGCCACCCCGGAGCGTTGGCGTTGCGGTGAGGACGAACCTGCCGTCAAGATCCGTGACACCTTTGGCGCTGCGGCCGCCGGCATCAGTGACGACGATCTCAATGCCGGACTGTGGTTGATCAATGTCGCTGCTGAAGTTGCCGTTCCCGTCGACGTCGCGGCTAACGATCACAGTCAACTTGCCGTCAGTGGACTCCGCGTTTGCCGAGAGCGGCAACACAGCGATGCCGACCAATGTGATGAGTCCCGCCAATGCAGCGGCTGAGCGTAAATGCCTACGCAGCACAACAACCTCATCGGACCTGGCCCCCGCGCCCGAAGGTTATGGGTAAGAGCGCCCCGAACGCTCCGACCTCGGCTCAATATAGCCAGGTATGGTGCGATCTTTGTGCCGTTCCGCTTTTTCGTCGACGGACCGTGATCAACTCGCAATGCGCGGGCGAATTACCTGCGTCTTCGCGGCGATGTCGTGCAGAGCCTGTCGCTTTGGATTCCAGAGCGGGAACAGCACGTCCAGAATCCTGAGAAACAGGAGAAACAAGCTGATGCTTGGCAGCACCCATATTGCGGTGCGGATGAGGACCGAGCTCCAAGCCAGAGGACTCGTGTCACGACCACGATCAACCGGAACCACCCGGAGTCCACAGATCAACTTCCCCGGCGTCGCCGACTTCCAACGCAGAAAGCCGACGTGATACAGCATCCCGATGCCGAGCGTCGCGACGGTCACGATCAGCTGGTTGTCAGCAGATATCAGATCGGTCAGTCCCAACGCAGGTGGCGGGTCTCCCGAGCGTTGGGCATCGAGAACGGCGTTGAAGTAGCTGACCCATGCGGCGTAGAGCGCTCGCCACACCGGGATGGTGACGATGGTGACTATCGTGCTGATGATCACGTAATCGATCACCACAGCCAGTGCCCGCCACCACCATGAGGCGAGCGGAACACCATCCGCGGTCGTGGTCGCCTGCAGCTGACCCATGCGCGGTCTCGCGTAGCCGAGTGGCCGATTCACGCTGGACTGAGGGTCGGGCGCGTACGGAGTCTGACCGTAGCGGGCGCTCGATCCGGCAGTTTCAACAGGTCGGGTATTGCGGGACCATTGCCAGCCGTCCCAATAACGTTCCTGAGCCGAGTTCACCGGGTCCGGATACCAGCCGCTCGGGGCCGCATGACGTCCAGGCGGAGCTGGTGGCGAGCCTACGGGGATATCGGACACCCCTTCATCGTAGTGTCGCGGTGAGGCTGCCTCTGATGTGTAGCACAGATGATCAACAGCCAGATGAGGACACCGACTCCCGCTTGTCATAGCGGCCTGTCAGTGCGTCTGTGAGGAGCCGCTGGTTCGCCGCATACCAATGTCGGGTTCGGTTCACACGCTCACACGCCACTCGCCAGTAGTCGACGAACCCGGGATTTCCCTGCTCGGCTCCGGAGCGGACGACGGCATAGAGCCAGTCGTGATTGGCTCGAACGGCGTCAACGAGCTGTGTGGGGTCGAAGTCTAAGTCGTGGATACCGTACGCATTCACGAAAGTATGAAACCTTCGAAGCGACTGACCACGCCGTGAGTCGGCAATGTCAATGTCGATTCTCAGCGGTGCCCAAAACCGCGCGGCGGCGGCGAGGTCCCAGAGGACCGAGCCGGGACTGGAAAGGTCGAAGTCGATGAATGCGGCAGCGAGTCCGTTCCGGAACACAACGTTGTCGAGATTGGGGTCGTTGTGGCTGACGAGGTCCCCCGCGTACGGCGGCGGCGGCGACGGGGGCCAACGGTACGGTGCTGGGTCGAAGGTTGCGACCGCGGCGTGGTAGCGGCGAAGCAGTTCCGCCACGCTGACCAGGGCGGCATCAGTCAAGGCCCAGGCGGGATAAGGCGGCGTGACGGCATCGCCGGGAATGTAGGAGAGCACCTCCCTGCCTTTTGAGTCGACGCCCAAAAAGCGGGGTGCGCCGTCGAAGCTCACACTCTGCAGATGCTGAAGCAGCGCATGCGCTGCCGCACTTGTTGTTCGCTGCGGCCTTCGCACGGTGTCGCCGACCCGCACGACGAGCCCCCGGTTGGCGAAGCCGCCATGCAAGGGAACCTCAGTTAATTGGTGGGCTGGCATCACTGTTCTGCTTGCTGTGCGTTTGCTCGCCGAACAAGGCTTTGCCGCTCCAGATCAGCTGCGGCGTCGTAGAGCGTTGACTGTCGTGGCATCCAGGGACGGCACGGGTGTCTTGTGCTCATATGAGCGGAACTCTACAAGGTCTCACTGTGGCCAGCATCCAGGGCGAGTCGGGCCGTTCGACGGCACCTCACGGGGCGGGTCAGTCATCCGGACGTGTCGACGCCGGTCTGAGCCGAGAGGGAACCCGCCTCGAGCAGCGCCGTGGCGAGCGTCGCATGGGTGACGAGGCTATGCACGAGGCCACTTCGCAGGGCGGCCAGCGTGGCCTCTAGCTTGCCGTCACCGTACGGGATCGCGATCACCTCGGGAATGTCTTTCAGCTGACTCGCACTGATGCCGACCATCCGATCATTCAATTCGGTTTGCAGCGGCGTGCCGTCTTCGGCGACGAAGACGCCGCTAATGTCCGCACAAACTCCCTGTCGAACAAGAGCTCGGCGTTCGGAGTCCGTCGCCGCGTCGTAGAGGGTTGATTGCCCCGGCGCCCAATGCCCGAGGCCGGCGACTGCCTTGGTGACTGACGGGAACTTGCTGAAGGCGCGCGCCACGTCGGGCTGCTGACGAAGTGCTAGTGCGGTAGCCGCGTTGGGTACCACGAATGGCGCAAAGAAAAAATAGGCGGGGCCGCCGGCGACCCGCGCTGTCTCGCGCACAACATCGATCGAGCTATCGTCAATGGGACTCGAGCTGTCACTCAAGCGCGAGAGAGCGCCGGTCAGTTGCACAACCGGAATGGTCGGCAGTCGACGGAGTTGCGCGGCCATTGAACTGACCGTTCGGGCCCAGGCTAGTCCCAGGACATCGGTGGGTACGAGGATTTCAGTCAACAAGTCGGCGGCCGCCAAGCCGAGCTGCTTGCGCAGCGATGCAACATCGTCTTCGTGGGTGTCCACGACGATGGAATGTTCAAGCCGGAAGGCTTGCCGAAGCAGTACTGATAGCTCGACGTCGATGGTCCCCGGGTGACTGATCTCGATCCGGACCAAGCCTTGAGAGCGCGCCGTCTCTAGCAGACGAGCGATCTTGAAGCGACTCAGCCGGTACTCGTCGGCGATCTCGGTTTTGCTTAGCCCCTCTATGTAGTAGCGCCGAGCCACGGAGGCAGCCAACACCAACTCAGCTGGACCTTTCCATCGCTGAGCTGCCTGCGGTATGTGGGTGTTGCTCATTTGAGCGCAGATAGTATCACTTTGGTAGCCACTATTGACGAGCGAACCCCGCACACGCGAGACTGCGCTACATCCGTGCAGTATCTCTGCTCATTTGAGCGATTCGAGGACCCGGCGAGCTGATGAGAGTCGAGCAGCCCATCATTCTTGGCCATGAGGCCCTCGGGCGTCATCGAAGCGGTGGGTGAGAAATGAAGCTGTCTCCCGACACTCGAAGGGACCGTAGAGCAGACTGAGCCCGTTCCGATAGTTTCAACGAGAGGAAGACCTAGGAAGGAAGACTGAACATGCGCTGGAATCAAAAAATTGCGGCAGCTGCAGGCCTGTCCGCGTTGTTGGCCGCGACCGCCGCTTGCGCCGGAGCCGGAGGAGCCGGCGGCGGTGGCGGCGGCGGTGGCGGTGAGAACTCCATCAATGTCTTGATGGTCAACAATCCGCAGATGCTTGCACTGCAGAAACACGCGGGCGAGTTCACCAAGGAGTCCGGCATCACGGTGAACTTCACCGTCAAGCCGGAGAATGAAATGCGCAACCAGGCAGCGCAGGAGTTCGCCAACCAGTCCGGCCAGTTCGATGTGGCGACGCTGTCGAACTTCGAGATTCCCTTCTACTCCAAGAACAACTGGCTGTGGTCCATGGATGACATCCAGGCGTACAAGGACGACAAAGAGTTCAACCAGGCCGACATCTTCCCGTCAATGACCGAATCGCTGAAGGGTCCAGACGGCAAGCTCTACGGTGAGCCGTTCTACGGCGAGTCCTCCTTCCTGATGTACCGCAAGGATGTCGCGGACAAGGCAGGCGTGACGATCAAGGACAAACCGACCTGGGATGAGGTGGCTGCCGCGGCCGCCAAGCTGGACGGCGCCGAGTCGGGGATGAAGGGCATCTGCCTACGTGGCCTGCCTGGTTGGGGTGAGGTAATGGCACCGCTCACCACGGTTGTCAACACCATGGGCGGCACCTGGTTCGAGAAGGACTGGACCCCGAAGGTGAATGCTCCGGAGTTCAAGACGGCGACCACCTTCTACACGGATCTGGTGAAGGCGCATGGTGAGGCCGGCGCAGCACAGGCTGGATTCGCCGAGTGCTTGACCGCAACGACTCAGAGCAAGGCGGCCATGTGGTACGACGCCACCTCGGCTGCCGGCAGCCTGGAGGCACCTGACTCCCCGGTGAAGGGGAAGATGGCTTACGCACAGGCACCGGTCAAACTGACGAAGGCGTCCGGCTGGCTGTACACCTGGGCGTGGGCAATCGAGAAGAAGAGCGCCAAGCAGGACAATGCCTGGAAGTTCATCTCCTGGGCCTCCTCGAAGAAGTATGAGGAACTGGTTGGCGCCCAAGACGGCTGGGCAACGGTGCCGGCCGGCAAGCGTATCTCGACCTATCAGAACCCCGACTATAAGAAGGAGGCCGGAGCATTCGCCGAGGCGACCTTGAAGGCGATCGAGGAGGCCGACCCGGTCAACCCAGGTGTCCAACCGCGGCCTACCATCGGTATCCAGTTTGTCGACATCCCGGAGTTCACCGACCTCGGCACCAAGGTCAGCCAGGGCATCTCGGGTGTGATCGCCGGCAAGGAGAGCGTCGACGATGTGCTCAACAACGGGCAGAAGCTGGCCGAGACTGTCGCCAAGAAGTACCAGGGCCAGTAACAGGATCTGACGGGACTTCGGCGGGCTCAGCCGCACAGCTGCGCGGTTGAGCCCGCCGGAGCCCAAGATCACATCGACAACACAACGCTGGCGTGAGCGTGTCGAAAGGGCTCGGGGCCCTTTGTCGACAGCTCACCTCACATCTGATTAGGAGGCATGGCGCACATGGCCACCACAACGGCGACGCCCCTGGACACCAAGGCCGTGGCCAAGGCAGCCAAGAAGAAAGAGCCCAAACCGAGCTTCAATGAACGCTGGGTGGACAAGAAGGGCTGGATACGACGAGTACCGCTGCTGCCGGCTTTGGTTTTCACCATCATCTTGACCCAGATCCCGTTCGTAGCGACGCTGATCATCTCGTTCATGAACTGGCAGGCCAACTATCCCAACGAGATCTTCTTCGGGACGCTCAACAACTACGTCACGGTCTTCACCGACCCAGCCCTGCGATCCAGCGTGTTCTTCACTGTCGTGCTCACCGTCACGGTTGTGATCGTCTCGTTGGCGTTGGGACTGGGCATTTCGTTGTTGTTGAACCGCAACTTCTTCGGCCGGGGGATCGTCCGCACCTTTATGATCACTCCCTTTCTGATCGTGCCGGTTGCCGCGGCGCTGCTGTGGAAGCACGCCATCTACAACCCCGTCTATGGCCTGCTCAACGGCCTGCTCACGTGGATCGGCGGCCCACAGCCGGACTGGATCACCGACTTCCCACGGTTGGCGATCGAGGTGCAGCTGATCTGGTATTGGACCCCGTTCATGACCTTGATCCTGCTGGCCGGTTTACAGTCCCGCCCAGGTGACATCCTCGAGGCTGCCAATGTCGACGGTGCGAATTCTTGGCAGACCTTCCGCTTCATCACCATGCCCCATATGCGACGCTATCTAGAACTCGGCGGCCTGCTCGGCTCCATCTACGTCGTGCAGACCTTCGACACGGTGTTCGTCATGACGGCCGGCTCGCTGGGCACTGCGAACCTGCCCTTCACCGTTTACGAAACCCTCTACAGCGCCCAAGACTACGGTCTTGCCTCCGCCCAAGGTGTGGTCGTGGTGATCTTCTCCATCGCCATCGCCACGTTCCTGCTGCGTACCGTATCAACCCTGTTCGAGGAGTCCTGATGACCACCGCACTCGCTCCCGCCCCCAGCAAGACCGCTGCGCAGCGTAAGAGAACCAGCGCCCGTGGCCCCAGCGAAGGCACACGTAGGGGCAATATGATCGCAGGTATCGCCGCCTGGGCCATCGGCATCCTTTTCGTCTTCCCGGTCTTCTACATGGTGTTGACCAGCCTGCATTCGGAACCCAACGCATCAACCAACCCGCCCAGCTTCTTCGCCCCACTCACCCTTGACGGCTACCGCGAGTTCTTTGGTGCATCCTCAGGAGCCAGCCCCTGGCCGCCGTTGATCAACTCAGCGACCGCCTCGATCATTTCGACGATCCTTGTGATCTTGCTGGCGATCCCAGCGGCGTACGCGCTGTCGGTCAGACCGATCAAGAAGTGGACAGACGCGATGTTCTTCTTCCTCTCCACCAAGATGCTGCCTGCCGTGGCCGGTCTGCTACCGCTCTACATCTTCGCCAAGTATCTCGGCTTACTGGACAACATCAACTACCTGCTGATCTTGTATACAGCCATGAATCTGCCGATCGCGGTCTGGATGATGCGATCCTTCCTCGCCGACATCCCGGTCGAGCTCTTCGAGGCAGCCGCGATTGACGGCGCCGGCCTGATCCGGACACTGCGCAGCATCATCGTGCCGATCATCTCCCCCGGAATTGCAGCGACCGCACTGATCTGTTTCATCTTCGCCTGGAACGAACTGCTGCTGGCCAACACTCTGACCAGCGTGATCGCAGGCACGGCGCCGGTATTCCTGACCAGCTTCGTGACCTCGCAGGGTCTGTTCCTGGCCAAGGTCTGTGCGGCGGCGACGGTCGTTTCGCTGCCGGTGATCATCGCCGGCTTCGCTGCCCAGGACAAGCTGGTGCAGGGACTGTCCCTGGGTGCAGTCAAGTAAGGCGGGTGGGATGACTGCACTGAACCAAGCCAACCTCGGATCCCTGTCGATTCCGGTGCTGAGCTATGACCGTTCGCAGGTCAAGGTGGGCATCGTCCACTTCGGTGTCGGTGGGTTCCACCGAGCCCACCAGGCGATGTACATCGATCAGCTCATGGAACAGGGCAAGGCCCTCGACTGGGGCATCTGTGGGGTCGGGGTGATGCCGTTCGACCTCAAGATGAAGGAAGCGTTGCAATCCCAGGACTGTCTTTACACCCTGGTTGAGAAAGCGCCTGACGGAAGCTGGGAGCCTCGCATCATCGGATCGATCGTGCAGTACCTTTACGCGCCGGACGATCCTGACGCTGTCATCGAGAAGATGGCTGACCCCGCGACCCGGATCGTCTCGCTCACTGTCACCGAAGGCGGCTACAACTTCCATCCGGTGACCGGTGAGTTCGATGACACCAATCCGGCTGTTCAGGCGGACCTTGCGCCCGGAGCAGTTCCAGCCACCACGTTCGGCCTGGTGACCGAGGCGCTCGTACGGCGGCGCTCTCGGGGCACGGTGCCCTTCACGGTGATGTCCTGCGACAACATCCAGGGCAACGGTCACGTCGCGCAGGAGGTCATCACCGCATTCGCCCGGCTCCGGGAACCGGAGCTGGGCGACTGGGTGGCTGGCAACGTCCGATTCCCCAACTCCATGGTCGACCGGATCACGCCCGTCACGACCGACGAGGATCGGGCGCAGATCAGCGAACGCTTCGGCGTGGAGGATGCCTGGCCAGTGGTCTGCGAGCCGTTCACGCAGTGGGCGCTGGAGGACAACTTCACTTCGGGCCGCCCGCCGCTTGAGGAGGTCGGCGTGCAGGTGGTTGCCGACGTCGTGCCGTACGAGTTGATGAAGCTGCGGTTGCTAAACGCCAGCCATCAGGCGCTGTGTTACTTCGGATATCTGGCGGGTTATCGGCTGGTGCACGAGGTTGCGCAGGATCCGTTGTTTGCCAACTTCCTACTGGACTACATGAATCGGGAGGCCACCCCGACCCTCGCTCCCGTGCCAGGCATCGACTTGGACACCTACAAGCTGCAGCTGATCGAACGATTCTCCAACGCCGGAGTCCGAGACACGGTCGCCCGACTTTGTGCCAGGAGCTCGGAGCGCATCCCCACCTGGCTAGTGCCGGTCATCCGGGAGAATCTTGCTGCCGGTCGTGATGTCACGTTGTCGGCAGCCGTGGTTGCGAGTTGGGCCCGGTACGCCGAAGGGGTGGACGAGCAGGGTGGGCCGATCGAAATAGTTGATCAGCTTGCCGACACGGTGCGACAGCTGGCTGCACAGCAGCAGGACGATCCACTCGCCTTCGTGAAGAATCGCGAGCTCTTCGGAGATCTGGCAAGCGAGCCGGCGTTCACCGAGCCGTATCTGGACACACTCAACTCGCTGCATAGCAAAGGGTCTCGCGCGACGCTGGAGGCTCTCGCCAGGCGCTCATCTCCTGTCTAGGCCGGCCATCAAACTCCTTGACAGAAACCTACGGAAACTTAGGTTTCGTCAGCCAGGGCGGGGGCGCTGCTCAATGTGGCGTGAACTCATTGCGTACCACACCGATGCGCAATGACGTAAGGACCGCAAGAAGTGCGACAACAACCATGGACCCTTCGACAACCCCGAACGTCAGGGCCAGGTTTCCACTCGAATGTAGCGCCGCAAAGATCGTCCCCGCGACGCCGATAAAGAGCGCCGAACCGAGAGCGTCGTAGACGTTCAGCGAGGAGCCGTTCCTGCCCTGATCGCCGGCCGCTGAGAGACTCATCACCGCTAAAGAGGTGCTCGCGGTAGCTAGTCCCATACCGAGCCCGCCGAAAACCCAGCTCACCGCGACCAGGCCGTACGGGAGCGCGGGAAGGAAGGCGACCACAGTAACCAGCGCCAACCCGAGCGTCACCGAGGCGCAACCCAGCGTGATCAACACGTCCCGCCGAATTCGCAGCCATGGGCGAGACTGCAGCCAGGAGCCGACAGTCCAGCCAACTGATCCGACAGTCAGCACCAACCCCGCGTAAAGAAGCGGCACGGAGCGCTGCTCGACCAGCATTAGCGGCACGAATGCCTCAGCACCAAAGAATGCGCCCGGCAGCAGGCCCCGCGTCTGGATGACCTGCGACAGTCCGCGACGGAACTTGAGGAAGCCGGGCGGCATCAGCTGGGGCAGGGAAACCAAAAGCATCAATAGACCGCCGATCAACAGTCCCACTCCGATCCAGTCCAGCCGCTGACCAGCGAGCTGCAGAGCGGCCGCGGCAACGCACAGCAGAGCGGCGGCCCACAGCGGCGCCGGCTTCTGTGTGGCATCGCCGGTGCCCGGCTGATGCCGCCGGATCATTCGCCGCAGGCTCGGTAATGCCATTGCGCCACCGAAGAGAACCAAGGGAATCACGGCGAGAAACACCCAGCGCCAGCTCAAGTGCTCGGTCAGCCAGGCGGCAGCCAGCGGTCCGACGAACGACGGTAAGACCCATGCCGTCGAGATGTAGGTGAACATCTTGGGCCGCTGAGTCGGGCTGAACGCCTGTGCCACGCAAACGAAAATCGCGACATTCATCGTGCCGCTACCAAGTCCCTGCACCAGTCGGCCTGCGAGCAGTTGGGCCATATGCTGAGCCGTGCCTGATACCACGAGCCCAGCCAGGAAGATCACAAGACCGCCTAGCAGCGGTTTGGCGGGGCCGATTCGATCGCTGAGCCTGCCACACACCACAGTGGCAAACAGCATTCCGATCAAGAACAGTGAGAACGCCCAGGCGTAATAACTCAGGCCGTCGAGATCGCGGGCCGCGACTGGCATCGCAGTCGCGACCGAAATGGTCTCGAAAGCGATGGCGACGATAGTCGCGCACAGGCCGATGGTGAGGGCACGCTGGGAGACCCTAGGGGCCGCAACCGCGGCGGTGTCGGCGGTCTGCTGCGCGGCCATCCCACCAGTCCACCACTTCAACCTGGCTCGAGG
Organism: Actinomycetota bacterium; assembly: GCA_046726195.1. Taxonomy (GTDB): domain Bacteria; phylum Actinomycetota; class Actinomycetes; order Propionibacteriales; family Propionibacteriaceae; genus Microlunatus. The sequence goes on from JBKPAB010000020.1 coordinate 13,065, forward strand.
TCAATTTGATGTGCTCGTGCAGGGATCACTCCACTGTCTAAACTGACCCCGTGAGTCAGGAACTGAGTCCCGGTGCCCAAACGATTGTCGATGAGCGTACCCAGGAGCGGCCCGACTACCGCACTGAGGAGGGCGATCACGAGCGCTTCTCCCATTACGTGCCGAAGGACAAGTTGACCGAGGCGATGGTGATGGGGACCCCGGTAGTGGCACTCTGCGGCAAGGTATGGGTGCCGAGCCGCGACCCTGAGCGCTTCCCGGTTTGCCCCGAATGCAAGGAAATCTGGGAGTCCTTCGAACCCGGCGACGACGACGCCTGACTCGGTTCTGACAACTCGGGGCACGGACCTCTAGTCTGACGCCATGGATTCCGAGGTCAGCGACCGGCGAAGGCTGGTGCTGGTCAGACACGGCAAGTCATCGTGGGATCTCGATGTCGATGATCATGAGCGGCCGCTGTCCGGACGTGGGCGACGCGACGCTGAGGCAATTGGCCGGTGGCTCAATCAACAATCAATACATCCCGACTTGGTGTATTGCTCGACGGCAACCCGCACAAAGCAGACCTGGGAACGCGCAAAAGCCGGCGGTGCCACTGCCAGCGAGGTGCAATATCGGCGTGAGATCTACCAGGCGTGGGTACCTGAGTTGTTGACTTTGATCCGCAATGCGCCCGATGAGATCCACACCTTGCTGGTGCTCGGACATGCCCCAGGCATCCCTGACCTCGTGGAACACATCTGCGTACGGACGCAATCACCGGATTGGGCCCAGATGGACAGCAAGTTCCCGACCAGCGCCCTCGCTGTCGTGAACGTGCCCGGACCCTGGCGAGAGCTAGGCAAGGCTCGCGCTGAACTGGGGAGTTTTGTGGTGGCTCGCGGCTGACTTCCCTCATTTTCCGACGCCAGTCAGACTCTGGCTGGCGTGTCGCGGCCAGAATCCCAAACCAAAGGCAGTTATTGAGAGATCAATGCCTGGCGTATCGCGGCGACCACGACCTCCGGATGCTCCTTGAGCATCCGCCAGGTGAAGCGCAGTACTCGCCAGCCGTCGGCAACCAGAGCGTTTTGCCGCCATCGGTCCGACTCGAACAAATCTTCATCGTCGTCATGGCGCCAGCCGTCAATCTCAATGGCGAGTTTGACGTGCTTGAAGGCGACGTCGATGTAATAGAGATGACCCTCGAGGAATACGGGATGATTCGTCTCCCAGCCGGCCAGGCCTGCGGCGCGGAGAATCCGGTGGGCCAGGCGCTCCGCAGCCGACCAGGGTTCGTTCCGTGAGTCGATGAGCAGCCTGAGTCGCTCCTGGTTACCAGTGCGGTTGGGAGTGAGACGGAGAGCCTCATACATCCCGACAGCGTTGCGGCACGCGTGCGGAGCGCGATGTCAATCGCGTCGGCACACTCGAAGCTGGCAAGGTCGATTGCGGTCAGGGCAGCGGCGGTGTACCGCAGGCCGTCACGCTCGATGATCAGCTCGGGAGGTATCCGACGGCGGCTGAAGGTATAGCCTGGGCGACGCGCCAGCCTCGTTGGAGCAGCAACATCGACAGTTCTTAGAGGTGGGTCAGGCCAGAAGGACGCCTGAGCCGCCGCCGCCCCAAATACCACGGCATCAGGCTGACGAAGGTTCACCGCACGCATCATCACCTCAACGTTGTGCGCGGATTCGGGCAGCGCATAGATACCGGGGAGAACGGGCACAAGCTTTCCCCGCCTTACTAGCCACGCGATCGTGTTCGCAAGGCCCGGATGATCTCGCCGACTATTGAGGGGCCGGCCCAGCGTGGGCGACCAGATCCCCAACAAAACCGAGCTTCGCGATCACCGGCCCCGACAAGACGAAGGGGTAGAGGTCAGGTTTGCCCATACTCCGGTTGATCTGGTTCAGACCCTTCGTGAGTGGGAGCCAGATCCGCGCAATAACCTCCGCCATCGGTGTTTGCTCCAGACCGATCCGCGGCTTCGCAGAGATCCCTTGCAGCGAGGAAGTGTCGCTGCCCTGCTCCAGCTGCGACATGAGTCCAAATTCTGCAGCTGTCTGCAGCGTGTCGGCAATATGCAAGAAGTGAGCGAACACCTCGGCAAAGTCCTCGAGTGGATGCATCGCCGCATACGCGCTGATGAAACGGTGGTGCCAGTCCAGACCTGCACCATCCGAATAATGGCGCTGCAGCGCCTCCTCATAGGAGGTGGTCTCATCGCCGAACAGCGCCCGGAACTCCTCACGCCGGTCGGGGGTCAGGGCCAGTATTTCGCAGTAGTAGTGGCCGATCTCATGTCGAAAATGCCCAAGAACGGTGCGGTAGGGCTCATCCATACTCTCCCGCAACGCCTCACGATGAGCGTCGTTACTCTCGGCCAAGTCAAGCGTGATGACCCCACTCTGGTGGCCGGTCATGATCTTGTTATGACTGCTGGACAGCAGGTCGAACGCGAGACCGACGGAGCCGTCTCTGATCTTGATCGGGAGCTCGAGTTCGTCCAGCCCGAAGACCAGCCGACGCTTGGCGGCCTCGGCGACCCAGTATTGGCTGAGCCCGATCGTGTCGCCGTCGGCCGGCCGGGTCCTGGTCAGTCGGCAGCTAAAACACAGTCCTATTGCCGAGGTCGGATCGGCAATCCAGTTGCACCCGCAGCGGTCGAGATTCGCGCAGATCGGGCGCTCCGCGGCGACTGCAACCATCCTGCTGAGCTCGCGGGAGTACCCGACAGCCGAGCCGCACGTCACACAGACTGAGTTTTCGAAAAACAGTTCCGCTCGGCACACTTCGCACTGAAAGGCACGCACGAAGCTTCACTTTGCCAGCCACCCGCGACACGGTAACCAGGGTCTAGCCTCATGAGATGATCACTGGCCTGCATGCCCTGCTTTACTCCGAGGATCCCCCGACCACTAGGGCCTTCCTGCGCGATGTGCTGGGATGGCCGTCCCTCGAGCACGCCGAATCCGGGCCCGGCTGGTTGATCTTCCGGTCCGGACCGAGCGAGCTCGGGGTCCACCCGAGCAGCTGGACCTATGAGGGAGAAACCACCAGCGTGCCGATCCATCACGAGATCTCACTGATGTGCGATGACCTGGAAGCAACCATGAAGGAACTGAGCGCCAAGGGTGCCGAATTCAGCGGCGAGCCAGTCGACTACGGCTACGGGCTCGTGATCAATCTGCGCATTCCGGCCGCTGGCGAGGTCCAGCTCTATCAGCCGAATTACGCGCCCTCGTATGACTTGTAGCTACACTTCGGCCATGTCGACCGAGACTTCCATCCTGGATTTCTTCGCTTCTGTGAAGATCACGCCCCTGACCGGAGTGACATCACCGTAGTCACGCCCCCACGCCAGGGTGGCGTGCGAGTCGTCAATGAGTCGATCGTTGGTCGGGTCGAGGTAAAGCCAGCCAGCATCCGGTATCCAGCAACCCACCCACGCGTGACTGGCGGCGTCCTCAACCCGCCGCGGCTTCTCGGGCCCCGGCCGGGTAGCCAGGTAACCGCTGACGTAACGGCCCGCCAGCCGGAGCGAGCGCAGGCTCGCCACCATGAGGTGGGCGAAGTCTTGGCATACGCCGGTCCTCGTAGCCAGCAGATCGGAGACCTTGGTGCTCAGGGTGGTTGAGCCCGCCTTATAGGCGAAGTCGTCGTGGATCCGGTGCATGAGATCGAGCACGGCCTCGCCGATAGGCCGTCCAGCAGCGAAGGACGCCCGGGCATAGTCCTCAATCGGCGGCGGTATTTCGACGTAAGGCGATGGGAAGGTGAAATCTGTGGCTTCCCAAGCCTCCGGATCGTCGCTTCGGGAATGAGGCAGCGCCTGCTCCCAAGGAACATCAAGTGAAGACGGATCCAGCCTGTTCACATCCACGTTGACCACACTGGTTGAGGTGACCACCAACCTGGTGTGCGGTTGAACGACGTGGAAGTAGGACTTCGTGTTGCCATAAAGATCTACATGACGGAACAGATCAGCTGGCTCGGGGTCAATGGTGATCTCGTGGGCAACGCAGGTTTGCCACGGCAGGTCTCGTGGGCGTAGGTGGACCTGCCCGTAACTTCCCGTGACATCGGAGTCATAGGTGTAGGTGGTTGAGTGCTCGATGTGGTAGGTCGTCACGCGGTCTCACCCAAAGCATCGGGCCGGAACAGCGGCCGCTGTGTCGGCGGTGGCTGCTGATACTGATCACGAATGGCCTCGGACAGGGCTTGCAGCTGATTCTGGAGCCCCGAAAGCAAGGCCTCGAGCGCGGACCGACGGCCATCCGAGGCATCTGCCAGTGTGACCGGGTCGGAAGTGCGTACCCGTTCGGCCAGGCTGTCCAGCATCCGCAACGGTCGAGCCGTTGGCGAGGTGTTGGGCAGAGCTCGTAGGTCGGTCCTGATCCGCTGCAACTGGTAAGCGACCGAGCGCGGGTTGAACGGATCAATCATGAGCAACTCCAGCAAGGCATCCACCCCGGCACGAGTGAGGTAGCGACGACGGAACGTCACGATGGATTCGGCCGCGGTGAGAACCGCCTCCAAGACGACGCCTTCAGTCTCTGGGGCGCGCTCCTCGCAAATCGTCACTCGGAGGAGTGCCACGATCTGCAGCGCCCGCTCCAACCCGCGACCGGAGTCGAGCATGTACCAGCCGGGATCGCGAACCATGTTCTCCGTCGCGATGCCTGCCAGCGCTAGCAAGCCCGACAGCACCCGTTCGCTGACATCGGTCAGCTGGAGCCCTTGATCGTACGGGTTGGCGTCGAGCGCAGCGAGCGCTCGTTCCACGTCGGCCAGCACCATCCACACGTCTTCGGACAGCTGATCCCGCACGCCTTGAGCCGCCATCGACAATGCTCCGAGAGACTGGGCTGCGGTGCCGGTCCGATGCCGATCCAGCAGCATTGACCGAAACTCCGGCATCATCTCGACCTGCGAATTGAGGAAGCCTGGGTAGGTCGTGCTCACGTGGGTCACCGCCCGCAGCAGTACGTCCAGGGCTCGACCTTGGGTGGTATCGAAATCGGTCTCAATGGCGACCGTACGCGTGGCCAGCAGCAACCGAATCAGGTCTTCGGCCCGCTCGGCGTAACGGCCAAACCAGTAGAGGTCGCTCAGCACCCGCGGCACCATGGCGATCGAGGCCGATATTGCGGGGACGAAGCTCACCTCTTCGCCGACGTGACCGCGGGCCACAATCCGGGGCGTGGCCAATGGCTCGGTGCCACCGACGACCCAAACATCCTTGGCTAGTTGGCTGTTTGGATCGGTCAGGAGCACCCCGCGCCGCTCGGAGGTGTCATCGGTGATGCGCGCCAGGCCGCCCAACATCGCGGTATAGGACCCGCCGCTGCGGACCGCGAACGAGCGCAGCACGACATTACGGCGCACCAGCCGATCCGCCTCAGTGGTCGGCGCAGACGACAGGTGCAACACCTCCTGGCCCACGAAGCGATGCGGCGCAGCTTTGATCTTGTCCGCAAGCCGTTCCCGCTGCCTGCTGGTTAACGCGGGCCCTCGCACACTGCGGCCATGACCCCGGCTGATCGGCCGAATGACGAGCGAGTCCAGATTGGCCAGCACATGGCTCAGCACCGCCGGGTCGCCACACCACCAGGTCTCGACCGACGGCAGACGTAATGATTGGCCAAGCAGCCGTTCGCATAGCTCAGGCAGAAAAGGCATGAGAGCCGGATTCTCGAGTACGCCAGAACCGAGATTGTTGAGCACGCTGACCGTGCCCTGACGGATACATTCCATGAGCCCGGTCACCCCCAGTCGGGAATCCGGTCGCAGCTCGAGCGCGTCCATCCACATGGAGTCGACCCGGCGCAGAATCACATCGACCTGCTCAAGTTTTCCGAGTACCCGCATCCAGACCCGACCGTCACGCACCGTCAGGTCGCTGCCCTCGAGCAGCGGGAAGCCCAATAGTGACGCCACAAAGGCCTGGTCGAAGGCGGTTTCAGAGAGTGTGCCGGGACTCAACACAACCACCCGAGGATCCTCCACCGCAGGTGGCGCCGATTCGACGAGTGCGAGACGCATCGCCTGGAAGAACGGTGTGAGTCGGTGCAGGTTTGCCTGGTGGTAAATCTCCGGCATCACCCGGGACACCACGCGCCGGTTCTGCATGGCGTAACCGGCACCAGAGGGGGCCTGGGTCCGATCAGAGATCACTTTCCACTGCCCGCTGCGGTCCCTTCCTAGATCTGCCGCAATCATGAACAGTCGCTGCTGTGCCATCGCCTGGCTGCCAACGAGCGCCCGGATGTACTCGTCATGATCAAAGATGGCTGCCGCGGGGATCTGGTACCGCGACAGCAGCCGCCGGGCGCCGTACAGGTCGGCCATGATCGCATCCAGCAGCTGCGCACGCTGCACCAGGCCGGCCTCGAGCCCCGCCCACTCCTGATCCTCAAGGATGAGCGGCAGGGGGTCGAGCCGCCACGGCCGCGGCTCGATGAGACCGGTAGACGTCGCAGCGGCTGGAGGACCATGCCCGTTCGGCTCGTCGGCGATGGAGATCGTTGACGCTGGATTCGGGGTATAGGTGACGTTTTCGTCCTCCAGCAGGCGTGCCACCTCACGCTGTGCATGCACCAGGTCGTTGTCGGCGAACTCGTCGAGGCCGGCAAGCAAAGAGGACCAACCCTGGCGTACCGTGCCATCTGCCGCCGCGAACTCATCGAATGCCGGCTCCCGGTCAACCGTGGTGGACTGGCTCGCCGCTGCCAGGTAGCGCCCCAGGACCGTCACGTACCACCCCACGCCCGATTCACCCCGAGCCCCCAGCCGCGGGGCACGTGGCGGCGCAGATCTAGTGTCAGCGGGTACTCGTCGTCGCTGGCCGCGCGCTGGGCCAACTGGGCATCGAGCGCTGCCATGTCGATCTTGCCTGTGGTGTGTCCCATCTGCTCGAACCGGCGCGCCCGCCGCGCCTCGGCCTCGGCGGCATTGACCGGAGGATTGTCGTACGCCCGACCACCCGGATGCACGACGTGATAGGTGGCGCCGCCGAGGGCGAGCTGGCTCGCTCGATCGATCAGGTCGAAATACAACGGCGAATCCACATCGAGAGTCGGATGGAGCGCCGACCAGGGTTTCCAGGCCTTGTAGCGAACGCCGGCAACATACCGGCCCGGTGTTCCGGTCGCCGTGAGCGGAACGGGCCGTCCGTTGCAGGCCACCAGGTGCCGCTCGGGTACGAAACCGCTCACCGCGACCTGCAGTCGTTCGGTCGAAGAATCCACATATCGCGCGGTACCGCCAGCTGTCGCCTCCTCCCCCAGCACGTGCCATGGCTCGATCGCGCTGCGGAGTTCCAACTCCACATCGCTGATCTTGGTCACACCGATGAGAGGAAATCGGAATTCGACGAACGGCAGCAACCAGGACAACTCGAAATCGAGGTCGTGGGCGCGTAGATCGGCGACGACCTCGGCAGCATCGGCCAGCGCGAAATGCGGAAGCAAGAATCGCTCGTGCAACGCGGTGCCCCATCGGACCCGCGGTGCGGAGTAACGCTCCTCGGCAAACCGCGCGATCAGTGCACGGACCAGCAGCGCTTGGACAAGCGCCATGTCGGGGTGCGGTGGCATCTCGAAGCCGCGCAGCTCCAGCAAACCG
>JBKPAB010000021.1:0-7679 GCA_046726195.1 Actinomycetota bacterium
AGATGATCAAGATCGAGGATCTCGTCCCGCGACCAGTGCAGGTAGTACGCGACGTACGCGACCTCTTCATAAAGCCGATCGGTCGCGTACGTCTCTATTCCCCCAGGCGCCCACCAGAGACGTCGACGGCGAACCGGTGCGAACAGGATGGGCAGGTGACCGCAGCGCGCGTGTGTCCCTCGGTGTTCACCCGACGGTAGAGGTCCTGCAGAAAAGCCAGATCCGCAGCGAACAGGTTCTCCACGATGCCTGCATGGACGTCGGTGATTGTGCCGAGTCGGGTGATCACTCGTGCCAGCAGCACGACCGTGAGGTACGCCGAGTTCTCGCGTACCCGGTCGTCGCGCAGCGGGATGAGCTCGTCGCGAGCGGTCGCGAGCCGCATCACTCCATCGCGATGCACCGTCCCCGACGCATCGACGTACCCGCGCGGCAGTACGAAAGTGAATTCGGTGATCAACGGCTCCGGCTTGGATTCCGCTTCGGAGCTAGGTACGCGCCCTTCGACAGGCTCGGGGACCATCTCCGCCAGCGAACCGCGGCGCATTACTCGACCTCGATGCTCTCGCAGGTGAGGACAAGCTTCTCCGAGAGGTAGGACGTGTCGCCGGCTTTGAGGCTGCCAACCTCCAGGCTCTTCGGCCATGCGTTGGTGAGCTTGTAGCGCTTGACCGGGTTGCCCTCGAAGTCGAAGACGATGATCGCGCCGCCTTTGCGGACGTCGCTCATCTTGCCGAAACGGCTGTCCTTGACCCACTTCTCGAAGCTTTGATCAGCGGTCAGGCCTCGGGTCAACGTAATGTCGGGAGCCTTGGGACGGCCGGGCAGCCGACGGATCTGGTACTTGCCGTCGGGGCCGTTTTCCTTGAACTCAACGACGTCTTGCTCCATCTTGAGCCCGCTGACCTCGGTGATCGCCTTGATCGTGATGCCGTCGAACTCCAGTCCAAATGAATGGCCGACGCTGCTGTCGCCTTCTGGAAGTGCCATGTTGTCTAACTGCCTCTCTCTCGTAAGTCCGACTTGTCAGAACTGAGGAGTGCCATAGCGCTGCTGGGTTCTGACAACTCGGCGTTGGTGGGGGATGGGTTACTCGCTGACCAATGAAGTGCCGCCGGAGAACTGGGCCAGCCGGAAGATCACAAACTCTGCTGGCTTGACCGGTGCCACGCCGATCTCGCAGACCACTTGGCCGGCATCGATACCTTCGGCGGGGTTGGTCTCGGAGTCGCACTTGACGTAGAACGCTTCGTCCGGCGTGGCACCGAACAGCGCGCCGGCCCGCCACTGCATCACCAGGAAGGCGGCGATCGTACGACGGATCTTGGCCCACAGCGCCTCGTCGTTCGGCTCGAAGACCACCCAGCTCGTCCCGTTGAGGATCGACTCCTCGAGGAAGTTGAACAGCCGCCGCACGTTGAGGTACCGCCACGCTGGATCAGACGACAGGGTGCGAGCACCCCATACGCGGATGCCCCTGCCGGGGAAGGCGCGGATGACATTGATGCCCTCCGGGTTGAGGAGATCATGCTCGTTGCGGGTGATGTTGATCTCAAGATCAACCGCCCCGCGTACCACCTCGTTGGCTGGCGCCTTGTGCACACCACGGGTGTCGTCGTTACGAGCCCAGATACCTGCCATGTGACCCGATGGGGGCATGAACGACAGCAGACCGGTCGCCGGGTTCATGGTCTGAATCCACGGCCAGTAGAGGGTTGCGTACATCGAGTCGTATCGCGCCTTGTCGACCCGCCACTCCTTGATCTGCTGGGCGTTGAACCCTGGAGGCGCATCCAGAATGGCAACCCGATCCCCCATCAGCTCACAGTGTGCGATCATCGCGGTTTGTACGGCTTGGACGGTGTCAAGATCGATTGCACCCTGCTGGTATGCGCTCATCAGGTCGGGCACGCTGAGCATCGTGACCTCTTCGATGGCCTCGAGGCCTGCGAACCCAGTACGGTCGGCGACGTCGCCGACGTAGTCGTCCGCGTTCAACCGGGCCGGCAATGCGGCGGCGCTAGGTGGAGCGGACAGCGCGGTTTCACTGTTGGGGAGTCGCTCTACCGCACCGCTGCTGGTCTCCTCCAGGTTGATCAACTTTGAGGCGGTGTTGACCATGGTGACGACGCTCTGCTTGCCCTTGCCGAGTTGCGCGTTGTCGTACTCCTCGACCACCTGACCATTGCGCTTGACGAGGAGCTTGAACGCCTCGGCATTGGGATTTTCACCGCCTGGATCGGTGATCTGGACGCTGACCTCATTGGGCTGAACAGCGGGGTCGATCACCGTTACCTTGAGGCGTCCGATCTGGGCGGTCGGCGCAGCGGCGAGCTCCTTGGCACGGGTGCCCTTTGGTGTGGACTGACTGTTGCCGGAATCCTGGCCAATCCTGACGACATAGCAGTTGCCGCCGCCGTTCATGAAGTACCCGTATACGGCCTGGGCGAGGTAACTTCCGGCCACGAAGCCGCCGAAGGCGTTGTTGAACTGGGTCCAGTTGCTGATCAAGGTCGGCCGGTTGAACGGCCCGGACTCGGCCAGACCGACGAACGCAGCGACGGCGGTTCCCACACCTTCCAGCGGGCGGGCTCCCGCGGCGACTTCCTCGACGTACACCCCTGGGGACTGGTAGGTCGGCATCCTGGCTCCTGACTGCTGAGACGGTGATCGAACGAGACACAGCACTGCTGTGTGCTCTTGAAGTAGCGTGCTCTGGCGCGCCTCCGAGTGGTACGGCCGGGCGTACGCGCCCTGGGGCAGGGTGTGCTGCCCGAGTGGGCAACGTCTAGTTGCTCTGCCTCCTTTCTTCTGGAAAGTGGTCGCAGACGACACGGTTCCGGCGCGGAGCGATGTCGCCTGTGACCACTCTTGGACGAGCGGAGATCTGCTCACTGACTGATTTGCTGCGCATCAGGATGCTCACTGTTTCGCATCACGATGCTAGGCTGGTTGGGTGAGGACGACGATCAATCTCGACGAGGACGTCGCCAGCGAGGTCGCGAAGCTGCGGCGTGAGCGTGGGCTTGGCCTATCTGAAGCGGTCAACGAGCTGGTGCGGGCGGGCCTCAGATCTCACCGACCGGATTACACATACGAGCATCCGACTCGCAAGATGGGGGCGCTGGTCGATCTTTCGAACGTAGCCGATGTGCTCGAGCTGCTCGATGAGGCTGATCGCGCCGAAGTGTCGGATCGTGCTTCTTGATGCGAACGTCTTGGTCTATTCGGTGGACGAGGATTCGCCGCATCATGCTCGCGCATCGACGTGGATGCGTGACGCATTCACAGGTGAGCGCCGCATCGGGATTCCGTGGCAGACGATAGGCGCGTTTCTGCGCATTGCCACCCACCCGCGCGTGTTCGCTCATCCGGTGACCTCAACAGACGCCTGGTCAATGGTCGAGCACTGGCTGGCGGCGCCAATCTGTTGGATTCCGGAAGCGTCGCAGCGAACAGTCCGCATCCTCGGAAAGTTGATCAATGAGCTGGATCTTCGCGGCAATCTCATCACTGATGCCCAGCTTGCAGCCCTTGCTATTGAACACGGCGTGCCTGTGGTCTCGGTCGACTCGGACTTTGCGCGCTTCAGCGAGATCCGCTGGATTAATCCCCTCGTTTCATGATCAATACGCGAGAAGGAGAACTGTGATCATGATGCGTCGTGTGCCTCCGGTGGCGCGTTGTCGTCAGGCGCCGCCGGGGTTCCAACCCCTGTTGGTGCCGGCCGCTCAAGCCCATCACCGAACCCGTCACATCGGTATCCCACTTAAGAGGGTCAAACCCCAGTGAAAGCTCTAGGGAGTCGGCCACCCCGTCGTGGTCGGTGTCGCTCGCCTCGGGGTCTGTACCGATTAGCTTCTCGAGATCGTCGGGAAGGACGTCTTTGTCGCTGTCCTTCTTCCGGAACTTAAAAGCCGCCAGCCCCGGAGTGGTGCCGTGCAGCACCTCCGCGCCGTCCGTCATTCCGTCGGCGTCGGTGTCGGCCCGGCTCGGATCTGTATGGAAGGACTATCTCGATCCTGTCCGACAGCCCGTCACCATCACGTTTGAATGCTCAGCGCAACCCCATGGGACCGCTGAAATTCGGGCCAACGATGGGGTCATAAAAGTCGCCGTCAGACCTCTTGGCACCATTGCATGCCTCACACAGAGCTTCGATATTCGCGCCATCGACAAAGAACTCGTGCCGTACGAGCTGTGTCGTATTGTGACCGATCCTCTTCCAGTGAGACGCCGCACCTTCCTTGTGGTCAAGCTGCAAAATCGCCAGCGACGCCAGATGCGGGTATCGGTTTCCTTTTGGCCAACCAGGGCACCAGAACTTGTCGGGATGGTCCATTGGATTGGGATACTTGGCGAGCTTGGCATTAATTGCTTCCTGGCGCTTTGCTGGCCGATGGTGCTCGTATTCGCTAGCCAAACCGTAGAAGGTGGCCCGGACAAGGCGTTGGTAGTCAGGGTGCACCTTGCCGTCAAGAACGTACTTCCCGCCAGTTAGCTGTTCGATGTCGAACTCGCGACCGAGTGCAATCATGCGAGCCTCGACCTCGTCGACAGTCATAATGAGATTGCTTTCCTCCTTCTGGATCCGCTTGAAGTCATTGGATGCCATCGCGTCATTAAGTCGTATCTGGGCCCTTTCGATGTCCTCCCGAGCCCTTCGAAGCTTCTTTGGCAAACCCTTCGTGCCCAGGACCTTCTCACTGCCGGCCGCTCGAACAATCCGTGCGAGCAGCTCTTCAGCCGTACTTGCAAACATGAAGCGATAGGATCCGGCGCGCTTTTCGACGTACAAGTGGTGAGTCGCGCCTAGCATCGCGATCGGCCTGCGCCTCCCTAGTCGTTTGAGTATTGCTGCGCGAATCGCATCAATGCCAGCCTCAACCTTGCCCTTAGCCCATGCCTTGCCGGCTTCCACCTTGCCCTTCACCCAAGCCTTGCCAGCAGCGACCTTCGCCTTCACCTTGCCAGCGATGCCAGAGATGCCACGGATGATCGGCCCGGCCAGCCTGAGACCGGTCTTGATCACAAAGTCGAGGGCTTTGTTCACCGGCTTCTGCAGCTTCTCGACAATCTCTCTGACCTTCTGGCCAATCCCGCCGAGACCGATCAGACTTGCCAGGAAGCCGATAATGATCGGCACCATCTGACCTAGCACGTCGTTGATCTTGTTCGCGACTCTGCTGACGTTGCCGCGTACGATGTCGCTCACCGAGTCGAGCACGGTGTTGACGAACCTCATGATCCGCTCGCCATTGTTGACGAAGAACATCACCACGTCGTAGATCAACTTACAGGCCTTGATGAACGCCGCAGCGGGATTGAGCAGCCCGATCAGCCAGGTGATGCCCGCCGTGATGATCTTGGTGATGACGAAGTCCTTCACCTGCTCCAAGATCATCTCTTTGATGTCGCCGAGTTTGTCGAGCAGCATCTTCCATAGGCCGCCGACGCCTTGAGTGGAGATGATCTGGAAGATCTCCACACCTTTCTCGACCGCCGCCATCGCCTTCTCGCCGATCTGCTTGACGATCCGGTTGCGGATGTTGGTCCAGGTCAGCCCGAAGATCGACGCCAGCAACTTGATGATGCCCTTGAGATCGAAGGTGTCGGGCAACTCGATACCTGCCTCGGCGAGTGATCCGAACAGCCAGCTCATCAATCCCTTGCGAAGATGATCAAGAATGTTGTCCTTGAACTTGAGAATGCCGCCCTTCACGCCGGCGATCAGGTTGCCCAGGAAACCAACCGGGTTCTTGATGATCTCCCCAACGACCCCAGCCGCACGAGCGAGCACGTTCTTGAGCATCCCAACGAGCTCGCGGATGGTGTTGATCACTGCCTTGATGGCACCGATGGCCTTGTCGACCAGACCTTTGTTCTCGGCCTGGAGCTCCTCGATGCGGTCGTCCAAGCCCTTACGCGCCTCGACATACTTCGATGCCAGCGTGTCGACCAGCGATTCCTGCTTGGAGTCGACTTCGCTCTCCAGCTGAGAGAACCGCTCGCCGATCTCCTTCGACGCCTCAGCTCCGACCTTTTTCAGATCCTTGGGAAGGCTCTTCACGTACGTGGCGATCTCGTTCCGCCCATCCGCGATCCGCTTCTTGGCCGCCATCAGGTCGTCACCGACAATGTTGGCGACCCGGGTGATGACCTTGTCCATCTCCTTCAGGTAGAGCTCGCGCCCGGCAACGTAGAACTCGTTGACCTTGTCGGGCATCCCGAACAACTTGTCCTTGGCCCAGCGCAGCCCGCCGAGCCAGCCGCCATAACGATCCTTCTTGTACGCCGACATCTTGGCCGCGACATAGTTCTCGAAGATCGCTCGCGCATTGGCCTCGCCGGCATTGAACTCCTTCTCCACCTTGGGATCGATGCCCTCGAGGATCTTCTTCACATCACCTTCGGTGGCGTTGAAGATGCCCTCGATCTTCGCCGTGACCTCGGCGCGCCTCGCCTCGTCTTTGGTCTTGGCCTTGCCCTTGTCGGCAACCAGCTTGGCCAGCGCCGCACCTTTGGCGCTTTGCATCCCGTTGACGCCTTTGGTGGTCTCCTCAGCGGCGTCAGCCTTGCCCTGCTGGATGACCTGCGCTTCTTGCTGCCGGAACTCCCCAGGGGCCGTGTCGGCATGCGCGGCTGCCGCCTTCTTGTCGGCCAACGCCTGCTGAAACTCCGGCTCGTTCGACTGCGCAAGCTGCGGTTCGGTGACCTCTGCCTCGGCCATCTCCTGGTTGGCCTGCTGCTTGCCGGCAGCGAAGTTCAGCTGCTCGGGTGGCGCTGGTTTGGGCGCCGCACCAGTCGCCGGGATCGGCGCCGGCGGCGCCTCCTGCTCCGGGCCCATCGGCGTGACCGGCTTGGGCACCGCCTTGGACTGATCCGGCGCGGCTGCGGTCGCAGCCTCAATGTCTTTGGCCTGACCCTGCTTGCCTTCCGTGACCAGGCCTTTGACCTCGCCTTTGACCTCACCTGCCTTGCCCGATTTCTTATAGTCGTCGGCCTCTTTGAGGGTCTTTGGCGACTTGGCTTCGATGGCGGCCTTTACGGCCGCGATGAATGCCTGCTTGTCGAAGGTGCCGGGCTTCTGGGCATCCATCGTGTCGGCCTTGGCCGCCTTCGCCTGAGAGCCGACATCGCCGGCCGGCGGAAGTGCGGCGTCCTGGGCCTCCTTGGCCTTTAATGCAGCAGGTGGGTGGGCGCGTTTCGCGCGAGCTGTGGCTTTGACCTTGCCGGTGACCTGCGTAAAGGCCGGATCGTCCTCGGGTCGTTGCCGACTCGGCGGCACTGGCGGCTGCAGCAGCTGGTCCGCCGCCAAGGGTGCGGCCGCTTGAGCCGCCGCTGGCGCCCCTCCGACAGGTGCCGACGGCCCCGCGCCGGCTTTTGCTTTGAGTGCTGGCGCCGCCTTCTTGGCAGCTGCTCGACCCAATGGGCTGACTGCGGGCACCTTCTTGGGGGGCGGCACTGGCTTCTTGGCCGCAACCGAGCCCGGACCGAAACCTGTCGTGGTCACCGCAAGTGCCGAGGGTGGGGGCCGTACTCCTTCAAGATCGACCGGTACGCCAGCAGCCTTGGCCGCCTTAAGTCCTTTCTCGACCTTGTCGACCGCCGGCTCGTCGCGCCGCAGCTCCCTCATCGCGCCATCGATATCGGCAACGGCTTGTTTACCGGGGAATCGC
>JBKPAB010000022.1:0-1674 GCA_046726195.1 Actinomycetota bacterium
GGTCGACCAGCGCAGTTGCAGTGAAAGCCAACTCCACAGAGGCCAAGCCGAGGATCAGCCCTTGCTGGGTCGGTGTCAGGTCAGTCTCAAGGCGGTCGTGAGGAGGAGCTCAACGTTCGGATTGGCAACCCGAACCTGACCATTTCCGCACCGACCGCGACCTATGTCATCTCCTACGACGTGAGCGGTGCGATGCGCTCATTCAATGGCTACGACGAGTTCTATTGGGACGGCCCAGGCTTTGGCAACCCGCTGATCAAGGAATTGCAGATCACAGCCACAGTGCCAGGTGGGGCACAGGATGCCACCTGTTTCGCGGGGCCGCCGGAAAGCACTACTCCTTGCCAGACCAAGAAATTGACCAAGGACGGCCAGGCCAGATTCGCTCAGACCAATGTCCCCTCTGGAGAGAGCGTCAGTGTCGGCGTCAAGATCACGCCAGGTCTGGTGGCGGACAACAAGCGTCACATGGAGCCGAACGGCTCCAAGCTTCTACCCGCCGAAAGGGTCGGTGCACTTGCACTGGCTGCGGTGACACTGGTGATCGCCGTAGGTTCGCCGATCGTCGGAGTGCTGTGGTGGCACAAGAACGGCCGCGACCAGCGCTATGCGGACCTGGCGCCGGGCACCACTCCACTTCCTGGTCAGCAGGCATGGGTTGTGCCGAATGATCCCGACATCCCTATCCCGGTGGCGTTTTCCCCACCACCCATCCCCATGGCTGAGGCCGGCTTGCTGATCGACGGCCAAGTCGATTCGGAGGATACAGCTGCCACGATCATCGACCTGGCGGTCAGGGGCGCCCTGGCCGTCCAGAGCAATGACGAACACGACTTCCGGATTAGCCTCATCGACCCGAGCAAGGCTTCAACACCGCACGAAATGGTGCTGCTAACCGGCCTGTTCGAGGATGAGCCGCCGGGAGCCGAGAGGGATCTCTCCCGGCCGGGCAGCCTTGCCAGCGCCCATGAGCAGATGCGGGACTCCGTGCGCAATCAGGTCGCCGCGCGCGGCTGGTTCCGCAAAGTACCCTCCGCTGCCGCGATCAGCAGCTTCGGCGTTGCCATGATCGCTATCACGCTGGCTGCTGTTATCGCCGTGGGTCTCTGGATCGCTTGGGCGCGCGAGCTGCCAAGGGTGCTGCTGCTGTTGACCCCACTTTTGCCGATCATCATCACTGTTGCTGTGATCCGCGCCAAGCTGAAGGGAGGGCAGCGCACAGCCGAAGGCCGTGCGCTGTGTGATCAAGTTGAGGGCTTCCGGACTTACCTGGCGACCGCTGAAGCAGACCAGCTCAAGTTCGAGGAGGGCGAGGACATCTTCTCCAAGTACCTGCCTTGGGCGATCATCTTCGGATTGGCCGACCGCTGGGCCAAGATCTGCGCCGACTTGGTGGCGATGGGCCGGTTGCCGAACGAGACACCGTACTGGTACATCGGCAACTATCAAATGACAGCGTTCAACACCGCCTTCCTCACCAGCAGCCTCACCTCGGCGGCACCGGTCGCCTCATCGTCGGGCGCTGCTGGCACCGGATTCGGCGGTGGTAGCTCCTTCGGTGGCGACGGCGGAGGAGGCGGCGGCGGCTGGTAATTTCCTCGGCGTCACCTCACCGATTCCGAGACTGACTCGGACGCGCAATGACCCGCCGGGAAACATTCGAAGGCGCGAGGT
>JBKPAB010000023.1:0-11765 GCA_046726195.1 Actinomycetota bacterium
CCAGATCATTATCGAACACACATTCAATATAAGGGCGAGCACCCGCGCAACTCCCGACATTCGGCGCCACATACGCCAACGGACAACACCCTCATTGATCCGGACAACACCTGTGGGGTCGCAAGCCCAACTAGGGCGTTACGCGTGGGCGGTCGGTACTGCTACCACGGACATCTAGCGTGGCTGAGACAGTAATGGCTCGTCGAACCGATCAAGATCTTGCCTAGGCCAACATGCTCTCCCGTCCCGACCACGAGCAGCCGAGCGTGCTCTGAGGCGCGTACGAGCACATTCCCCGCCCGACCAACCTCGAATTCCAACACCCAGTCCGACGGCGGATCGATCTCGGAGAAGATCTCACTCAGCATTGCTCGATAGGAGTGCCCCACCTCGTCATGGTGGCCTGGGCCAGAGGCTTGCAGAATCGGACGCCCATCTGCTCGCACACCGAGCGGCCAATCCACAACACTGACTGCGCGTAGGCGAGCACCAGTGAGCCGCGCCTGCTCGGCCGCCCATCGCAGGGCCGCCTTGGCCGAAGGAGAGTCATCAATGCCGACGACAATCTCAGCGTCGTTCATGTTTGGTCGGCCTGGGGTCGATGTTGGCAGTGTGATCACCCTCGGCTGCGACGCGGGGTGTTCTACGCGCTGCGGATCCGGCGCCATCCATCAGCCAGCCCAACTCGAGGACAATGACGGCCATTGCCAGGTAGGTCGGATGGAACCAGGAGTAGGCCTTGATGAACGCAAGCTCGACCGCGATCCAGATAACCAGCAGGAGCCCGGCCGCGAACACCAGGACAGGGCTGTGCTGCGTGTTCTTGGCCGCCGCGACCGCCGCCACGGTCATCGGCAGCGCAACGAAGACCAGCAGTGCCAGCCCGGCCAAGAACAGACTGCCAAGGGGAAGCCGAGCATCAATGATGTCTCCGAATGAGATACCGCCGCCCACCAACCCGACTGCGCCCGCGTACGCCGAGAGGGCGATGAGGCCGGTCACGCCGGCAGCGGCGCGGCGGATGATCTTGCTGCTTCCCCTCATGTCCATGCATCAAGCCTTTCTCGCGCAGTCACTGGGCTCTAGGGACTGAAGTCCCGTTCAGATTGGCGTCAGTCACTCTTGCGTCAGCGCCGACATCAGGCGTACGCGGCGCGTACGGCGTCGGCGAGCGGGGTGGGCGGGCGACCAAGCAGCTTGGCGAGATCGTCACTGTCGGTCTCGAGGTCGCCTGCGGCCACGGAGGCGTCGATGGCAACGATGAACTCGGCGGTCGCCTCGTCGAGGCCGGCACGCTGCAGTGCTGTCACGTAGTCGCTTGCCGGAAGATCGCGGTAACCAACGGTATTGCCCGTGACCTGGCTAATCGTTGCTGCCAGCTCCTCGAGGCTGAATGCAGGTCCGCCGAGCTCGTAGACAACATTGCCCTGGTCATCGGTCAGCATTGCGGCCGCCGCGGCGACGGCGAAATCGGCACGCGGAGCGCCGGAGACCTTGCCGGCGCCAGCCGCGCCCACGATTTCACCCCGCTCGAGATACATGGCAAGCCGGTCCGTGTAGTTCTCGGTGTACCAGCTGTTGCGCAGCAACGTGAACGGAACAGCGGAGGTCCGCAGCGCGGTCTCGGTGCCCCTGTGTTCTCCCGCGATTGGGTTGCTCGAGGTGTCGGCCCTCAAGATGCTGGTGTAGAAGATCCGCTCGACGCCAGCGTTCTTGGCCGCCTGAATTACTGCTGTGTGCTGGGGTACCCGCTTGCCAAGCTCGCTACCCGAGATGAGCAGCACCCGGTCCACCCCAGCCAGCGCCGGCTGAAGGGCCTCCGGACGCGAGTAATCGCCTGGACGGACCTGCACACCGCGAGCGGCCAGGTCGGCAGCCTTGGCGGGCGTACGCGCCACAGCAACGATCTCGATGCCCCGAACCCCGCGAGCAAGCAGCTCCTCAACAACGCGGTGGCCGAAGTTACCGGAGGCTCCGGTCACGGCGTAGGTCCGCATGCAGGTTCCTTCCAGGTCGCTCGATTGGCAGCCAAATGACCACAATGCCGCCGTGATGATCATCGGTCAACGCAGAGCTCAATTTCTTGAGCTGCTCGCGCAATCGCGATGGAGATGTACAGCGCGAACATCCCACGCAGCGTCGGATGTTGACAGAGGGAGTCGGCGTAGCTGGGCCGGTCGGCCCAGGGAGTTAGCTACCTAGGCCTTAGCGATCGCCAGGACGTCGCCTGCCTCGATGCGCGTCGCCAGCGTCTCGGCCTTGATCCAGTCTTCGTGGCGTAGCAGGTCATCGCCGTCGGGAAGGGTGAGCACAATCCGGTCGGTCAACTCGAGCCCGGCTTCCTTGCGCATGGTGTTGACGGTGTGGATGAGTTCATAAACTCGGCCTCGTAGCTCGAGCTCCGGGTCGATCTCGGTATCGAGAGCGACCGACAGCGTGACGTCGTCAGCAATAGCCCAGCCAGCGATCTCCACCCGCTCTCCGCGGATTACCTCACCAGCCTCCAGCTCTTCGCCCGCGACACGAAGCCGTCCGCCGCCGATCTCCTCCACCTCGCCGCGTTCCAGTGCTGCCTTGATCTCGGGCACCTTCGGGCCCAGGCGCGGACCGAGCACCCGCAGATTCGGCAGCAGCCGGACCCTGGCGACGGGCCCTTGGTCGAACCCCACCTCGTCGACCCGCAGCTCCTCGGCGACCTCGTCTGCGTGCCCCTTGGCGAGCCGGGCGCCACGCACGTACACACGCCGAAGAGGTTGCCGTAGCTTCACTCCTGCCGTGCCACGGGCCTCTCGACCGAGCTCCACGATCCGGCGCACCTCCGCAATTTCTGCGAGGAGCCGCTCGTCCGGCTGATGGACCTCCGGCCAGCCCGCGAGGAAGACACTCTCCGGAGCGCCTTCACACGCGTCGGCGACAAGGTTCCGCCATAGGTGGTCGGTGAGGAACGGCATGACCGGCGAGATCACGCGCAACCCCGCCACCAGGGCGAACCAGAGCGTCCGGAACGCTGCGTCATCGTAGGCGTAGAAGCGTCGCCGCGACCGGCGGATGTACCAGTTCGAAAGGTCGTCGACAAAGGACTCGAAGGCGGCGATCACACGGTGAGTGAGCTGCTCTTCGAGCGCGGCGGTCACGTCGGCGACCAGCTTCTCCGTACGCGCGATGAGCCAGCGGTCGAGCGGGCGCAACTCGACATCAGACGGCCCGGCCGCGAGGTCGCTGTACGTCGGCCGGAAACCCTCGATGTTTCCGTACCTGACAAGAAACCCGACCGAGTTCCAAAACGTCAGCAGCTTTCGCTTGATCTCATGTGCCGGCCCATAGCCGAAGAGCAGGTCGCGGTCTGGTGGCTGGTCGCAATACTGCCAACGCATGACGTCGGCGCCCATACGTGCGAACGCCTCCTCGGCTGGGATGAGATTTCCCCAGGAGCCGTGCATCTGGCGTCCGTGCTCGTCGAGCATTTTCTCGTATCCCAGGACCGACCGAAACGGCGCCTTGTCCACCAGGCAGACCGACATGAAAAGCTGCGAATAGAACCAAAGCCGGATCTGCTCCCGCATTTCCGATACCCAATGGGCCGGGAACCACGTCTCCCAGTAGCTGTGATCGGGCAGATCGGCGCCGGTGAGGCCCTTCGCAGCACCGTTTCCGTAGCCGCCGTCGATCCACTCCGGGTTCTGCCAACCGAGCGTGGAGAAGGGCACGATCCCCGCGTCGAGCCAGACGTCGCCGATTTCGGGGATCCGCCGGACACCTTCGACCCCGCACGCGGGGCAGCGGATTTCGACGGCGTCGATCCACGGACGGTGGAGCTCGGAAAGCTGGTCCATCCCGGCAGTCGCCAGATCTTCGAGCTCGGCGCGGGAGCCGACCACGGTGACGTGGCCGCACGTGCACGGGTAGATGGGGAGCGGGAGCCCGAAGTAGCGGCGGCGAGAGATGTTCCAGTCGCCCATGTTGCGAAGCCAGTCGTCCATTCGCTTAGCGAAGTAGGCCGGCGTCCAGTCGATGGTGGCGTTGGCATGGAGCAGTCTCGGCCTCACTTCGTCCACCGAAATGAACCAGTCGTCGGCTATCCGGAAGATCAGCGGGGTGTTGCACCGCCAGCAGAAGGGGTAGCGGTGGGTATATTCGCCCGCCGAAACCAGCCGACCACGCCCGGCGAGATCGGCCACAATCTGCTCTGCCGACTCCGAGGTCGAAAGTCCATGCAGCCAGCCGAAGCGGTCGTAGAACCGCCCCGCCTCATCCACCGGTGTGATGACGGCAAGATCGTGTACGCGCGAGAGCTCGAAATCCTCCGTGCCGCAACCGGGCGCGATGTGGACGATCCCGGTTCCCTCCTCCATCGAGACCTCGTCCCACGGGATGACACGATGCTCGACACCGGCGGCCGCGGGCAGGTTGTCGAACGGCCCGCCATACCGCCAGCCGACAAGCTCGGACCCGCTGCGGCGTTCGACGTAGGTCTCGTCAGGGTAGCGCTTGACCGCGACCCACTCCCCGTCCTCTTGTAATCCATACTCCTCATCGGGATGAACCGCAGCGGCGACGTTGGCCGGCAACGTCCACGGCGTGGTCGTCCACACCGTGAGCGACTGGCCAGGCCGGTCGAGGAGCGGAAAGCGGACGTAAAGCGAGGGATCGATGCGCTCCTCGTAACTCCCCACCAGCTCGTGCGCCGAGATGGAGGTGCCACAACGCGGGCACCACTCGGTCGACCGGTGCCCCCGGTAGAGCCATCCGCGCTCGTGCACGAGCTTGAGGAAACCCCAGATGTATTCGATGTTCGTGTCAGAAAAGGTGTAGTAGTCGTTCCCCCAATTCATCCACTGGCCAAGCCGCTTGGAACCTCGGATGAGGTCCTGCGCCGATCGCGAAACCTTCTCCCGGCACCTTTGTGCGAACTCGGCGAGGCCGTACTCCTCGATCTCGCGCTTGGAGTTGAGGCCGAGTTCCCGCTCGACGCCGACCTCGATCCATAGGCCCTGGCAGTCGAAACCGTTTTGGTAGCGCTGGTCGAAGCCGCGCAGCGCCTTGTAGCGCTGGAAAACGTCTTTCAGCGTGCGGCCCCAGGCGGTGTGTACGCCGAGGGTCTTGTTGGCGGTTACCGGACCGTCGATGAAGCTCCAAACCGGGCCGCCGCGGTTGCGCTCACGGAGCTGGTTGAAGACGCCGCGTTCCTCCCACCACCTGAGGATCTCCTCCTCGATTGCGGGATGGTCGGGAACGGATGGAAGCAGCCTAAACATGCGGGAAGTCAGTGTAATGCGCGAGATTGCCGGACGCGCGACCAAGCCAGCCCTAGCCAGGCGTCAACACATCTACCGACAATGTGGGAAGAGCGAGAGAGGGACCAACTGCCATGACCCAGACCGCCACCACTGCCCCGACCACAATCCCCGAACGCATGCGCGCCAGCGTGCTCACTGGGGTGAAGACGCTTCGGGTCGAGCAGGTGCCGACACCTCCGATGGCCAGCGATGAAGTGCTCGTCGAGGTGGCCGCGGTGGGTGTCTGCGGCTCCGACACCCACTACTACCGGCACGGGCGGATCGGCGACTTCGTCGTCACCGGTCCCCTGATCCTCGGCCACGAGCTGTCCGGCCGGATCCTTGCAGTGGGTGAGGAGGTATCGGAGACGCGGATCGGCGAACGAGTTGCCATCGAGCCGCAGAAGAATTGCCGACGGTGCCGCGAGTGTCGCGCCGGCCACTACAACCTCTGCCCGTACATGGAGTTCTACGCGACCCCGCCGATCGATGGCGCTTTCGCGCAGTATTGCGTGATCCGAACCGAGTTCGCCCATCGGGTGCCGGACTCCATGTCGGACGAAGCGGCGGCCCTGCTGGAGCCACTGTCGGTGGCAGTGACGACCATGCGCAAGGCCGGGATCAGCCCGGGATGGAGCGTCTTGATCGCCGGCGCTGGACCGATCGGGATTATCTGTGCCCAGGCGGCACGGGCCTTCGGCGCCGCGGACGTCATCGTGACCGATCTGATGCCCGAGCGGCGCGAGCGGGCGTTGCGCTACGGTGCCACCCGCGTACTCGATCCTCGCGAAACCGACATCGCCCACGCTGGGCTGGATGTCGACGCCTTCGTCGACGCCAGCGGGTCGCCGCAGGCCGTCATGTCAGGCATCAAGGCCGTACGCCCGGCGGGTACGGCCGTACTGGTGGGACTCGGCTCCTCGGAGATGGCCCTGCCTGTCGAGCACATCCAGAATCTCGAGATCACCGTGACCGGCATCTTCCGCTACACCGACACCTGGCCAGCCGCGATATACCTCGTGGCCAGCGGTGCTGTCGATCTTGACTCCCTGGTCACCGGCCGCTTCGGCCTCGAGCGGGCCGACGAGGCGCTCGAGAGCGACCAAGACCCGGCCAGTCTCAAGTCCATCGTCTACCCCAACTGATACCAAGAAGGTTGACAGGGCCGGCCTCACGCAAACCGGCCAACCCGTACGTTTCCGACCAAACCGGCGGAAACGTGCGCCTCAAGTCGCTGAAACCCGTACGTTTTCCACCAAACCGGCGGAAACGTGCGCCCCAAGTCAGTGAAGCCCGTACCTTTCCCACCAAACCGGCAGAAACGAGCCCAGCCAACACCAGTTCCAGTCCTGTGGTTGCATCGGGTCGTGACCCAGCCTGGACTGGCGCGGCGGCTCGGCGCCCTCGATGCGGTAATCATCGGGCTGGGCTCGATGTTGGGCGCCGGTGTGTTTGCCGCCTTCTCTCCGGCTGCCGGTGTGGCCGGCGCGGGTTTGTTGATCGGGCTTGCCGTAGCCGCTCTCGTGGCGTACTGCAATGCCACCGCCTCTGCCCAGCTGGCGGCTGAGTATCCGACTTCGGGCGGTACCTATATCTACGGCCGGGAGCGGCTGGGGACGTGGTGGGGATTCCTCGCCGGCTGGGGATTCGTCGTCGGCAAGATCGCGAGTTGCGCGGCGATGGCGTTGACCTTTGCTGCCTACGTTGCCCCGCCTGGATGGCAGCGGCCGATCGCAGTCGCAGCAGTGATCGTTTTGGCGGCGGTCAACTACTACGGAATCACCCGGACCGCAGGTCTGACCAAGATCATCATCGCGATCGTGCTCGCTACCTTGGCGCTGGTCGTTGTGGCGTCACTCAGCGAGGGGGATTGGGCAACCTCGACTCGATCCTGGGATCTCCTGGGAGGCGGCTGGTACGGCATCTTGCAGTCGGCTGGTCTGTTGTTCTTCGCTTTTGCCGGGTATGCCCGGATCGCCACGCTGGGCGAAGAGGTCCGTGATCCGGAACGCACAATTCCCAGGGCGATCTTGACGGCTCTCACCATCACGGTGTTGATCTATCTGGTGGTCGGCGCCTCGATCTTGGTCGCCCTGGGGCCAGCCGGAGTGGCAGCGAGCACTGCACCCCTAGCCGCTGCGGTCGATGCAGCGGGTTGGGTGTGGGCCGGCTTGCCCGTTCGCGTGGGGGCCGCGGCTGCGGCGCTCGGCGCTCTGCTCGCGTTGATCGCGGGCGTGGGCAGGACAACGCTTGCGATGGCACGCCATGATGATCTTCCGCGTTGGTTGGCCGCGGTACATGATCGTCATCAGGTCCCACATCATGCAGAAATCGTTGTGGCTGGACTGGTCTGTGTCCTGATCTTGCTGACCGACCTGCGGGGAGCGATCGGGTTCTCCTCCTTCGGCGTCCTGCTGTACTACTTGATCGCCAACGGGGCCGCGTACACGCAATCTGGAGAACGGCGCCGATTCCCACGCATGCTGCAAATCGTCGGGATGGCCGGTTGCGGGATTCTGGCGCTGACGCTGCCATTGAGTGCAGTGATTGGTGGAGCTTTGGTGTTCGCCGTCGGGATCAGCTATCGAGCCATTCGGGTGCGCATTCGAAGATCACGACTGAGGTCCCAGAACGGAGCAACATAGGTGTACATCCACGAGGGCCAACTTTCCGATCTTGAAGTCATCGACCTCTCCCGCGCCGTCGCCGGTCCGCATGCAGCCATGATGCTCGGCGACCTCGGGGCCAGAGTCATCAAGGTCGAACAGCCAGGTCACGGCGATGATGCGCGGAGCTGGGGTCCACCTTTCGTTGAAGGCTCGGACGGTGAGCCGGTATCCACCTACTTCCTGGCCGCGAACCGAAACAAAGAGTCGATCACGCTGGACCTCAAAAACCCCGACGACATGGCGCAGCTGCGGCGACTCTTGGCGAATGCGGACGTGCTCATCGAGAACTTCAGGCCCGGCACGCTGGCCAGGCTCGGTCTGACGGATCAGGCGTTGCTGGCTTTGAACGCGCGGCTGGTGGTGCTGGCGATCAGCGGATTCGGACACGACGGTCCGGAAGGCGGCCGGGCCGGCTATGACCAGATCGCCCAAGGCGAAGCCGGTCTGATGTCGGTCACGGGATCCGGTCCGGACGATCCGCAGCGGGTGGGAGTACCCATTGCTGACATCCTGGCGGGCGTCTATGGAGCGTACGGCGTCCTCGCTGCACTGCACGAGCGAACCCGCACCGGCCGCGGCCAGATCGTGCGGACCTCACTTCTCGCTGCCGTTGTTGCCTCCCACGGCTACCAGGGCACCGCTTGGACCGTCGCTGGCGTACGCGGCCAGGCCCGGGGCAACCACCATCCGTCCATCGCCCCGTACGGGCTATTCCGCTGCGGAGAGGGCGCCGTCCAGATCGCCTGCGGCAATGACTCCCAGTGGCAGAAGATCAGCATGGAATTCGGGTTGGACATCGACGCGAGCCTGACGACCAACCGGCAACGGGTCGAACGGCGCCCCGAGGTCATCCGGATCCTTGAGAGCGCGTTCTCCTCACTCGCCGCGACTGACGTCCTCGCGCGTCTGGAAGCGGTAGGTGTCCCTGCCGGGCGGGTGCGGAGCATCGACGAGGTTTATGCCTGGGAGCAGACCAAGTCTCAGGGCCTGCTCATCGACGTTGAGCATGCTTCACTCGGGCGGATCCAGCTGCCCGGGCCACCGCTCCGCTTCTTCGACGTCAGCGACGAGATGGAAGTCGAGACCACACGAGAGCACCACCAGCCGCCGCCGGTATTGGGCGCCAGCAACACGAGGCTGGGCGGGAACAGGTAGTTCACTGATCGACTTCGTCCTCAGAAATCATGTCCATGCCCATTGACATCAATATCGAATTGGTGTCAACTGAGAGAGACATGAATTTGAAGCGGCCTTACAATATGGCCAATCGGGCAGAAGCGGCAGCTGCAACCCGGCGACGCATCTTGGGGGCAGGCCTCGATTTGTCCTGGGAACAGCTCTTCATAGAGACCACGCTTGACGACATCGCCAACCGGGCAGGTGTCAGCGTCAAGACGGTGCTGCGGCACTTCGGCAGCCGGGACGGGTTGGACGCCGCAATTGAAGAGTTTGCCCTTAAGGAGATCGGGGAGGAACGGGCCGCGCCTACAGGTGATGTTCCCGCAGCTGTTCACGCCATCTTCAATCATTACGAGCATCGCGGTGATGGCGTGCTCAAAATGCTCGGCCAGGAACTGTTCGACGACACCTTCCACGAACAGATGGACCTTGGCCGCCGGCTGCACAGGGAGAACGTTGCGGAACTGTTCGCCCCTCAACTCGCGGACAGGCCAGCAGCCGACCGCGAAGCACTCATCGATCTGCTAGTCGTCGCAACCGACATCTACACCTGGAAACTCCTGCGCCGCGATCGCGGGCTCGACCAACCTACCGCAGAGGCACGGGTGCGACTACTCATCGCCGGCATCCTCTCTGATCAAAACAAAGAAGGATGATCATGGCCGACATCTTGTTTGTCACGTGGGACGGCGGCGGGAACTTACCGCCAGCCATTGGTATTGCCGCCGAACTGCAACGCCGCGGCGAAGGCGTGCGGATGCTCGGACACGAGCAGCTGCGCAGCACCATTGAAGGGGCGGGACTGCGGTTCGAGCCGTACTCACATCCGTATGCGTATTCCACGACTACCCCCGAGCCGTGGCTCCGCTGGATGAGGGGCTTCCAGGCCATCCTCAACGACCGGAGCCTTGCGGTTGACCTGTTGGGATCCGTGCAGCGTGAGCCGACCAACCTGGTGGTGATCGATTGCGTGCTCCGAAGTGTCTTGCGAGCCGCTGAGCAGAGCCAGATCCGGCGTGCGGTGTTGGTGCACTCCTTCTACTCCACCGCAGCGCTGGGCATGGGCTCGAACGGGCCGAGCGCCCGACTACGCGGCCGCTCGTCAACGCAACGTTGGAGTGACGTCGAAGTGGGTCTGATAGCCACGCTCCGCAGCCTTGACCCAGACGGCCACACGACGTTGCCTGACTGCATTCGCTTCACCGGCCCTGTCTGGCAGGGCACACCGCGACCGTCGAAGCAGCCCAACGGCCAGCCCCGCGTTCTGGTGAGCCTGAGTACCGCCTTTTTTCCGGGGCAGCAGCGGGTTTTGCAGAACATCCTCGACGCGTTGAGCGGTTTGCCGGTGCAGGCCGTTGTTACGACTGGCTCAGCGGTCCCCGCCCACGAGGTGCGAGTGCCGGAGAATGCCGAGCTGCATTCTTACCTTCCACATGCTGAGGTGCTGCCGACCGTTTCACTGGTCATTGGACACGGCGGCCACGGCACGACCATGGCTGCCTTGTCCCATGACTTGCCCGTCATCGTCTTACCGATGGCGAAGTTCATGGATCAGTTCAAGATCGGGCAGGCGCTCGAGAGGGCCGGCGCCGGCCGCTTGCTCCCAAAAAGATCATCATCAAGACGGATCCGGCAGGCCATCGAACGGGTGCTTGGAGATCAGGGATACGGGATTGCCGCCGCACAGCTAGGAGCCAAGATCCGGCGACAGGATGGCGCATCGGTCGCCGCTGACGCCATCGCCGATGTACTCGCGCGATCGAAACCGATTTGACGAGCCGACCTGCTGACGGCGAGCCGGCACATGAAGCTCCGTGGTTACCGTCGAATGTCTCCGTGTTCGTCACGGATGTGCATCGTGGTCTCTATCAGCAGAGTTGACGCATGAGTCAGTTGATCAAGAACGGCGAGGCGACCCGCCAGCATCCACGCGCCAACTTCGACGATCGCCCCTACGGAGGTCGCGACCGGTTCCACGACCGCACGACGCTCGAGCGTCTGCAGGCTGTGAAATCACGAGTTGACCCGACCGGAGTCTTCACCTGCGCCACCCCATTACTAGCTCAGCCGCGGCCTAAATCGCTGGTCAGCTGTCATGCCGGAGGGTCACACTGAGATGCAAGATCAAAAGGAGCGTCCCATGATGAACGACGCCAGAAGCTACCTCGACTATCTCGACGACGCGACATGGCAGCGGCTGGTGGGCGCCCTGCTCAATTTCGATACGGCCGAGATCCTCAGCAGGCATTCGAAGCAGATCTTTACCGGTATCGGTGCGGGCACGCGTCTCTATCGGGTTGCCGGTACCGCAGCAGTGAGTCGTCGGCGACCTGTCGACTGGACCATGGTGATCAAAGTGCTCACGCTTGACCAGCTGAGCTTCCAAT
Source organism: Actinomycetota bacterium (assembly GCA_046726195.1). GTDB lineage: Bacteria > Actinomycetota > Actinomycetes > Propionibacteriales > Propionibacteriaceae > Microlunatus. The sequence goes on from JBKPAB010000023.1 coordinate 11,512, forward strand.
CGATCGGCACTGACCAAAAGGCCTGGGACTACTGGAAGCGGGAATGGCATATCTACCAGTCAGCGTGGCAGCGGCAGCTTCCCGGTCCGTTGGTCGCGCCTCGGTGCCTGGCTACCGGCGAGATCCTTGCGGACACCAATGAGCAACTCGCCTGGATCGCCATGGAAGATCTCGAAGCCATTGAAAGTCGGCCGTGGCCAGCGAGCCACTTTCATGAAGTCGCACGACACGTCGGCATCTTCAGTGGCGCCTAT